>CADCJO010000041.1 GCA_902801765.1 uncultured Eubacteriales bacterium
GTCAACGTAGCGCTGCTACGCCTCCCTCCATTCAGCTTAGCCACGGCGTAAAATCCATCCCAAATCTGATACATTTTTAGCTTGAGTTTAGTATTAGAAGAGGATTAGCTTTTTTTTCTTTGTTTTTATTTTTCTGGATTCTCCTCCGGGTGCGCCCAGGCGTAGACGGCTTGTGCGCTGGGGGCGTTCATGCCGGGAACCTTTTTTAATTCGTCCAATTCGGCTTCCCGGATGGCCCTGACAGACTTGAAGTATTGCAGCAGCGCGCGGCGGCGGGACGGGCCGACGCCGGGAATATCCTCTAAGGCGCTGTGAACCGACGCTTTACCGCGCAGGCCGCGGTGATAGGTGATGGCGAAGCGGTGGGCTTCGTCGCGGATGCGCTGGATCAGATGAAGCACGGGGGAGTGGTGGTCGATGAGAATGGAATCCTCCCGGCCCGGCAGGAAGATTTCTTCCAGTCGTTTCGCCAGGCCGAACATGGGCACGTCCGCCCCCGCGGCCAGCATGGCTTCCCGGGCAAATTGCAGCTGCTCCGGGCCGCCGTCGATCAGCACAAGGTCAGGCAGGGGCCAGCGCTCCTTTTCATCCTCCGCGAAGCAGCGGCGGAACCGGCGGCTCAGCACCTCGTTCATGGAGGCAAAGTCGTTGGCTCCCTCGAAGCTCTTGATGCGGTAGTGCCGGTACTCCTTAGGCGCGGGCTCGCCGTCGATGAACACCACCATGGAAGCCACGTTTTGAGCCCCCTGGGTGTTGGAAATGTCGTAGCCCTCGATGCGGCGGGGCACGGTGTCCATGCCGATGGCTTTGGCCAATTCTTCCACCGCGCCGACGGTGCGCTCATACTGCACCTGCTTTTTTGCGTTGCGCTTTTCCAGCGCGTCCCGGGCGTTCTTTTCGGCCAGCAGGGTCAGGGCCCGCTTGTCGCCGCGCTGGGGGATGGTGAGGGTGCACGCCCCGCCCCGGCGCTGGCGCAGCCATTCCTCCAAGTCGCCGCCGATTTCCCCCGGCAGGTCGGGGCACAGCACCTCCCGGGCTGGCTTGCGGTCGCCCTCGTAAAACTGCACGATAAAATCGAACAGCACTTCGCCGGGATTTTCCTTGCCCTCCCGGGGCAGGGCGAAGGAGTCGCCGCCTAAGATGTGGCCGTTTCTTACATATAAAACCTGCGCCATGGCGTCCAGGTCATCCTGGGCCAGGGCGAACACGTCCTGTTCTACGCCGCTGGTCTGGATGGCCTGCTGCCGCTGCATGAGTCCCTGAATATCCCGAATCTGATCCCGCAGCCGGGCGGCCTTTTCAAACTGCAGAGCTTTGGCGGCCTCCCGCATGTCTTTTTCCAGCTCGTCCGTCACGTCCTGATACTTGCCGTTCAGGAACGCGATCACCCGCTGCACCACCGCCCGGTATTCGTTTTCGGTGCACTTGCCGCAGCAGGGGCCCAGGCAGCGCCCGATTTCGTAGTTCATGCAGGGCCGCTTGGGGCCGTGCTCCGGCAGGTGATGATTGCAGGTGCGCAGGGGAAACAGCTTCTTTAAATGCTCCAGCACCTCCCGCACCGCCGTGGCCCCGATGTAGGGGCCGAAGTACTTCGCCCCGTCGGCGGTCTGACGCCGGGCCAGCGTGACCCGGGGGAAAGGATCGTTCAGGTTGATGCGGATATAGGGGTAATGCTTGTCGTCTTTTAAAAGAATATTGTAATAAGGTTTATAGAGCTTGATTAAATTGCACTCTAAAATCAGCGCCTCCAGGTTGGTGCGGCACAGGATGATATCGAAATCCGTGATATGCGAAACCATGGCCGCGACCTTGGGCGTATGGTCGTGGCCATGGAAATAGCTTCTGACGCGGTTTTTTAAATTGACCGCCTTGCCCACATAGATGATTTTCCCGTTCTCCTTCATCTGGTAGCAGCCGGGCGAATCGGGCAGCAGGCGGAGCTTTTGCGAGATTGTTTCGTTCATGAAAAAAAGTTACTGGGGGAAACCATTCTTTGGAGGCCAAAGAATGGTTTCCCCCAGACCCCCTTCCAAGAAAGCCGTAAGGGGGAGGCTGTAACAATCTGCTCTCCCGCTTTACATTCTGTTGGCAATGATTTGGTTTTATTCTTTGTCTTCGTCTTCGTCGTCCACGTCAAAGGTGGCTTCGGCGACCTCCACCAGCTGATCCATCAGGTCCTCGTCCACGGGTACGAATTCTTCCATGTCCTCGTTGCCCTCGCCCTCCATGGGCTGCACCTTCATCACATACCGGGAGATTTCGTCCTCGTCCTCTACGTCGCAGGCGTCGCTGAGCAGCACATATTCATCGCCGTTATAGAAGAAATAGCGCTCCACGCACAGGCGGATGGGCTCGCCGTCGTCACCCTCCAGCTCGATGATGTCCCATTCTTCCTGATTGGCCATGTCAGAATCCCTCCTTTGATTGTCCGCTTCTTTAAATATTATATCCCATTTTCCCCAAAAGCACAAGCGGGGCCGCGCAAAATACAGCGCAGTCCCGCCGGACGGAAGAAAATCAGTTCTTCCGGAAGATGCTGTTGGGAGAATCATCATACAGCAGGTTGAAAATTTCCACCTCGTAGTCATTCGGGTCATACCGCACAAAGTCTACGCCACGGCTGGCGGCGAAGAGCTGGAAGCTATCGTTGAACACTTCAAAAATCGCCTGCATCAGGTTCCTGCGGAAGCCGAACTGACCCGCTTCGCAGAACACGGACACATACAGTCCGTCTCTGACGCCGGTATAACTCAGCATCCAATTGCCGTCAGTGCTCTGGCCATAGTAGCGGTAGATGCGTTGGGAGCTATTGTATTTGGGCCGCAGCATCACGCTCTTGCTGTGCTTGGGATAGTCAGCGGAAAAAATACGCTTCCAACCTTCGATTTCTTCTTTGGGCAGGTCTTTGGTCCGCATTCCCAGATACTCCGGCACATAGGTCATGGTGCTGATGATCTGGGCATCGCTCTCGGGCATGTAGAAGTAAATATAGATGCCTTCTTTTTCCGCATTGGGGATTTCCGCTATGATCTCCAGGTAATCCGGCAGAATGACGCTGCTGCCCAGGAGTTTGGACTGGTATTTTTGTTCTGCTGCCATCGCGGGCATGCATACGAACAGGAGAATCGCCGCCAGCAGAAAGGCCGTTATTCTTTTCATTGCAGTTTTCCTCTTTTCTTTGTGATCTGAATAAAAGTCAGCACAGGGCGGTGGTTCCGCGATGCTGTTCATTTATTATACAGGAAATGCCCCCATTTTGTACAGCCCCATTTTGTAAAAATCTGCGCTGAGCAGATCGTCCGTTTCTTGACAGAAAAACATGGCAATGCTATGCTACTAAAAAAGAACGGATGCGGAGGTGCATGGCATGGCAATGATCGGGGTACAGACGGGCGGGCTGACGCGCCTGTACGGAATAGACGGGGCATATCGAGCAATCAGGGACGCGGGGTTTGACGCGGCTGATGTGAATCTGGACGAGCTGTTGGCCTATCGGGACATCCTGGATCAAAAGCGTCCGGCCATATTCAGCGGCGCGTTTGAGGAAAGCTGGTTTCGGCCCTATCGGGACGCGGCGGAAAAATACGGCGTTGTCAACGCCCAGGCCCACGCGCCTTTCCCCTCCTGGGTGGCGGACTTTGACGGGACCGGCGGTTATAACGATTATCTGCTGCGCGTGATGGAAATAACCATCGCGGGCTGCGCGTATATCGGCTGCAAAAAACTGGTTATTCATCCCTTCTTCGGAACGTATGACCACATGCTGAGCGAAGAAGCGGAATGGGAACTGAACAAAGAGCGTTATGCGCGGCTGATTCCTGCGGCGAAGCAATGGGGCGTAAAGATCCTGCTGGAAAACATGTTCGTTCGCCACAAGGGAAAAATCTATCAGGCCTGCTGCTCGGACTTTCATCAGGCGGCGCGTTACGTGGACCGGCTGAACGACCTGGCGGGCGATACGGTATTCGGCTTCTGCCTGGACACCGGTCACGCGCTGCTGGTGGGAAAAGACATCAAGCACGCCCTGACCGCCCTGGGCAGCCGCATCGAAGCCTTCCATATCCACGATAACAACGGCGTGGATGACCAGCACGTGGCCCCCTATATGGGCGTGCTGGATTGGGATCGGTTCGTGGAGGGCCTGCGGGAGATCGGCTATCACGGGCATTTGAGCTTTGAAACCCACGGGGCGGTGGAGCGGGCGTTTGACCCTGAGCTGGTCCCGGAAGTCCTGCGGCTTATCGCGCGCAGCGGCAGGCTGTTCGCGGAGCGCGCGGGGGTGTGAGCGTGAAGGCGTATGGAAGCAAAGGCGCAAAGTATCTGCTGATTCAGCCGGTGGACGAGCACGACCTGATGGAGATGGATGTGGAAATCTCCGCCATTGGGGAGCGCACGGACGCGCCGTTCCTGCTCGTTCCCGTGCCCGTCGCGGACTGGAAC
Organism: uncultured Eubacteriales bacterium; assembly: GCA_902801765.1. Taxonomy (GTDB): domain Bacteria; phylum Bacillota; class Clostridia; order Christensenellales; family Aristaeellaceae; genus RUG563. The sequence goes on from CADCJO010000041.1 coordinate 4,441, forward strand.
ACCGATTTGTCCCCCTGGCCCGCGCCGCCGGTTTTTGGAAACGAGGGCTTTGGCGATGGCGCCAAGGACATGCTGCGGAAAATCAGCGAGGAAGTGATTCCTCGGGCAAAAGCGGAATACGCCGTTTCCCGGGAGGCACGGCTGATTCTGGGCGGGTATTCCCTGGCCGGGCTGTTTGCCCTGTGGAGCGGCCACGAAACGGATGCCTTCGACGGCATTGCTGCCGCGTCACCGTCGGTGTGGTTTCCCGGCTTTCTGGATTACGCGAAGCTGCGGCCCATGCGGGCAAAAGCCGTCTGTCTCAGCCTGGGCGACAAAGAGGAAAAGACCCGCAATCCCGTCATGCGCCAGGTGGGCGACTGCATCCGCGCGCTGTATGATCAGTATCAAAAGAACCCGGAGGTGGCCGCCACCCTCGCGTGGAACGAGGGCAACCACTTCCGGGACGCTGGGCTTCGCACCGCCAAGGCCTTCGCCTGGACGATGGAAGCGCTCAATTCCATGGACTCCGCGGGATGAAGGAAAGGACACTGTAAAGCACACTTCCCTGAACCATTTCCCTTCTTATTTTTTTCTTTTCTTAATTCTTAACAGTCTTGTTCTCAAGGACAAAGTTCAAGACCAACGTGGAAGATACGCTGGGGGCTGCGCGCCCCCAGACCTGCGCCAGGGTCCTGAGGACCCTGGACCCACAACTGGCGAAATCACGCAGCTGGGATAAGCAGACAAGCTCCTCCTGCCGCGCTGGGGTTACGGAAAGTTTGAGGGCTTCTGGCCCAAGAAAGCCTGGGAATATCCGAGGGGGAAAGTAAACTTTCCCCTACGGATTATTCCCTGGCTTTCCCCGGATGCAAAGCATCCGGGTTGGCGGCTTCGCCGCCGGGCCAGAAGCACAAGCTTCATCCGCTATATGGATCCAGGGGGCGAAGCCCCCTGGTGCAGGTGCACGAGGGCCGCACAGGCCCTCGTCTCGTCATCCTTCACAACATGACTGTTAAGAATTTTGAAATAAATCAATCTTCCTCTTCTTCCTCCGGTTCAAACGGCACATCCCCGTCGGGATCGCGGCGGCGCAGCAGGCTTTCCATCAGTCCTTTGCGGTGAAGGCTTGCCGGGGTGTTCTTGCGTTTTTCCATGGATTTCTTCTCCCTTCTCTTTTCTTTCGGGTATATTTTGCGGGCGAACGGGCCAATTTATACCGTAGAAACGCGACAAGGAGGGAGAACCTTTGAAAAAGTTTTTTACGGTGCTGGTTTGGATTGGTCTGGCGGTAAGCCTGATCACCCTCGTTTCCGTCTCGGGGGAAAAGACCGCTCTGCGGGAAGAAGCCCGAAAAGCAAAGCAGAAATACGACGCGCTGAAAACCATGTATGATGCGGAAAAAGCGGAATGGCAGGCCTCATCCGACGAAATGAGCGCCGATTACGCCGCCCTGACCCTGGAAAAACAGGCGCTTGCCGCAGCCCTCAGGGAAGCGCGGCAGGAAGCGGACGCGGCAAAAACCGAAAGCGAGGCGCTCACCGCTGAAAGAAACGAGGTATCCGGCAGGGTATCGGACATTCTGGCTGTGCTCACCGCCGGCGTGCAGGTGCCCAAAGAGGAAGCGCCGGATGAAACCCCGCGGCCGAAACGGCCTGTGCTTCCTTCCCCTTTCCCCGACGCTTTGCTGCAGTAAGCAGGTTCAGCCCGCGCATTCCGCGGGCTTTTTTTCTGCTGTCTCCGTCTTGCGCAAAAGCCCATGAATATGCTATAATAACAAAACAGCCCGCCAAAGGGCTGCTGTCCTGATGTACCAACGTTTTTTCGGGAGGCTGGATGATAATGTTCCATTATAAAACCAGGGGCACCTGCTCCACGCAAATCGATCTGGAAATTGAAAACGGCGTGATCACCGCCTGCGCGTTCCAAAACGGCTGCCGGGGCAATACCCAGGGCCTGGCCAAGATGGTGCTGGGCCGCAAGGCGGACGAGGTGAAGGACCTCCTGCGCGGCATTCAGTGCCGGGGCAACACCTCCTGTCCGGATCAGCTGTCCAAAGCCATTGAGGCTTATGAAGCGCAAATGTAATACTAAACTCAATCTAAAACTATATCATCTTTGGGTGTCTTTTACGCCATGGCGTTGCTTCATTCCGGTCAACGTAGCGCTGCTACGCCTCCCTCAAAAGCTGTGGGTGCGCATTATCTGCATCGGGTTGGTGATCATCCTGGTGGGTTCCACCCTGCTGGCCGCGCTCGGCATTTTCTGATTGCTTCCGCGAAACGCAAACAGCCTCCCGGTACGGCTTTGCCCATCCGGGAGGCTGTTGTTTTTTCTGTCAGAACAGCTGCACGATGATTTCGGCGCAGCGTTCCAGGCCCAGCGCGCCGCTGTCCAGGGCGACGTGATAGTTTTCCATCGCGCCCCATTTGCGGTCGCTGTAAAGCTGGTAATAGGCCTTGCGTTTTTTATCCTTGTCCTTCAGGCGCTGAACAGGGTCTTCCGCTGTTTCGCCGTACTGGTGCACGATGCGTTCCGCCCGCTTTTCGATGGAAGCGTGAATGAACACTTTCAGCACGTTGTCGTAGCCCTCCAGGATGCTGTCGGCGCAGCGGCCAATGATCACGCAGGGGCCCTTGTCGGCCAGTTCGCGAATGACCTTGGTCTGGGCGGCGTGCAAATCATCCTGCAAGGAATGGCCGTAATAATCCCGGCCCGCCAGCACGGACAGCCAGCCGCCCTGCACATCCTCCACGTTGGACTCCACATAGGATTTGAGCATCCCGGTTTCCTGGGTGATTTTTTCAATGATTTCCTGATCGTAGCAGGGAATGCCCAGTTTTTCCGCCGCCATGCGGCCGATGGTGCGTCCGCCGCTGCCAAATTCACGGCTGATGGTGATGATTCTGTTGCCCATATCGCTTCCCCTTTCATCCGAAAAACATTCGCACGGAAAACAATTTCCACGGTGCGGTTATTTTCCTGTCATTTTCCATGTTCAGTATAACCAGATCAGACAGTTTTGTCAAGAATGCAACCTCAGGTTCTTGCGGACAGCAACCTCAGGTTCTTGCGGCCAGCCGTTCCTCATATGCTGTCCCCGGGAGGGGATGCGGATGCTGGAAGCGGCGGCGTTTGGCGCGCTGGCGGGGGCGATGCTGGCGTTCCCCGGCGCGGCGGCGGAGGCGGCGACGGAGGCGCTGACCCTTTGGGCGCGGGCGGTGGCTCCGGCGCTGGGGCCGTTCATGGTGTGCATGCTGATGATTTCCGGCAGGGTGGGGGGCAGCGTCGCGCTCAGGACGGCCATGGGCTGGCTGAGCGGTTCCCCTGGCGGGGCCAGACTGATGCGGGAATTGGGGCTGCGGGGCAGGGCCGCCCTGCGAGCCGCCGCGATGACGGGCACCATGAGCCCGATGTTCCTGATCGGCACGGTGGGCGCATGGCTGGGGGACAGGCGGCTGGGCTGGGGGATTCTGGCTTGCCATATCCTGGGGGCGCTGGCAATCGGGCTGTGCATCCGGCATCCCGAAAGAAAGGATGCCTCCGCCCCTTCCCCTGTGCCGCTGGGCACGGCGCTGCGGGAAAGCGCCCTGGCCCTGCTCACGGTGGCGCTGTGCATGATGCTGGGCAGCGTGGCGGCGCGGCTGACCGCCTGCGCGTTTCCTGCCCTGCCAATGGAAGCCCGGGCTGCGCTGCAATGCGCTTTGGAGGTGACGGCAGGGGTGAAGGCTATCCTGTCCCTGAACACGTCCAACGCCGCGCCGCTGGTCTGCGCCGCCTGCTCCTTCGGCGGGCTTTCGCTGCTGATGCAAAACGCCGCGTTCTGGCAGGAAAGCGGCGTGACCCTGGGCCAGCTTGCCCTGCTGCGGCTGCTGCACGCCATCCTGTCCGGGGCGCTGTGCGCCGCGGCGGTTTCGGTCTTTTTTCTCCATTGACAGGTGTGGTATTCTATACACAGGAGGAAAAGTGACGATGCGCATCCTGATTGAAAAGGCGGCCCGGCGGCTGACGCTGTTTAACGATCACGGCGAAATCTTTTTTATATTTCCCATCGCCCTGGGTTCCTGCCCAACCGGGCCCAAGGAGCGGGAAGGCGACGGCAGAACGCCGGAGGGGCGTTACTTTGTGTGCCTCAAAAAGATCGGCAAATTCGGCCCGTCCCTGGGCGTCAGCTATCCCAATGAGCAGGATGCGCGGCGCATGAACGCTTCGGCAGAGCTGACTGCCTGCATCCGGGAGCGGGCGGCGCGCGGTGAGCGTCCCCCCTGGGGCAGCTTCCTGGGCGGAGAAATCTACATCCACGGCGGCGGCACGGAAACGGATTGGACAGCGGGCTGTATCGCCCTGAACGATGCCGACGCGCAAACGCTCTATGACGCCGTCCCGCTGGGAACGATCATCGAGATTGACCCCGACGGCTTTTATAGGGGCTGAACAGAAAACTGTGGATATGGAACCTTCTGCATATAACGGAGAAGACGATGGGCAGCAGGACGCCGACGACGGTGCTGACGGTCAGGATCACGGCCACGCTGTCGATATTCATCCGCCGGAGAAGCGTCCTGCACGCGGTCAGGAAAAACGTGTGGAGCAGGTAGATTTCCAGGGTGTACCGGCCGACCCAGAGGAACAGCCTGTTTTCTCCCAGGATTTTATACTGACGAAAAGCGCAGAACACAAGCAAAGTGCAGAGAATGCCCAAAGCCTGATTCACAAGCAGGATGCTGTTCAATTGCCTTTTTTGACTCCAGAAAACGGCGTACAGCAGAATGATACACGGAAGCGAAGCAAAGGGAATATACTTTTTTTCCAGGATGCCGCTTCTTTTGTTCAGTACGATGCCCAGATAGAAGAACAGAAAATGATAGCACATCCGTTTGACATCAAAGATCAGATATTCGGGAATCCAGGCGCTGGCGACGCCCAGGGCGAACGCGGCGGCCAGCACGGCGGCGGGCTTCTGACGCAGGATGAATTCGTTGCTGAAAACGAGGTAGTCAATCACCAGCACAAACAGATACCAGTACAGGCCGATCGGCTTGATCGGGATCAGCGCGACATCCCTTGCCGTCACTTGATTGTTGACATATTGGCTGAATAGGATTTTGGATACGCCCAGGATAAGGCTGAACAGAACATAAACGCAGGCCAGATTGATGAGCTGCGTTTTTATTTTTTCTTTATTGACTTGGTCATCCGCCAGATATGCCTGGGCAAAAAGAAACCCGCTGACCGTAAAAAACAGGGGCATATGAAAAGCATACAGGGCGTTCAGGAGCACGTAATAGACGACGCTGTCCGCGCCGCTGCCCCAGTAGCCGTTAACCACATGGCCCAATACAACGCAAACAGCGGCGAAACCCTTGATGGAATCAATGTATTTGATTCTGTTCATTCATTCTTTCCTTTCCGCGGAGAACCGGGCGGTCCGCTTTCCGCCTCGCCGGTCAATCTATTATATGCTGCATCAAATCGCGCTGTCAATGCTTTCTTCCGATGGGGAACGGAACCGCGCAGGGTTGGTTTTTGTCGAAAATTGATCTTTTTTCTTGACAATCCGCCAAACTCAGCTTATACTGTTTTTTAGTAAGGCTTAACTAACCATCCGCTTTCGCGGGTGATGTGAAGGCATGGACGGAGGTTTTTATGACCCTGAAAGAATTAAAGCCGGGCCAAACGGCGCGGATCATCACCGTAGGCGGCGAAGGCGCGCTGCGCCAGCATTTTCTGGACATGGGCGTGATCCCCGGCGCGGAAGCCACGCTGATTAAGCTGGCTCCCCTGGGCGATCCCATGGAGCTGCGCATTCACGGCTACGAACTGACGCTGCGCCTGGCTGACGCTGAAAAGATCACCGCGGAGCTGGTGACAGCCAAACCTGCTGAAACCGACACGAAGGCCCGCAAAACCAGGATCGCCCACCCCGGCCTGGGTGAGGACGGCAAGTTCCACCCCAAGGGCAGCGGCGATCCTCTGCCGGACGGCACCACCCTGACCTTCGCCCTGGTTGGCAACCAGAACAGCGGCAAGACCACCCTGTTCAACCAATTGACCGGCGCGAACCAGCACGTGGGCAACTTCCCCGGCGTGACGGTGGACCGCAAGGACGGGGCCATCCGCGGCCAGGCCAACACCCTCATCACCGACCTGCCGGGCATTTACTCCATGTCGCCCTATTCCAGCGAGGAGCTGGTGAGCCGGGACTTTGTGCTGAATGAAAAGCCGAAAGCCATCATCAACATCGTGGACGCTACCAACATCGAGCGCAATCTCTATCTGACCATGCAGCTGCTGGAAATGAACGTGCCCATGGTGGTGGCCCTGAACATGATGGACGAGATGCGGGGCAACGGCGGGACGGTGGACATCAACCGCATGGAAAACATGCTGGGGGTGCCCGTGGTGCCGATTTCGGCTTCCAAGAACCAGGGCGTGGACGAGCTGGTGAAGCACGCCGTGCACATCGCCAAATATCAGGAGCGCCCCCTGCGCCAGGACTTTTGCGACAGCACGGACAACGGCGGCGCGGTGCACCGCTGCCTCCATGCCGTGGGCCATTTGATCGAGGATCATGCCACCGAAGCCGGGCTGCCCCTGCGGTTTTCCGCCAGCAAGATCATCGAGGGCGACGAACTGATTCTGAACCAGTTGAATCTGGATCAGAACGAAAAGGACGCCCTGGAGCACATCGTGTTCCAGATGGAAAAGGAACGGAAGCTGGACCGCAGCGCAGCCATGGCGGACATGCGCTTTGCCTACATCCAGAAGGTGTGTGACGCCTGCGTGATCAAGCCCCGGGAAAGCAAGGAGCACATCCGCAGCCAGAAAATGGATCAGGTGCTCACGGGCAAATGGACGGCCATTCCCGTGTTCATCCTGATCATGGGCCTGATGTTTTATCTGTCTTTCTTCCTGGTGGGGCCGTTCTTCCAGGATCTGCTGCAATCCGGCATCGACGCCCTGGCCGGAATCACGGAAAACGCCATGATCGCCGGGAACGTGAACGAGGCCATTCAAGGGCTGGTGCTGAAGGGCATCTTCGAGGGCGTGGGCAGCGTGCTCAGCTTCCTCCCCATCATTATCACCATGTTCTTCTTCCTCTCCATGCTGGAGGACAGCGGCTACATCGCCCGCGTGGCCTTCTTTATGGACAAGACCCTGCGGCGCATCGGCCTGTCCGGCCGCAGCATCGTGCCCATGCTGATCGGCTTTGGCTGCACGGTGCCCGCCGTCATGTCCACCCGCACCCTGCCCAGCGCCCGCGACCGGAAAATGACCATCCTGCTGACCCCCTTCATGAGCTGCACCGCGAAGATGCCGATCTACGGCTTCTTTGTGAATGCTTTCTTCCCGCGGCAGGCCTGGTGGATTATCCTGCTTCTGTATCTCCTGGGCGTCGGTGTGGGCGTGCTGGTGGCGATGCTGTACAAGAAAACCCTGTTCAAGGGCGAGGCCGTGCCCTTCGTGATGGAGCTGCCCAACTACCGCTTCCCCAGCCCCCGCAGCGTGATGCAGCTGCTGTGGGAAAAGGCTAAGGACTTTATCCAGCGCGCCTTCTCCGTCATCCTCATCGCCACCATCGTGGTCTGGTTCCTGCAAAGCTTTGATTTCCGCCTGAACCTGGTGGAGAAGCCCGACAGCATCCTGGCCGCCATTGCGGGCTTTATCGCGCCGATTTTAAAGCCCATCGGCCTGGGCGACTGGCGCATTGTCACCTCCCTTATCAGCGGCTTCATGGCCAAGGAGAGCGTGGTGTCCGTGATGCAGGTGCTCTTCGCCTCCGAAGCGGGCCTGCCCGCCGTCATGACCAGCCTCACCGCCGTGACCATGCTGGTGTTCAGCCTGCTCTACACCCCCTGCGTCGCCGCCATTGCTTCCATCAAGCGCGAGCTCGGCGCCCGCTGGGGCCTCTACGTCGTGCTCTGGCAGTGCGGCATTGCCTGGGCCGCGGCCCTCATCGTCCGGCTCATCGGTATGGCCTTTGGAGCGGCGTAGTTTAAACAGGTAACAACTCAAAGATGAATCTTAATCCAGCGGGTAGGAGACGCTGGGGGTTGCGCGCCCCCAGACCTGCGCCAGGGTCCTGAGGACCCTGGACCCACAACTGGCGAAATTACTTTGTTGGGAAAAGCAAACAAGTTCCGCCTGCCGCGCTGAGGTTACGAAAAGTTTGAGGGCTTCTGGCCCAAGAAAGACTGGGAACATCCGTAAGGAAAAGTGAACTTTCCCTTACGGATGATTCCCTGGCTTTCCCCGGATGCTTTGCATCCGGGTTGGCGGCTTCGCCGCCGGGCCAGAAGCACCACGGCACCAAATCAGGCTTCCGCGTTCTTCCCTGTATCTGCGGGAACCAAGCTGATCTACCCAATCAAGCTGCTTCCGCTATTGGAGTCCAGAGGATGAAATCCTTTGGTGCAGGGGTACGGGGGCCGCATAGGCCCCTGCCTAGTCGTAGTTTTCCACCATTCACAACATGACTGTTCGCAGTATCAACATAAGGAGAACATTTTATGAACCTGTATGACATCATCATCTTACTTTTGGTCGCCGCTGCGGTAGGGTTTGCCGTGTGGCAGATGCGAAAGCCGAAAAAGTCCGGCTGCTGCGGCAGCTGTTCAACCTGTGCCTGTGGCTGCACTCAGCGGGAAAACAAAGCCTGATGATGATCAAGCCGCCGTCCGAACAACCGGGCGGCGGTTTTTTAATTGTGTAATCATTATGGCAGAGATTGTCAAAACGAGCGTTTGAGGGTATAATATGCTTGTGACATTACCACGCTTTCATAACGCGGCAAAAGAACGGAGGCGTTCTGTATGACCTGGCGTATCGTAGCGGATTCCAGCTGTGATTTGTTTGCTTTGCCAATGAACTGTCCTGACGTGGCGTTTGCCACCATTCCCTTCATCATCCGGGTGGGGCAGACGGAATATATCGACGACGAAAAAATCTCAGTGGACGGGATGCTGACCGCCAACGAAAACCACCGGGAAATGGCACAGACGGCGTGCCCTTCACCTCAGGCCTTTGCGGAGGAATTTGCCAAGCCGGGCAATGTGCTGGCCTTTACCATCTCCAGCAATTTGTCCGGCAGCTACAACAGCGCATGCACCGCCAAGCACATGGTGGAGGAGGAGCAGCCCGGCAAACGCATCGCCGTGATTGACACCAAGGCCACCGGGCCTGAAACGGTGCTGATCATCCGGAAGGCGTGCGAATTGATCAAGCAAGGCCTTTCGATCGACGAGATCGAAAAAGCCCTGATCGACACAGCCGCGAAAACCCATATCATTTTCGCCCTGTCCTCCTATCATAACCTGATCAAAGCCGGGCGCGTGAACCGGTTGGTGGGCCTGATCGCGGGGCATCTGGGCTTCTGGGGCATCGGCGTGGGCGACGACAACGGCGAAATCGCCATGCGCGGCAAGGCTCGCGGGCCCAAGAATATGCTGAAGGTGATGCTGGAGGAAATCGGCAAAATCGGGCTGTGCGGAACGCGGGTGGTCATTTCTCATAGCCAGAATCAGGAGGCGGCCGAACAATTGAAGGAACGGCTGCTCGCCGCCTATCCCCAAATCATCGTGGACGTCCTTCCCACCCGCGGACTGGACAGCTTCTATGCCGAACGCCACGGCCTGATCGTTGGATTCTGAAATCAAACAAAGCCCGCGTTTTTGAAACGCGGGCTTTGCTGATTGATTCTGTCAGAAACTGGAAATACCGTGGGCGTTCACCAGCGCGTCCAGCTTTACGCCTGCCTTGCACAGCGGGCAGTCGTGGCTGTCATGGCTTTCGTAGTCCATCAGGTCGTTCTTCGTGTTGAAGATGGACACGATGGGGAAGCCTTCACACTCCTCCACACAGGAATAAATGGCGCTGATGCCGACGGCAATGCCGTTGTAATAACGGATGGCCTCAATGGCGGCCTTGGCGGTATAGCCGGTGGTGACGGAGGCGGCCAGCACCAGCACATGCTTGCCCACAATCATGGGGGCCAGATTGTCGCGGAACAAAAGCTGGCTGCCGGAGGTATGCTCGGGGGTGACCACGTAAATGGTGCGGTGAGCATTCATGTTCATAAAGCCCGCGCGGGTCAGCTCACTGGCCATGCAGGCGCCGATGACTTCGGTGCCGTCCAGGCACAGGATGGTGTCGATGATTGTGGAGGGCTTGAACGCCGCGGCCAGCTCCACCGCGGCTTCGCGGGCTTCGGACAGGCGGTGCTTGGTCATGGTCAGGTCGATGTAATAATTGATGTGGCTGTGGCTGGTGGCAAAATGGCCGTGCGCCACGCGGAGCGACAGGTTGGAATTGGGGCTGGGATATTTGATCAATTGAATCGCCATGCGGATTTCCTCCTTCTGACCGGTTGATATGCGTTTGTTTCTCAGTTTTGCTCATCATACCAAAAAAAACCGATCCTGTCAAACGGGGAAACGGGAAAAAAACAGCATTTTTGTCCTGCTTGCCATATCATCATACCAATGAAATGAAGGAGGAATTCCGCGTGATTCTGTTTATTTGTACGGGAAACACCTGCCGCAGCCCGCTGGCTGCAGCGCTGGCAAGAAGCCGGGGGGTGGACGCGGAGTCGGCTGGCATCATGGTCTGGCCCGGCAGCCCGGCCACGCCCGAGGCCATCCGCGCCGCAGCGCATCACGGCGCTGACCTGACGCGCCACCAGGCCCGGCCGGTCACGGAAGAGCTGATGCAAAAGGCCGAACAGGTGTGGGTGATGACCTCCGACCATTGGGACGCGCTGAACGCGCGTTTTCCGGAGCTGGCCGCCAAGGCGGACGTGCTGTACCCGGAAATCCCCGACCCCTATGGCGGGGACGACGCGGTGTATGCGCGCTGCGCGCTGCGCCTGCTGGACGCCATGAAACGGGCGGGGATTATCCCCAATTAGGGAATCACAAACGAAAACTCGCTGCCCTTGCCCAGGGCGCTTTCAAGCTGAATCTCCACACCCATTTTCTGCAGCACTTCCTTGGCGATGGACAGGCCCAGGCCGCTGCCCTTGCCGCTGTGGCTGCGTTCGGCCTGGTGGAAGCGGTCGAAGGCCAGGCGCTGGGTTTCCTCATCCATGCCGATGCCGGTATCCCGGACGAAGAACCGGGTGCCGGCATCTGTTTTTTCCGCGCCGAGGGTCACTTCTCCGCCCTCGGGGGTGAACTTGCGGGCATTGTCCAGGAAGATGGTCAGCACCTGGGCCAGCCGATCCTCGTTGGAGCGGATGTCGGGCAGAGGATCTTCGGGCAGATCCCGCACGAAGGTGATTTGCTTTTCGGAAAACAGGCTGCTGTTGCGGTCATGCAGATCGTATATCAGCTCGTTGGGGTCCACCCGCTCCATCTCAAACGCGGCGGGATTGGACTGCAAACTGCTCAGCTCCAGCAGATCGTTCACCAGCCGGGACAGGCGGGTGACCTCCTCCACGATGATGTTGTAATACCGCTGCCGGTCTTTTTCGTCCGTCACCAACCCGTCCCGCAATCCTTCGCCCAAGCCGCGGATGGAGGCCAGGGGCGTGCGCAGCTCGTGGGAGATGTTGGCGACGTAATCGTGGCGGGTGCGCTCCAGATGTTCCTGCTCGGTAATATCGCGGATCAGCGCCACGGTGCCGCGGCTGCGGGGCAGCTTGCTTTCGGAGGGCAGGCGCGACACGGCGAAGTACAATATCCGGTCGCCCGACGTGAATTTTTCATCCCATTGGTCTGCATCCTGATCCTGACGCAGTGCGTTCATCACGGCCTTGTAGGCGTCCGTGTCCTCGCCGCCCAGCAGCGACCAGGCCGCGGCATTTTCGTGCAGGATGCCGCCCTTTTCGTCTATGGCCAGAATGCCTTCGCTCAGGCCCTCTAAAATCAGCGCCATGGTATCCTTTTCATACTTGAGCGCGCTGATGGCCTGGGCCACGGAAGCGCTCATCTGGTTCAGCGCGCCTGCCAGCTCGCGCACTTCCTTGCCCGGCAGGTTTTCAGGCAGTGTCACCTGCTCGCCCTCCACCAGCCTGCCCGCCATTTCCGTGATGATGCGGGCAGGGCGCACGGCACGCCGGGCGGAGACGATGCTGACCACCACCATGGCCAGCAGCACCACGCCCATGGAAATCAGCATCCGGTTGCGGAAGGTAATCGCCGCGCCGGACAGGGTGCGCATGGGCCGCCCGGCCAACACATAGCCAAGGTCGCTTTTCATGCCCACAATCAGCGCTGTCCTGCCGCCCACCTGCTTGCGCACAAGGGCGGAATCCTCCTTGTCCAGCGCGTCCAGCAGGGAGGTCAGCATCCCGCCGGTAAAGTAGGGGGCGGAGGATTCGGTATACGCAACCACCTGGCGGTAGGGCGTGAGCATCATATAAAAATCCCCGTTGGAGTTGAGCGGTGGATTGACGGCCTGATACAGCGAATTGGAGCTGATCAGGCCGATCTGATGCAGGGTATACATTTTTTCCGCTTCCCGCAGGCCGCCGGTCACGGTATCGTACAGCGAAGCGGCATAGATATCCTGAAAGTAAAAGCTGCTCAGGGCGACCAGCGCCACTGATACGCCCACGATGATGATCAGGATCAGCAGCAGCAGCCGGGAAAAGGAGGAGGACAGTTTAAGCATCCCCCTGTACCTCCACCTTGTAGCCCACCCCGTACACCGACCGCAGCAGGATATCCGTATCCTCCGGCAGCTTCTTGCGGATGCGCTTGATGCTGGTGTCCACCACCCGGGGGTCGCCGTTGAAATCGAATCCCCAGATGTTGTCCAGCAATTGTTCCCGGGTAAACACCTGACGGGGATGGCTGGCCATCAGATGCAGGATCTCCACTTCCTTGGGGGACAGCAGCACGCTTTCCCCCTTCACTCGTACCTCATAGCATTTCAGGTCGATTTCCGTGTTGCCCACCGTCAGCCTGCCCTGGTCCGGCGCGGTCTGCATCTGGTTCATGCGGCGGAAAATGACCGCGATGCGGGAAACGACCTCCCGCGGGGAGAAGGGCTTCACGATATAATCATCCGCGCCCAGGGCGAATCCCAGCAGCTTGTCCACTTCCTCGCCCTTGGCGGTCAGGATAATGATGGGCGTCATGGAAATGGCGCGGATGTCGGCGCACACCTGGGTGCCCGTACGGCCGGGCATCATGATGTCCAGGATCACCAGGTCGGGCCGCATCCGCTGGAAGGCCTCCATCACGTCGTCCCCCCGGAATACGGAATACACCTCGTAATCCTCCCGCGTCAGGTAGATCCTGAGCGATTCATGAATGCCGACTTCGTCGTCGGCAATTAAAATCAGCTTTTTCTTGTTCATGTGCTTTCCCTCCGGGATTTGTTTTCACGATAGGATGACCCGCGTTTGCTTGTTTTGCGCTGCCGGGCTGTCATTTTCCTGCTTCCGCCCGCTCGATTTCAACGCTCACGCCGCGGCAATGGTTCAGGCGGACTTCCGCTTCGCCCTCCGTGGCGCACTGGCGGAACACCGCGTCGCGTACCTCATGGCCCGGCACATCGAAGCCGGAGAGCTGAATGGCGGGCACGGCATGGTCTTCCTTCTCCCAGTAATCCCGCGCCCAGCCAGTAAAGAACACCCGGTCGCACCGGAAATGCTCGAACACCGGCGGCACCGCCGCGCCTTCGCCGTCGTCGTTGTACAGCACAGCCGTTACCAGGAAGCGGGACAGGGCGCAATCCCGCACGGACACATTGCGCACATACCCGCCGCGCTTTTTGGTGGCTTTGATCTGCACGCCGTAGAGGGAATGGCGCAGGTCGCAGTCCCAGATTTTCACGTCCTCCACGCCGCCGCTCATTTCGCTGCCGATGGCGATCCCCAGGCCGTATTCGCTCACGCAGTCGAAAATGCGGATGCGCCGGGTGGGGCGGTTGACGCGGTTGCCCTCGGGGTTCTTGCCGCTCTTGATCGCCACGGAATCGTCGCCGGTGTGGAATTCGGAGGCGAACAGCGTGCAGTCCTCGCTGGAATCCGGGTCCCAGCCGTCGCCGTTCCACACGTCCTCCGAGCGGAATACGCAGTGGTCGGTGACGATGCTGCGGGAATACACCATGTGCACGTTCCAGCTGGCTCCGTTCTGCAGCGTCAGGCCGGTGATGCGCACATTCTCGCAGTTGCTCAGGTTGATCAGCCGTCCCCGTGCGCGGCCGGGAATCGTGTGGTCGTTTTCGTATTCCTTGATCCTGTCGCCCAAGGCGGCCAGCTGCTCCTTCAGCAGCTCCTTTTCCCGCTCGATCACGTTCAGCGCAAGGGGCTGGCCGCCGCCGCAGATGGTTCCCTCGCCGTAAATCAGCACGTTGCGGCAGTTCGGGCCCGCGTCGGCGTGCAGTTCGCCCAGGTTCAGCAGGCTTTGATAGCACATCTGGTGAGCGCCTTCAAACCGGCTTTCGATTTTGGGCAGGTAGTCCATCGGGTCGTCCGTGCCCTGCAAAACCGCGCCTTTTGCCAGATGCACCGCCATATCGCTGTGCAGCCGCAGGCCGCCGGTGCGGTAAACGCCCGCGGGAAAATAAACCTCCTGGTCCGGCCCGCAATCGTCAATCGCCGCCTGGAGCGCGGCGGTGTTCATGGTCTGTCCGTCTCCTGCGGCGGAGTAGGGGGGCAGGGTCACGTCGATGGGGTTTCTTGCGGCGGCAGTTCGTGCGTTCACCTCCGCGATCAGCTCATCCCCCAGACAGACCTGCAGATCATAATTTGTTTCCGGGCGCAAATGCTCCAGCGTCGCATGCGTGCGGTTCACCGACGCGACGGGCCTGCCGTTCAGCAGGACGGTGTAAGCAGCGCTCCTTGGCGCGTCCTCCGGCTGCTCCCACCACAGGGTCAGGCTGGTGTCCAAGGCGGCAAAGTTCAGAATTGTACGCATTGTTTTTTTCTCCGTTCCCGGCGGGTGAAGGCCCGCCTGTTTTTTATGTGGTTTCGCAATGCTGCCCGCTTTCGTCCATCCGCGTTTCCGCAAGCATGTCATCCAATATTCCGGCGGCTTCGCCCGCCAGACGCAGGCAGGGACGGCGGGCGTAGAATTCCGGCGTGCGCGGTTCCGGGGTGTCCCCGGGCGTTACCGGCACGTTTTTCAGCAGCTCCCGGCAGACGATGGTTCCGTTCTTTTCCCGAAAGCGGCGGGCGTATTCCTGCACCAGATGGTAGTGGACTTTTTTCGCTTCGGGATCGGCCGGGTCGGCGTAGCCGCGCAGGATACCCAGCGCCAGCAGCGCGCCGCTGACCGTGCCACAGACCTCCCGCAGCCGGCCCATCCCGCCGCCGAAGGAGGAGGACATGCGGGCCGCCGCGTCAATGTCCAGGCCGGTTTCGTCGCAAAACGCGCAGAACACGGCCTGCGCGCAGTTGTAGCCTTCCATGAACAGCCGCCTTGCTTCTTCCGCGTGATCCATGTCAGAACGCTCCTTTTCCGTCAGATGTGCACCAGCGTGACCGCATAGAAGGTGAACAAAAAGCCTGCTCCCAGCAGCGTCCATTCCGCCCAGTGGACGCGCTTCTTTTCAGGCGTCAGCAGCAGGAACAGGAACGTGTAGGGAATCAGGTCCACGGCATAGCGCGCGCCCAGCTGGAAGCCGCCCATCGTGCGGTGGAACATCAGGAAAAAAGCGTGCAGCAGGCAGGTGAACACCACGATGACTTTTTCGGCGCTGGCCTGCTTTTTGATCAGGTCGATCATGCCTTGAATCAGCATCAAAAGAAGCGTCGGGCAGGCCAGCAGCATGGAATAACCGAACTTGGGAATCTGCGCGGCCCCGTTTTCCCAGGATACCGGCATGCCCCACAGGAAGGTTTTCAGGTGGTTGCCCACATGGCTGATGGAAAATTGGATGCCGCCCTGGAAGGAAAATTCCGGCAGGTAGTTGTGACCGAACTCCAGCGGGTTCCCGAACCGGGCGAAGTTATAAGCGCCGATCCCGAACGCCACCAGCAGCCCCAGGCACACGCCGGGGATCAGGGGCTTTATGGTGCTTTTCCAGGAGACGTCCGCCCGACGGGACAGGCTGAACCAGGTAAAGAACAGCGGCAGGCCGTACAGCGCGTTGAAGGGGCGGCAGGCCACGGACAGGGCGTAGCACAGCAAGGCCAGGGTGGGCCTGTCCATCGTCAGCAGACACACCGCCGCCATGGTGAGGAAAAAGGCCAGCACCTGGGCGTGATACCACACCGCGCCGTCCAGCGTCAGCGGCAGCAGCGACGAGGAAAAGCAGATGAGAAACGCCAGCGCCGCCGCGGAAACCCGTTCGTATCCCGCGCGTTTCAGCGCGGAATACATCAGCAGGCACGCGCCCAGGGCATAGAGCTTTACCAGCAGCGCGTCCGGCGTCGCCATGCCGAACAGATATGTCAGCGGCAGCAGGATGACCGACGGGAGCGGGGGAAAGGACACGTAATATTCGCCCTCAAAAATCGCCAGCTCCAGGTGCGGCACATCCTCCGGCAGATGCAAAAGGCCCTGCCGCCAGGCCAGCGCCTGCCGGGTGTAGGTGTTGTAGGGCGTCGGGCCGAAAAAGCTGGTGCCCAGCACCGTATGCAGCAGCACCCACATCAGGCACATGGCTCCAATCAGATACAGCGGCGTATAATCCCGTGTGCGGGATGGATTCATTTGGTCATCTCCCCTGGTAGGAAAGTATTGGACGCTTTAATACACTTGGGGGTTACGCTGGGGCTGTTCGCCTCAGACCCCAACCAGGGTCCTGAGGACCCTGGACCCACAACTGGCGAAATAACGTTGTTGGAATAGACCAACAACCTCCGCCTGCCGCGCTGGGGTTACG
>CADCJO010000042.1 GCA_902801765.1 uncultured Eubacteriales bacterium
TAAGAAAGACTATCCCACCTTTGATGGCTACTACGACATCCAGCTTCCCACTATCCTCAACGGCGAGTATATTCCCGGCTACATCCAGCTGATTGAAGAGTATGATGGCATCGATCCCAAGACCATCCAGACCGTGATCGCCACCCCCGATCAGACTGCTTACATGACCGTGCAGGGCGAATGGGCTGTGTACTACAACCGCGCTGGCAAGATCGTTGGCATTGAACTGTTCGACGGCCAGTTCTAATCCAGACAAGATCGGAAACATACAGTTTAATACTTGTATGAAACCGATCGTATGAATGAAAGGGACAGTTCGCAAGAACTGCCCCTTTCATTCGGTAAATCATGGCGCCCCCTGTTTCAAATTGACAAGATCCCCCTTTTCTCAAGCAGAAGGGGGATCTGTTTTTTATATAATACTTATTCTTCATCTTATACTGTTCATCTTCTAATACTAAACTCAATCTAAAACTATATCATCTTTGGGTGTCTTTTACGCCATGGCGTTGCTTCATTCCGGTCAACGTAGCGCTGCTACGCCTCCCCCAAATCTGATACATTTTTAGCTTGAGTTTAGTATAAGTCGTTGAATCAACGGGCAACCCCACAGATTTCCTCCCTGAGGGGGATCGCAGCGCCCTTGAAACAGTCCAGTGGACTGTTTCCAGCGAAGGCCGGGTGGCAGCCCCGGATGCCTTTGGTCGGCATTCTTATTCAATGATTTAGAGAGAACAGTATTATCTGTTGTGAAGGATAAAAAACAAAGACGGAGCAGGGGGCTTCTTCAGTCCGCTGCTGGGGTCTGAGGGCGCGGAGCCTCCAGGTCTATTCCCCGCAGGCTTTGAAATTCACCCTTGAAAACAGAGCTTTCAGCATTATAAACAAGAAAAAAGACCCCCGAAGTTTCCTTCGGGAGCCTTGACGTTTTGGCTGAATTACTTGTTCATCGCCTGCTGCACGGCCACAGCCACGGCCACGGTCATACCGACCATGGGGTTGTTGCCGGCGCCCAGGAAGCCCATCATTTCCACGTGGGCAGGCACGGAGGAGGAACCGGCGAACTGCGCATCGGAGTGCATACGGCCCATGGTGTCGGTCATGCCGTAGGAGGCGGGGCCGGCGGCCATGTTGTCGGGATGCAGGGTACGGCCGGTGCCGCCGCCGGAAGCCACGGAGAAGTACTTCTTGCCGGCTTCCCAGCGTTCCTTCTTATAGGTACCCGCCACAGGATGCTGGAAGCGGGTGGGGTTGGTGGAGTTGCCAGTGATGGACACGTCCGCGCCTTCGTGCCACATGATGGCCACGCCTTCGCGCACGTCGTCAGCGCCGTAGCAGTTCACCTTCGCCCGGGGGCCGTCGGAGTAAGCGGTCTTGCTCACGATGGTCAGGGCGTGGTCTTCCTTCACGTCGGCGGACAGGTAATCATACTTGGTCTGCACATAGGTGAAGCCGTTGATGCGGCTGATGATCATGGCGGCGTCCTTGCCCAGGCCGTTCAGGATGACGCGCAGGGGCTTGGTGCGCACCTTGTTGGCGTTCAGGGCGATCTTGATGGCGCCCTCGGCGGCGGCGAAGGATTCATGGCCGGCCAGGAAAGCGAAGCATTCGGTTTCCTCGTCCAGCAGCATGGCGCCCAGATTGCCGTGGCCAATGCCCACCTGGCGCTGGTCGGCGACGGAGCCGGGGATGCAGAAGGCCTGCAGGCCCACGCCGATCCACTTGGCGGCTTCCGCGGCGTTCTTCGCGCCTTCCTTCATGGCGATGGCGGCGCCCAGTTCATAGGCCCACTTCACGTTTTCAAAGCAGATGGGCTGGGTGCTTTCCACGATGGAATAGGCGTCCACGCCCTTGCCGTTGGTAAAAGCCTTGACTTCTTCAAAGTTCTTGAAGCCGTATTTGTCCAGGACGGGCTGCAGCTGCGGCATACGTCCTTCATAGTTTTCAAACAAAGCCATTTGCTGCGCCTCCTCTTATTCTTTGCGCGGGTCGATCCACTTGACCGCGCCGTCTTCCGCCTTGAACCGGCCGTAGGTACCCAGGTTCTTTTCGTACGCTTCGTTGGGAGCCATGCCCTTCTTGATGGCGTCCATCATCTTGCCCAGGCTCAGGAACTGATAGCCGCACACCTGGTCGTCCTTGTCCAGGGCCATCTTGACCACATAGCCTTCGGTCATTTCCAGGTAACGGGTGCCCTTGGCCTTGGTGCCGTACATGGTGCCCACCATGGAGCGCAGGCCCTTGCCCAGGTCTTCCAGGCCGGCGCCAACGCGCAGACCGTCGTCAGAGAAAGCGGACTGGGTGCGGCCGTACACGATCTGCAGGAACAGCTCGCGCATGGCGGTGTTGATGGCGTCGCACACCAGGTCGGTGTTCAGCGCTTCCAGAATGGTCTTGCCGGGCAGGATCTCGCTGGCCATGGCGGCGGAGTGGGTCATGCCGGAGCAGCCGATGGTTTCCACCAGCGCTTCTTCGATAACGCCATTCTTCACGTTCAGGCTCAGTTTGCACGCGCCCTGCTGGGGAGCGCACCAGCCGATGCCGTGGGTATAACCGGAAATGTCCTTGATTTCCTTGGCCTGAATCCATTTTCCTTCTTCAGGAATCGGAGCGGGGCCATGGTTCGGGCCTTTGGCGACACAAACCATGTCTTCAACTTCCTTCGTGTATTGCATGTGACACTGTTCCTCCTGTTCGGATAAAATTAATCTGAACCAACCGTCTTAGTATATCACGCCGGATGGGCGAAATGCAACTGTTTTCTTATGCCCCGGGGAATTTTTCACGGTACGGCTTTCATCGCTTGACTTGACCGCCCAGCATGCTATAATTGGAAATGACACCCTGATGAAATCCATGAATGCTTAAAGGAGACACAACCATGAAAAAGGCTTCCATGACCCTGGATAAGTGCTACCGCGTCGGGCGCATCGACCCGCGGATGTATGGTTCCTTTATTGAACACCTGGGCCGCGCGGTGTACGGCGGCATTTACGAGCCCGGTCATCCTCTGGCGGACGAACAGGGCTTCCGCAGGGACGTGCTGGAAAAGGTAAGAGAAATCGGCGTACCGGTGGTGCGCTATCCCGGCGGCAACTTCGTGTCGGGCTTTAACTGGGAGGACTCCGTCGGCCCCAAGGACCAGCGGCCCAAGCGCCTGGACCTGGCTTGGTTCACTACGGAAACCAACGCGGTGGGCCTGCATGAGTTTGCCGACTGGGCCAAGAAGGCCGACACCCAGGTGATGTACGCCATCAACCTGGGCACCCGGGGCCCCGAAAACGCCCGGGACGTGGTGGAATACGCCAACCACAAGGGCGGCAGCAAGTTTTCCGACATGCGCATCAAAAACGGCGCGAAGGAGCCCTTCGGTATCAAGCTGTGGTGTCTGGGCAACGAAATGGACGGCCCCTGGCAGATGGGCCAGAAAACCGCCTATGAATATGGCCGCATCGCCAACGAAGCCGCCAAGATGATGAAATGGGTCGATCCCTCCATCGAGCTGGTGGCCAGCGGTTCTTCCTCCTCCCAGATGCCCACCTTCGGGGACTGGGAACTGACCATGCTGAACGAGTGCTACGAGAACATCGACTATGTGTCTCTGCACCGCTACTATGGCAACCCCACCAACGACACCCCCGGCTTCCTGGCCCGCAGTATGGATCTGGACGATTTCATCCACACCGTGGTCGCAATCTGCGACGCGGTGAAGGGCAAGAAGCACAGCAAGAAGCAGATCAACCTGTCCTTCGATGAATGGAATGTGTGGTACCATTCCAGCGAGCAGGACAAGGAAATCTGGAAGCGGGAAAAGTGGGGGCCCGCTCTGCCGCTGTTGGAAGATGTATACAATTTTGAGGACGCGCTGCTGGTGGGCTCCATGCTGATCACCTTCCTGCGCAACGCCGACCGGGTGAAGGTGGCCTGCCTGGCCCAGCTGGTCAACGTGATCGCTCCCATCATGACCCGGAATGGCGGCGGATGCTGGGCGCAGACCATCTTCTATCCCTACATGCACGCCAGCCGCTATGGCCGGGGCACCGCGCTGCAGGCCATCGTGGACTCGCCTGTCTATGACTGCAAGGATTACGAGGGCGTGCCGCTGATCGACGCCACCGCTACCCAGGCCGACGACGGCAGCGTGACCGTGTTCTGCGTGAACCGCGACATGACCGACGATTTCTGCCTGGACATCGACCTGCGTTCCTTTGGGGATTTGAAGCTGAAAGAACATATCCTGCTGCATCACGACGATGTGAAGGCCGTCAATACCGAAGAAAATCCCGGCAGCGTGGCTCCTTCCGTCGGGCCCGGCGGCAAGGTGGACGGCGGCAAAGCCGAAATCAAGATTCCCGCGCTGAGCTGGAACGTCATCCGCTTTGAAAAAGCATAAACGCTTCACGAAAAAAGACCGCTGCGGCGGTCTTTTCTGACTGTCGACAAAGCTCCTGGGATGCATCGAAGGGCCGCGGCCCTTCGATTGTAATCCGCAGGCGGCGGCGTGTACGTCGCCGAGGAGCAACAGTATGTTGCTTCCTATATCAATTTCTGCCCGAAAAATGAGCGCTTTCAAGAAATTGATGAATCGAATGAAAGGACGGTTTTCCGGCCTTTCATTCGCAGGGTGTCGAAAACACTTTTTCGACACCCTGAAAAGGCCGCTGCGGCGGTCTTTTTTCGTGCAGTTTATATTATAAAATATGATTATCGAAAATCTATGATTGTAAAATACCTGAAGAGAATAAACAAAATCATTCTATCATGGTTGACAAAAGTGCATTTTTGTTCTATACTGTTCTCATACAAGAACATATGTTCTTATTTAAGGAGTGATTATGATGCGGGGAGAGTGTGTGTATTTACAGGTCATGGTGCAAATGTATATGAAAGGGTGGGACAGCCGGACGCTTGCTGAAAAATCGGGAATGCCTTACACTTCCATGCGCCGCAAGCTGCGGGGAATGACGCCGCTGCACCTTGAGGAAGCGCGCCGCATTCAGGAAGCGCTGGACTGTGGAATGTCACTTGATATGCTTTTTGCCCGCCGGGATCACGCTGCCTGATCCATGCTGTTTCAACCGGTGACAGGTATTCCACAAAATTTTGCGGTATGTGTTTCAAGCGCTCCAATAGGGTGTATAATAATATTGTCAAATCAATAACTGCGCGGTTTTCGCGATGAAGAAATGACTGAAACTACATGATCAGAAAAGGAGGTCAGCAGTATGGATTGCAAAGTAAACGTAACGGGCGGCACGCTTCCGCAGGAAGAGATTGAGGCTTATATCCATCGTGCGGAACAAAAGTATGGCACAAAGCCTCAAGGCATCGACATCAAGGTGGACGGTGAATTTGTTGAACTGTCTTATGACTTTGGTAATGTTCCTTTCCAGCGCATCCGCCGGATCACCGGCTATCTTGTGGGGACGCTGGATCGTTTCAACAATGCCAAACGCGCTGAAGAACGCGACCGGGTAAAGCACGCTGTCTGATTTTTTACATTTTCTACTCTGCCATCGCTCGCCGTAGAATGGCAGAGTTTTTTATTTTGGCGAAGCTGAATTGCAGGAGTATAGCATAGCTGCATTGACCGGAAAGAGGACACCCGGTACGCAAAAGAAACCAGCGGGTTCAGCATATTATCTATTACCAATATGAAATCATGCATGACCATCCACATCATTGGGTGGTATATTTTTATGCGCCGGTTCATACCTTGTAACATGGACTGGCGTTTGATCGTGCCCGGGGAAACAGGCTGGGATGCGGTGGACTGGACGGAGGCACGGGAAGTGCGCCTGCGGCCGGGACAAGGCGCGGCGGTGGCGCAGAAGGACGGGGTTTGGTATGGCAGGTATCGTCTTACGCCGCAGGATGTTTTGCAGGCGGCGCAGGCATTGACCGGTCACGCCCTGGCGGCAAGGCAGGAGGAACTGTCGCGGGGATTCGTGCCGCTAAAGGGCGGGCATCGGCTGGGCGTTTGCGGGGTGATGGGGCCGAAGGGATTCCGGGAAATCACCAGCCTGTGCGTGCGGCTGGCGCATGAAATAAAGGGTGCGGGGAAGGAGGTTTATCCACTGCTGCAAGGCTGCTCCGCCTTGATCGTCGGCCCGCCCGGCGCGGGAAAAACCACGCTGCTGCGGGATGTCATCAGGCTGTTTTCCCTGGAAGGAATCCGGGTGGCGATTGCGGACGAACGCGGGGAAATTGCTGGATGCAGAGACGGGTTCCCGCAGCTGGACGTGGGGCCGAATACGGACGTTCTCACCGGTATGGACAAGGCAAAAGCGCTGCAGCTGCTGATTCGTGCCATGGCCCCGCAGATGGTGGCCACAGACGAAATCGGCGGCCCGGAGGACGCGGCGGCAATCCTGGAGGCGAGTCGGTGCGGGGTACGGGTCATCGCCGCCGCGCATGGAAAAAATGTGCAGGATGCGCGGCACAGACAGGGGATGGAAGCGTTGTTTCAGCAGGGAGTATTTCAGAAAACCGTTGTACTCACAGGGCCGGGTGAGTTTCCTAAAATCGAGGAGACGGAACCATGATCGCGCTGGCTGTGCTGGGGGCGGTGGCCTGCGTTGCCCTGGGCATAAACGCGGCGGGACGATTAAACAGGCGGGAAGCGGCTTTGCGAGCCTGGGAAAACGCGCTGCTGCGTATGGACGCCGCCGTGAACCACAGCGCCGCGCCGCTGGAGGAAGTGCTGCGCCGCGGCGCGGCGGATGATAACCTGCCTGTGCTGACAGGGCTGATGCAGCGTTTGAATACAATGCCCGCGTCTTCCACGGATGAATTACTGGACGGTTTGCCCTGGGAAGATACCCTGCTTCCACCTGAGCTCGGCACATTGAAAGACTGCTTATCCTCGCTTTTTTCACCTTCTTTGCAGACCCAGTCCCAGGCCCTTGCCTATGCGCAAAGCGAATGTCGGATGTACCGTCAATCCTGCTGCGAAGCGCGGGAGAAAAACGCCCGGCTGTATATCAGCCTGGGCTGGCTCGGTGGCGCGGCGGTGTTTATCCTGTTATGCTGAATAAACGTTACACGGGGAATCAAGAAAGAGGAGAAATGGACAGCATCATCCCGTAGAGGTTTTCGGGAAGGGGTCTGGGGAAACCCGCTTTTGACGCAAAAGCGGGTTTCCCCAGAAAGGAGCAACAAGGTGCAAATTCAAGTGCTGCTGAAAATCGCCGGGGTGGGGCTGCTGGTGACGGTGATCTGCCAGGCGCTGACGAAGGCGGGGCGGGAGGACATCGCCACGGTGGCGACGGTGGCGGGTATCCTGATCGTGGTGATGATGGTGGTGAACCTGGCGGGGGACGTGCTGGCGCAGGTGCAGGCGGTGTTTCAGCTGCCATGACGGAGGCGCTCAAAATGGCGGGGTTCGCCGCGGTGGCGGCGATGCTCAGCTTCACCCTGCGGGCGGCGCACAAACAAGCAGGCGCGGCTACGGCCATGGCGGCGGGGCTGATGCTCTTTTTTTTCGCGCTCACCCAGCTTGGCACGGCAGTGGAAGCACTGCGTTCCCTGTCCGAACGGGCGGGCATCGGGCAGCAGACGGTTACGCTGCTGCTGAAATTGGTCGCCATGGCGTATGTGACGGAGTTCGCCGTGCAGGCCTGCCGCGACGCGGGCGAGGACGGGCTGGCGGGCAAAGCGGCGCTGTGCGGCAAAATGCTGCTTATGATGCAAACTTTGCCCTTAATCAACGAAATCGGTGAATTGACCCTTTCCTTGATCCCATGAAAAAAATCATATTTGCTTTATTTCTGCTGTTCTTTATTTGTGGTCACGGCAATGCCGAAAGTCTTGGAGAAGCATTGGAAAGCACCTTGTCTGCCCTGCCCTTGCAGGAATGGCAGTCCGCTTACGATCAGGCGTTTCCCCAGGGCGAGGACTTCCACACGTTGATTCTACGCCTGGCCCGGGGCGAAATGCGCCTGGACGCGGAAACGCTGCTGCGCTCCCTCTCGTCCCGCTTCCTGAACGCACTGACGGCCAGCGCGTGGCGTCTGGCCCGGCTGATCGTTCCGGCGGTGTTCTGCGGGGTAATGCAGCGGCTGCGGGCTTCGTTTGCCAAAGAAACATTGGGCGAAACGCTCAGCGCGACGTGCTTTCTGCTGCTGGCGGGATGCTTGGCGCAGGACCTGGGACAGCACCTTCTTTTGGCACAGGACACGGTAGCGCGGATGGCGGATTTGATGCAGGCATTGTTTCCGCTGCTGCTGACCCTGCTGGCGGCAGTGGGCGGCACGGCAGGCGCGGCGTTTTTCCAGCCCGCGGTGGTGGCGGCCAGCGGCACCATGACGGCGCTGGTGCGCTCGGTGACCCTGCCGCTGGCGCTGGCGGCGGGGGTGACGGCCATCCTGAACCATCTGTCGCCGCGCATGAAAATCAGCCGGTTATCCTCGCTTTTTAAAACTGGAGCCAGCTGGACGCTGGGGGTGGGCTTTACCGTGTTCATATCGGTCACGACCCTGCAATCCCTGGGCGCGGCGGCTGCGGACGGCGTGTCCCTGCGCACGGCGAAATACGCTGTTGACCACTTTGTTCCCGTCGTTGGCGGAATGTTCGCGGACACGATGGACACGCTGGTGGGGGCGGCGCTGCTGATCAAAAATGCCCTGGGCCTGACCGGGTTGTTGCTGCTGCTCTCCACGGCGGCGGCGCCGATGCTGCAAACGCTGGCAGCTTCCATGCTGTACCGGGCGGGGGCGGCGCTGCTGGAGCCGCTGAGCGACCCACGGAGCGGAGCTTGTTTGCAGGATTTCTCGGACATTCTGATGCTGCTGTTCGTGATTCAGCTGTCGGTGGGGGCGATGTTTTTGCTGCTGGTGGCACAGATGCTGGTGGTGGGCAACCTGACGGTGATGCTAAGATGATGGGTTTTTTAAAGCAATTGACGGGGCTGTGCCTCGTTCGGCTGGTGCTGGACTTCCTGCTGCCCGAGGGGGACGCGGCCCGGTATGCCGACCTGGGCGTGGAGCTGTGCATGATGGTGTGTATGCTCAGAGGGGTTTTCCTCGTGACCTGAATCGGATTTGGGTGAGTTTTTCAGAGAGTACAGAGTTCAGAGTGCAGATTGATGCAGACGATCAAAAAAGTGTCCCTCATTGGAAAAGAAAATTCATCTGTACTCTGTACTCTGAACTCTCTTAAATCTGAACAGGGGAGCAGCGTGATGAAGCTTTGGCTGGACAGGTTAAAGACCATGAAAAATGGACCATGGCTGCTGGCGCTGGCGTGCTGCGCGGCAGCGCTTTTATTGCTGCCGCTGGGAAAAACAAACGCCGTTTCGATGACGGAGGAGGAGCAGCGGGTGAGCGCCACGCTGTCGAAAATTGCCGGCGCGGGTGACGTGCGGGTGAGCATTTACTATGCCCAGGAAGCGTCCGCGTTCGGCGGTGGAAATCGAACGCCGGTAGGCGCGGTGATCGTGGCGGAAGGGGCGGGGGATATTGCTGTGCGCCTGAATCTGCTGCGGGCGGCGGAAACGCTGCTGGGGCTGGACGCCCATCAGGTGGATGTGTTTTTAATGGAGGAAAAGCCATGAAGGATCGCATTTTGAACGTGCTGATGCTGGCTGCCGTGGCAGCGGCGCTGATTCTGACCTTTTTGAAAGGGCCGCCGGACACGGAAGCAGGCTTGCCCATGGCGTCTGCCGCACAGCCCGCCGCCGCCGCGCCGCACCCGGCAGAGGTCTACCGCGCGCGCAGAAAAGAAACCCGCGCCATGGAGCAATCCTTACTCACCACCCTGATCGACAGCGAACACACCGCTCCGGAAACGAAAATCATGGCGGAACAGCAGCTCATCGAAATCACATCCAACGATGAAATCGAGCTGGCCGTGGAAGGCGCGCTGGCCGCCAACGGTTATACTGACGCCTTATGCGTTTCGCGGGATGGGAGCATGACCGTGTTTCTGCCCACGGAAATCACTGCCGATGAAGCGGCGTATTTTCTGGAAATGGCGCAGGACGCTTCCGGTCTGCCGCCTGAAAATATCCGCCTGACGGGCTATTAAATCGGCGGATTCTGTGCTATACTGTCTCCATGAATCCAAGGAGGTACTTGATTGATGCTGCGCAGCGGAAAAGTCGTCGCCGCGGAAAACGGCGTGCTGGAAGTATGCTTTGAACGGCCGGAAGCCTGTGCCCATTGCGGCCAGTGCGGCGGGCAGAAGGCGGAAACCTTTGTGAAAATTCCCGGCTCCGTGCCGGTGGGCCGGTGGATTGACGTGGACATGCCGGAGGGGCAGGTGCTCAAGGCCTCCATGCTGGCGTACGTCATGCCCCTGCTCATGCTGCTGGGCGGGCTGGCGCTGGGCAGCGTGATGTTTGAAAAGGGAATTTTCTGGGCGCTGACCGGCGTTGTGTGCATGGGCGTCAGCTGGCTTATCCTGCGCCTGATCGAAAAGCGGATGAAACAAAAATCCGTCTGGCAGCCCAAGGTGGTCAACGTGTACGGCGAGGACGAAACCCCGCTGTTCAAATAATCCGACGCACAAAAAATCCCCGCCGGGCCATCGTCCCGGCGGGGAATTGTGCGTTTTATGTTGATTACAGGCATGTTACAAAGGATAACGACGAGGCGAGGGCCTATGCGGCCCTCGTGCACATGCACCAGGGGACTTCGCCCCCTGGACCCATTTAGCGGATGAAGCTTGACTGATCGAATCAAGTCGGTTCCCGCAGATACTGTGTGAGACACGGAAGTCTGACTTGGTGCCGCTGTGCTTCTGGCCCGGCGGATGAATCGCCGATGACCGCCTGTGGCGGGAATTTCATCGGCGATGAAATCAGGCGAAACGAGCAATGTCCGCATGAAGCGGTGAACTTTCCCCTCGGGATTTTCCCGGCTTTCTTGGGCCAGAAGCCCTCAAACTTTTCGTAGTCCCAGCGCGGCAGGCGGAGCTTGTCTGCTTTTCCCAGCTATGTTATTTCGCCAGTTGCGGGTCCAGGGGGATCCTCCCCCTGGTGGGGTCTGGGGTGAAACCCCAGCGTTTCCTCCTTGCTGGCCTTAAAACACACCCCTGAGAACATAGCTGGTAATCGTTTTATCCCTCAATCAGGATTTGCTTCTTTTCAGGCACTTTGCGAGCGTCCTTCTTAGGAACGGTCAGGCTCAGCACGCCGTTTTCGTACTTGGCCTTGATATCCTCCTCTGTGATGCTGCCGCCCACGTAGAAGCTGCGCTGCATGGTGCCGGAATAACGCTCCTGGCGCAGGATCTTGCCCTGCTGGTTCTTTTCGTCCTTCTCCAGGTTCTTTACGGTGGAGATAGTCAGGTAGCCGCTGTTCAGCTCCAGCTTAATTTCATCCTTCTTAAAGCCGGGCAGCTCCACGTCCAGCTCGTAGCCCTCGTCCGTTTCCTTCACATCGGTCTTCATCATGCGGCCGACGTTCTTGCCATACAGCGCGCGGTCCGGCTGCGGGAAGCTCCGGAAGAAGGAGCGATCGAAATCATCAAAAACATCCATCAGGTTTTCGCCAAACAAAGTGGGAAGATAAGTACTCATAACATAACCCTCCATTTCAATGTGCCCCGCGTGAGGCTGAATCGTTGATTGCCTGCGGCATTTGCCGCCCCGAGGGGGGAAAGGTCTCTTTCGATCTCCTTTCCCTGATCGGTGATTGTAGTATATAATAAAAGTCAAAGAAAGTCAAACTATAAATCAGCGGGATTATTTGATATTCTTTGACCTTAAATGAAGAATCATATATTATCTCATTATTTTAAATGATTTCTTTCAATTTCTTTATTTTTCTCTGTATTTTATATTTTCAGGCGGATGGGTCAAAGATGTTCTTTTTAGTTTTCCCCTTGCGGGAATAGCGTGAAGCCATTATAATGAAAGCGTTTCGTCTATTGCGCTGATTTCATTCGGAACACACGGAGGAAAACGGGCCCATGATTTTCGGGAAGCACATCAACAGGTATTATTTGAAGTACGGCATTTTTCTGCTTATCGGCATCATCACGCTGGGAGCAGTGGACTATCTGCAATTGGTCATCCCCCGGCTGTACCAGATGACGGTGAATGGCATCAACCAGGGCTATATCATCGAGAACGGCCGGCAGATTGCCTTTGACATGCCGTTCCTGCTGGACAGGATCTGCATGCCCATGGTGGCGGTGATTCTGTCGCTGGTGTTCGGGCGGTTTTTGTGGCGCATCTGCTTTTTTGAAGCCGCCATCCGGGCGGAAACCGACTTGCGGGACGCCATGTTCAATAACGCCCGGTTCCTGAGCCGGGAATATTACCAGGTGAACAAGGTGGGCACGTTGATGAGCCTGTTCACCAACGACCTGGACACGGTGCAGGAGTGCTTCGGCTGGGGTATCCTGATGTTCTTTGACGCGCTGCTGCTGGGCGTGATGGCGGTCAGCCGGATGTGGCAAATGAGCTGGGTGCTGGCCCTGCTGTCCATGATTCCCATGGCGCTGCTGCTGGGCATCAGCTCGGTGGTGGGCCGCCACATGATGAAGAAATGGGACGCCCGCCAGGCCGCGTTTTCCAAGCTGAGCGACTTTGCCCAGGAGAGCTTTTCCGGCATCGCCGTCATCAAGGCTTTCGTCAAGGAAGCCAAGGAGCTGATGGCGTTTAAATCGCTGAACCTGGAAAACGAGCGCACCAACGTGGAGCACACCAAGGCCGCCGTGCTGCTGCGCATCCTGGTGACGCTGTTCGTGGAAAGCGTCATCTGCATCATCCTGGGCTACGGCGGGTATCTGGTATACCAGGGTGTTTTCAACGCGGGCCAGCTGGTGGAGTTCATCGGCTACTTTACCTCCGTTGTGTGGCCCATCATGGCGGTGTCCGAACTGATTGACATGACCAGCCGGGGCAAGGCCAGCCTGGAGCGCATCGGCGAACTGCTGGACGCGGAACAGACGGTGAAGGACCGGCCCGGCGTCACCGACCTGGAAAGCGTGCGGGGCGATATTGAATTCAGGCATTTGACCTTCCGCTATCCCGACGGCGAATTCGACGCTCTCCGGGACGTGTCCTTTACCATCAAAGCGGGCCAGAACGTGGGCCTGGTGGGCCGGACGGGCAGCGGCAAAACCACGCTGGTGGATTTGATCCTGCGCACCTACAACGTACCGGACGGCACGCTGTTCGTGGACGGCCATGACGTGAATGATGTCAGTATTCGATCTCTCCGCGCGGGCTGCGCCTACGTGCCCCAGGACAATTTCCTGTTCTCCGACACCATCGAGCACAACATCGCCTTCGGCGTGGATGAGGAAAACCGCGGCGCCGTGATGGAAGCTGCGAAGCTGAGCGATGTGCACGACAACATCACCGAGTTCCAGCAGGGTTACGACACCATCCTGGGCGAGCGCGGCGTGACCGTCAGCGGCGGGCAGAAGCAGCGCATTTCCATCGCCCGGGCGCTGATGAAGGACGCGCCTATCCTGATCCTGGACGACTCCGTGTCCGCCGTGGACACCAAGACGGAAAAGAACATCCTGGAAAACCTGAAAAACACCCGGAAGGGCAAAACCACCATCCTGATCGCCCACCGCATTTCCACCATCGAGCGGATGGATTTGATCCTGTTCATCGACGACGGCAGGCTGGCCGCCGCGGGCAGGCACGAAGAGCTGCTGGAAACCTGCCCGGAATACAAGAAGATGGTGGAGCTGCAAAAGCTGGAAGAGGAAGGGGGAAACGGCCTTGCATGAGTATCTGCCCATCCTGATCGTGGGTGCCATCATCGGCGTATTCGCCCTGGTCTTCTCCATGGCCTACGCCCTGGAAAAGAACAAGAAGGAGTCCATGGGCTTTGACCGACACATGGGCGACAAGGAAATCGTCAGGCGCCTGATGGCCTATGCCAAGCCCTACAAAAAGGAATTTGCCCTGGTTATCTTCGTGATGCTTTTGTCCATCGGGTATGACCTGATTTCGCCCCTGCTGGTGGGCCACATCGAAGAAACGGTGAAGGGCCAGTTTGAATTGAGCTACCTCTTTTCCGTGGTGGCGGTGTACGCGGGCATCCTGATTGTCAGCCTTATCTGCACCTACGCCCAGGCCATGATCCTGCAAAAGACGGGACAGAAGATCCTGTCCGCCATGCGGCAGGACATTTTCACCCACATCGAATCCCTGTCCCAGGAACAGCTGAACAACATCCCCGTGGGCAAGCTGGTGACCCGCGTCAGCAACGACCCTAATCACATTTCCTTCATGTTCACCAACATCCTGGTAACACTGGCGAAAAACACCATGGTCATCTTCGGCGTGCTGGGGGCCATGCTGGTGCTGAACTACGCGCTGACGCTGATGGTGCTGTGCTTCGTGCCGTTCGTGGTGCTGTTCACGGTGATCTTCCGCAAGTTCTCCCGCAAGGTGCATCGCAAGGTGAACGACGCCACCACGGACATCAACACGTATCTTTCCGAAAACCTGTCAGGCATCAAGATCACCCAGATCTTCAACCGGGAGGACCGGAAGATGGCCGACTTCCTGGTGAAAAGCAAGAACCTGCGCAATGCCAAGCGCGCCAGAATGATGGTATTCGGCATCTTCCGTCCGCTGGTGTATATGCTCTACATTTCCTCCGTCATGTGTCTGCTGTACCTGGGCGGCAGGGGCTACATCCAGGATACGCTGTTCCTGGGCCAGCGCATCACCTCCGGTATTCTGGTATCCTTTTATATGTACATTTCGCGTTTCTTCAACCCCATCCAGTCCCTGGCCGAGCAGTTTGACCAGCTCCAGCGCTCCTTCGCCTCCGCCGAGAAAATCTTCACCATCATGGATATGCAGCCCGAAATCGTGGACAGCCCGGACGCCGTGGAACTGGACGAAATCAAGGGCGAGATCGAGTTCAGGGACGTGTGGTTCTCCTATAAGCCCGACGAATGGGTGCTGAAAGGCGTGTCCTTCCACATTGCGCCGAAGCAGACCGTGGCTTTCGTCGGCGCGACGGGCAGCGGCAAAACCACCATCCTGTCCCTGATCTGCCGCAACTACGACATCCAGAAGGGCCAGATATTAATTGATGGGCGGGACATCAGGACCATCAAGATCGCCTCTCTGAGAAAGCACTTCGGCCAGATGCTTCAGGATGTGTTCCTGTTCTCCGGCGACATCCGCAGCAACATCCTGCTGCGGGAGGAGGGAATTTCCGATCAGGAGGTTATGGCGGCCTGCAAGTATGTGAACGCCGATTCCTTTATCAACAAGCTGGACAAGGGCCTGGACGAGCCCGTGCGTGAGCGGGGCAACAACTTCTCCGCCGGCCAGCGGCAGCTTCTGTCCTTCGCCCGCACCATCATCCACAAGCCCTCCGTCATTATCCTGGACGAAGCCACCGCCAACATCGACACCGAAACCGAACTGCTGATTCAGGATTCTTTAGAAAAGATCAAGTCCATCGGCACCATGCTGATCGTGGCGCACCGGCTGTCCACCATCCAGCACGCGGACAATATCATCGTGCTCTCCAACGGTGTTATCCAGGAGCAGGGCAGCCACCAGGAGCTGCTGCACAAGAAGGGTCAGTATTACCAGCTTTACACCCTGCAATTCACCAAGCAGCAGCTGCTGAAAGGCACACAGCCTTCCGTGCGGCTGGCTTGACATGGATAGAATTCACACGCCGCACGCAGGAAAACGCGCCGGGTCCGGCGAAGTATACCGCGTAAAGGAGGCGGAAACGTGAGGAAACGTATCAGGTTGCTGTATGTGATCGTGATCGCCTTTGTGATTGTGGCGGGCGGACTGATGACGCTCAACCGCCTGGATCAGGAAATCGCCGTGCTGGAGGACACCGCCCGGGAAACGAGGCTGCGGCAGCTGGCGCTGGAAACAGAAAACGGCAATATGAGGCAGGAAATCGCCGTCAAGGATACGGACAGCTATATCCGCAAAATGGCGCGGAAGGACAATCGGTTCCTCATGCCGGGGGAAATCCGGTTCGTTGTGGTGAATCCCGAAGCGCTCTATGCGCCGGGCGAAATGCCGGGGCTGGAAATCGAAGCGGAAACGGCGGAACCCGCGCCGGAAGCGGAACCAGTTCAGGAGGATACGGAAGGATGAAACGCGCCGCGATTGCGATTGGGTCCAACTCCACCCGCATGCTCGCCGCTGAAACAGAGAAAGGCGAATTGCGCAATCCCATCCGGGGCCGCGAAGAAACGCGGCTTTTTTTGGGCTTGGACGAAGCGGGCAACATTTCCCCGGATAAGCTGGAGGCCACGGCCCAGGCAGTGAAGCGGCTGCACCGGGCCGCAATTGCTTATGGCGCGGAATCCGTGGATCTGTTCGCCACCAGCGCCACCCGCGACGCCGGAAACAGCGCGGACTTTGCGGCCCGCATCCGGGAGCTGACCGGGCTTGAGCTTCAAATCATCTCCGGCGAGGAAGAAGCCCGGCTGGCGTTTATGGCCGTGTCAGAGGGGAAACGGCGGCTGGTGATGGACATTGGCGGCGGCTCCACCGAATGGACGATTGGCGAAAACAACCGGGTGGAATGGGCCGTCAGTATGCAGCTGGGCGCTTCCAGACTGTTGAAAATGCAGCCCATCAGCTCTCCTGAGGACGCGAAAAAGGCGCTTGCCCTTTGCCGGGAAATCATGGCGCCCTATGCGGAACGGCTGTCGGCGCTTCCCCCCGCACCTGTCATGGTCGGCCTGGGGGGAAGCTGCACCACCGCAGCGGCCATTACCATGGGCCGCGAAGCCCACGGGGAATTGGTGGAGGGAAAGACTGTCACCCGGCGGCAGGCCATGGAGCAGCTGCGATTGCTTTCTGGTATGACGATAGAGGAACGCATGCGCGTGCCCGGCCTGCCGCCTGCCAGGGCTATGCATTATCCCCATGGCCTGTGTATCCTGATTATCGCGCTGGAACTGTGTGGGTTTGATAAAATTACAATATCTGGAAAAATTAATCTGGATGGTAATCTGATGAATATTGACAGGGAGGAATGAACATGGCAAAGGAACTGCAAAACAGAAAAGACATGGACCCTCGGTGGCAATGGCGGCTGGATCATATTTTCGCCACGGATGAAGCGTACGAACAGGCATATGGAAAAGCGGAGAAGGCGATTGAAGGCATGGCCGCGTGGCAGGGCAAAGTCAGTGAAAATCCACGGCAGGCCATCCGCGACGCGGACGCACTGGAGCTGCAATTGGATCATCTGGCCGCCTATGCCCTCATGCACAAGGACGAAGATAGTGGCGACCCGGAGCGTCAAGCCCGGGCGGCAAGGTTTCAATCCCTGGCCGTGAAAGCGGGTGCGGCTGTCTCTTTTCTGAATCCCGAACTGCTGGCCCTGCCGGAAGCAGAGCTGAACGCCATGGCAAATGATCCTTCCTTTGCGGATTACAGTGAATCCATCCGCCTGCTTCTGCTGGAAAAGCCCCACACCCTACCCGCGGAACAGGAAAAGCTGCTGGCCCAGGCGGGCGACGTGATGAGCGTTCCCGGCGAAGTGTTCAACATGTTCAATAATGTGGATCTGCCGCTGCCCGTTGTTACCGACGAGAACGGCGAAAAAGTGCAATTGACCCACGGCAACTACGGTCCCCTCATCCGCAGCCAAAACCGCGAGGTGCGCAAAGAAGCCTTTGAAGGCATGATGGGCACTTTTGAAAAGTTTGGCTCCACCCTCACCGCCATGTACGCAGGCGCGGTAAAGCGCGCGGTGTTCATGGCGCGGGCGAGGCATTACGACTCCGCCCGTCAGGCGTCGCTGGCTCCCCGTGAAATCCCCGAAAGCGTGTATGACAATCTGCTGTCCGCCGTGGAGGACGCGCTGCCTGCCATGACGGAATACATGAACCTCCGGCGGAAAAAGCTGGGCGTGGATACGCTGCATCTGTACGACCTGTATGTGCCCATGATCAGCGATTATGACATGAAGCTGACCTTCCCCGAAGCCTTTGAACTGGTCTGCGAAGGGCTGGCCCCACTGGGCAAGGAATATATTGACAAGCTGCGGGAAGGCTATGCCAACGGCTGGATGGATGTGTACGAGAACAAGAACAAGCGCAGCGGCGCGTATTCCTGGGGCTGCTACGGCGTACATCCTTATGTTCTTCTGAATCACACGGACGACCTGCTGGGCGCCATGACCATTGCCCACGAGCTGGGCCACAGCATGCACACCTATTACAGCAACCAGGCGCAGCCGTTCGTGAAATCCAACTATTCTCTCTTTGTGGCGGAAGTGGCTTCCACCTGCAACGAAGTGCTGCTGATGCGGCATCTGATGAAAAAGCACAAGGACGACCCCAAGGCCGCCGCGTTCCTGTGCAACCAGCTGCTGGAGGAATTCCGCACCACCGTGTTCCGCCAAACCATGTTCGCCGCCTTTGAAAAGGAAGCTCACGCCATGTACGAGCGCGGCGAAGCGCTGACCAAGGAATCCCTGAGCCAGATGTATTACAAGCTCAATGAAAAATACTATGGCGGAGGATGCGAAGTGGATAAACTGATTTCCGCCGAATGGATGCGGATCCCGCACTTCTACCGGAACTTCTATGTGTACCAGTACGCCACCGGCTTCTCCGCCGCGGTCGCCATCGCAACCCGTATCCTGAACGAAGGCGAACCCGCTGTGAAGGATTACAAACGCTTCCTCTCCGCCGGCTGCTCCGTGCCGCCCATTGAAGCGCTGCGCTTTGCGGGCGTGGACATGGAAAAGCCCGACGCGGTGAAGGACGCTATGAAGGTATTTGCCGAAACAGTTGAAGATTTGAAGAAGCTGATATAAAAAGTTAAACAGGAGGAAACCGCTCTTTGCGGTTCAAAGAGCGGTTTCCCCCTGACCCCCTTCCGAGAAAAACATAAAAGTATGTGATGATAAAATATATATGGATAACAAACGACGGAATGTTTCACGTGGAACATTCCGTTTTTTTGATTGACAATCGGTTCTCCTTGTGGCAAACTTGTTCCGTTGGGGAGGGAGAAAGATGCGAATCACAGGTCTGCGGCTGCGGGACTTTCGGGGCTATCAGCAGGTGCTGCTGACGCCGCCGGAGGGCGTGACCATGTTGGTCG
The DNA here is from genome assembly GCA_902801765.1 of uncultured Eubacteriales bacterium. Lineage (GTDB taxonomy): Bacteria > Bacillota > Clostridia > Christensenellales > Aristaeellaceae > RUG563. Next base: position 19,030 of record CADCJO010000042.1, read on the forward strand.
GCGAAAACGGCGCGGGGAAAACCAACCTGTTGGAAGCCGTGCATCTTTGCTGTGTCGGCCGCAGCCACCGCACCTCCCAGGACAAAGAAATGATTCGCAAGGGTCAGGAAACCGCCGCTGTTCAGCTGACCGTGGAAAAGAACGACGGACGCCACGAGGTGGGCGTGCGGCTGTTTGAAAACGCCAGAAAAAGGAAGGTCGTATTTGTCAACGGGAAAATCGCTTCACGGTTAGGTGAACTGATGGGCCACGCCACCTGCGTCATCTTTTCCCCGGAAGATTTATCGCTCGTCAAAGAAGGCCCTGGAACCCGCAGAAAATTCCTGGATATGCTGTTATCCCAGCAGCAGAAAGCGTATTTTTACGCCCTGCAAACCTACACCAACGCATTGAAGCAAAGAAACGCCTTGCTCAAACAAGGCGACCTCAGACAGCTGCAGGCCTGGGACGACCAATTAGCACTGTCCGCCGCTCCTGTCGTCAGGCTGCGCCGGGCAGCTTGCGAACAGCTGCACCAGAAAGCGCAGACACATTACAGATATATCGGAGGCAGAGACGAAGAAATCTTTTCCATGGCCTATCGCGGTCCCCTGGCAGACAGCGCAAATATCGGGGAAGACATGCTGAGGGGACTGCGGGAAACCCGGGATGAGGATATCCGCCGACAAACCACTTCTTTTGGCCCGCACCGGGATGAAATCGAGCTGACCCTCAGCGGCGAATTACTGAAAGCCTTTGGCTCTCAGGGACAGATGCGTACGGCTGCGCTGTCCATGAAGTTGGCTTCGTTCGATCTCCTGGAAGCTGTCCAGGGAGAACCGCCTCTGCTGCTGCTGGACGACGTGCTCAGCGAGCTGGACCCGGACCGCCGCCGCCGCCTGATCGCGCGGATTGGCCGGGCGCAGGCGCTGCTCACCTGTACCGACCCTACGGATTACATCGGCGCACGGCCAGCCTGCGTCCTTCGGGTACAGAATGGAACGATCGCTCAGGAAGAATAAAAAAGGAACCGTTTCCGATGAACAGAAACGGTCCCTTTTTTCATTGGTTACACAGCCTTTTCAGCGGTAATGGCTACTGTAATTTCTTTTGCGTCCTTGCAGGCAGCAAGCATCTTTTCGTTCATGGGCTGAACGACCATTTCACCGGGCGTGAGGATCATTTTCTTGGCGGAAGAAAGAGGCTTTCCATCCGCGTAAACCGTTAAATAATGATCACGGTAAACCCGGTCGGGACGGAACATCAGGTTGACTTCCGTCAATCTTTCCTCCACTACAATCTTCTGGGGAACCACACCCCGGACACCCGCGCCATCCTTCACCGGAATTTCGCGGCCTTCCCTCCGTTCGCCTTTGGCGTAACGTGCGGCCATTTCACCTGCGCGGAAGGATTCGTTGCTCACATGATCCACCAGGTCATGCACGTGCAGCACATTGCCGCAGGCGAAGATGCCGGGCACACTGGTTTCCAGCGTGTCGCTGACCACGGCGCCGCTGGTGACCGGGGACAGCTCCACACCCGCGCCGGCGGACAGCTCGTTTTCGGGAATCAAACCGACGGACAGCAGCAGGGTGTCGCATTCAAATTCAATTTCCGTACCGGGAATCGGCTTGCGGTTTTCATCCACCTTCGCAACGGTGACGCCGCTGAGACGCTCCTTGCCGTGAATGTCGATGACGGTATGGCTGAGATAAAGCGGTATGTTATAGTCCTGCAGGCATTGCACGATGTTGCGGTTCAGGCCGCTGGAATAGGGCATCAGCTCCACGCAGGCCAGCACTTTTGCGCCTTGCAGCGTCATACGGCGGGCCATAATCAATCCAATGTCGCCGCTGCCAAGAATAACCACCTTGCGGCCTGGCATGAACCCTTCCAGGTTGACAAACTTCTGCGCGGTGCCCGCGCTGTAAATTCCGGCACAGCGGGTGCCGGGAATAGCCAGCGCGCCGCGGGGACGCTCGCGGCAGCCCATAGCCAGCACCACTGATTTTGCCTGGTAAACCTGCAACCCGTTTTCCCGGCTGACAGCGGTCACCCGCTTATCGTTCCCCACGCTCAGGACGGTGACGCCGGTACGGATATCGATGCCCATTTCTTTGGCGGTGTCAATATCGCGCTGAGCGTATTCCGGGCCGGTCAGCTCTTCCTTGAAACGGTGCAGGCCGAAGCCGTTATGAATGCACTGGCGCAGAATGCCGCCGGGACGATCTTCGCGTTCCAGCACGATTAAACTGTCGACACCAGCTTTCTTGGCGGCAATGGCCGCCGCCAGCCCCGCAGGCCCCGCGCCGATGACTAAAACTTCTACTTGGATGGTCGGATCATTCATGGCGCTCGGCCTCCTTTGCGATTTCATTTAGGGTGCCAACCAGCAGTTTACTTTCGCCGCCGCACTTGGTAATTTCCAGAGGAGAACAGTGAAGCTCCTCGCACAGAATTTCCATCACGCGGGGAGAGCAGAAGCCGCCCTGGCAGCGGCCCATGCCGGCCCGGGTGCGGCGTTTGACGCCGTCGATGGATTTTGCTCCTACGGGACGGCGGATCGCGTCGCGGATTTCCGCTTCCGTCACCACCTCGCAGCGGCATACGATTCTTCCGTAATCCGCGTCCTTCCGGCATGCATCCGACCGTTCTTCCTCCGTCATGGCGGCGAAGGGCTTCAGCAGCGGAACGGCGGGCCTGACAAAACGTGCCGCCGGCAGCTTCAAATGCTCCGCGACCATTTCTCCCAGCTCTTCCGCAATCGCGGGCGCCGCGCTGAGGCCGGGGCTTTCAATGCCAATGGCCTCGAAGGCGTTGTCAGGTGCGCCGTGGACAGGGCCGATGATAAAATCGTCGGTGGCGGGATGGGCGCGAACGCCGGAAAAGGTCGTGATAACCGGACGTGTAGTCACCTTGGGCCAGGTCAGGCGGCATTTATCCAGCACGAAATCAAGCCCCTGCCGGGTCGTGCGGGTATCCGTGCCGTCTTCGATATTTTCAGCCGAAGGACCAAGCAGCGCGTTGCCATGGGCGGTGGGGGAAATCAGCACGCCTTTGCCCATTTTTCCGGGCACCTGGAACATGGTGCGGCTGAAAGGACATTTGACCGTAGAATCCAGCAGATAATATTCGCCCCGCCGGGGAATGATCGTCAGCGGTTCATCAGAGATCTGGTTGTGCAGCGCGGCCGCGCCAACTCCCGCGCAGTTAATGACCGCCCGCGCCTCGATCACGCCCTTCGGCGTTTCCACGTGCCAGGTATCGTGTTCCTCGTAGATTTTCGTAACCGGACAGTCAAATATGAATTCCACGCCGTTCTGCGCCGCGTGATAGCTCAGCGCCAGAGTCATTTCATAGGGGCTGACCACGGCGCTGGTCGGCGCAAGCAAAGCGCAGACCGCTTCCGGGTTTGTGTTAGGCTCAAGCGCAAGAATCTCGTCCCGCTCAATGATGCGAAGCTCCTTCACGCCGTTCTTCTTTCCCTGTTCAAGCAGGGTGTTCAGCGTGGCGCGGTCCTCCTCGGAAAAACCAAGCACCAGCGCGCCGATGGGATTGTAGGGAACGCCGAGCTCTTTGGCCAGCTGCGCGTACATATTCGCGCCTTTTACATTGTAATAGGCTTTCTTCGTTCCGGGCTTCGCGTCGAAACCGGCGTGAACGATGCCGCTGTTTGCTTTGCTGGCACCGTCGGCAACGTCCTCAGCGGCTTCCAGTACGGCGATCTTCCCATTATATTGGGAAAGCTTCCGCGCAAGCGCGCATCCAACCACGCCCGCGCCGATGATCATCACGTCATACATGCGTGTCTCTCCTTATTATTCAGGCAGTCAGCCATAGTTATCATATAAATTATATCATAAATAAGCAGGTTTGCACAGTCCTTTTTTGATATTCAGGAAGCAAAACATAGAACGAAATTTTCTTCTTTGTTCATTTGGCAATAAATTATTCATAAATTTGGATTATAGTAACCTTGGTTCATCTATCGCAGAAAGGAGTTCCCAGATGTATTTTGATTGGACCATTCTTTTGATTCTGCCTGGCCTTCTGCTTGGTCTATGGGCCCAGATGCGGGTTCAGACAGCCTTTGAGAAATATGGCAAGGTGCACACCCAACGCGGCATTCCCGCCCAGGATATGATCCGCGCGCTGCTTTCCCGGCAGGGTGTCGTCGATATTGCTGTTGCGCCAACCCAGGGAACGCTTTCCGATCATTATGATCCTACCACCAATACCCTGCGCCTTTCTCAAGGCGTATATGGGTCCGACAGCGTATCCGCCATTGGGGTGGCGGCGCACGAGGCCGGACATGCGCTGCAAAAGGATCAGGGCTATGGGCCGCTGATGCTTCGATCGGTCATGGTTCCCGTCGTCAATATCGGTTCCCATCTGGCTTGGCCGATTTTTATCGCCGGAATGATTTTTTCCTTTCGCCCGCTCATGTATGCCGGTATCGCCGTGTTTGCCGCTGTCGCGCTGTTTTCTCTGATTACCCTGCCTGTGGAATTTGACGCCAGCCGCCGCGCGAATCAAATGCTTTCTGACAGCGGGTATTTTACGCAGGAAGAACTGGACGGCGTACGAACAGTTTTAAACGCCGCCGCGCTGACCTATATTGCCTCCTTTGTCAGCACGCTTTTACAGCTTCTTCGTCTGGTCCTGATCGCAAGGCGAAGGGACCGTTCTTAAATTAAACTGTTTCACGTGAAACAATACAAGATAGAAAGGATGTCACGCAGCATGTATAAAGCAAGAATCTTTGCCTTTGCGGATGAGGCAAGCCCCATGATCGACGAACAGATCAAAGCGATGAAAAGGAATGGATTGCTTGGCCTGGAAATCCGTTCGGTGGATGGGGAAAGCGTATCTTCCATTTCGATGGAGAAAGCAAAAGAAGTTCACAGGAAAATGGAGGATGCCGGTTTGACCGTGTGGAGCATCGGTTCGCCTATTGGGAAAATTGACATCGAAAAGGATGATTTCGGCCAGCATCTTGACGTTCTGAAACGAACCCTTGATATCGCCCACATCTTGGAGTGCGGCAATATCCGCATGTTCTCCTTTTATCTTCCCCGTGATAAACAGCCTTCTCTGTTCCGGAATGAAGTGATGGATCGGCTGCGTAAAATGGCGGAGATCGGCGAAGGCAGCGGCGTCCAGCTTTGCCATGAAAACGAAAAAGGGATTTATGGCGACAACGCGATTCGGTGCAATGAGATTCTTTCGGAAATTCCAGAAATCGCCGGAATCTTCGACCCTGCGAATTTCGTTCAATGCGGTCAGGATACGATGGAAGCATGGAAGATGCTGAAACCCCGTATCAAGTACCTGCATATCAAAGACGCCATGTTTGCCGATGGCAGCGTTGTTCCGGCCGGAAAAGGCGAGGGAAATGTTCCTTTCATCGTAAAGGATTTCCTGGCGGCTGGCGGAACATCCATGACGGTAGAGCCTCATCTGACGGTATTCAGCGGATTGAAAGCGCTGGAGCGTTTCGGAGAAGAGTCGAAGATCGGCGGTCATTATGTATATGCCAACAGTCATGAGGCCTTTGACGCCGCCTGTGCCGCGCTGCGGAGTATCCTTGAATCATAATTGTTTCACGTGAAACAATTGTTTAATACTGTTTTCGTTCTAAAATGTTGAATCTTTGGGCGTCTTTTTCGCCCTGGCGTTGCTTCAGACGCCCCGCGCTTATCGACAAAGCGAAAGCGCGGGTGCGTTCGGCGCTATTCCGGTCAACGTAGCGCTGCTACGCCTCCCTTCATTCAGCTTTGCCAAAACGAAAAACCCATCCCAAATCTTTCAACATTTTAGAACTCAAACAGTATAAAGCGATCAAAGAGCCGTCGAATCCGGAGACGGCTCTTTTTTCTTGAATTATCCCGACGGTTCATTGACTTCAAACCGGCATTATGGTAAACTGAAACACGAATTTTTCGGAAAGGAAAGGAAACCATGAAAGACTTGATCAATCAGCTTCTCCGCGGTGTGGTCATCGGTGTGGCAAACATCATTCCCGGTGTGTCCGGCGGCACGATGATGGTGAGCATGGGCATCTACGACACCTTGATTCACTGTATCACACACCTGTTTAAAGAATTCAAGAAAAGCATCCTGACGTTGCTGCCCTATGCCATCGGTATGCTGGTGGGCATTCTGGCGCTGGCCAGCGTAATCAGCTGGGGTTTGGAAAACTATCCTCTGCCCACAAATACCCTGTTCATCGGGTTGATCCTCGGCGGGCTGTCTCCGCTGCTGAAAAAGATCGACAAAAAGAAAATCAACGCAGCGGCGGTGATTGCGTTCATTGTGCTCTTCGCGCTGATTATCTGGTTGGGCTTCCAGAACAAGGACAGTATTCAGAATGCCGATACCATTGACATGAATATCGGCCAGATGCTGCTGCTGGTGGTCATGGGCGTGATTGCATCGGGCACCATGATCATTCCCGGCGTATCAGGCAGTCTGGTTCTGATGCTGCTGGGGTACTACAAAGCGGTCACCGGTGCGCTGAAAACCGTGGCTTCCGGTCTGGTGCATTTTGATTTCGCAGCGCTGGGCCAGCCGCTGCTGATGCTGATTCCCTTCGTTGTCGGTATCGTGCTGGGCATCTTCGGCGTAGCGAAGGCCATCGAATGGCTGACCAACAAATACCCCACCGCCACCTATTGCGGCGTTCTGGGACTGGTGGTCGCGTCGCCGATTTCCCTGCTCATTCAGACGGACATGTCAGGCGCTTCCTTCGTCATCGTGCTGATCTCCATCATTACGTTCGCCGCAGGCTTTGCAGGCGCGTTCCTGCTGGCGCGGGGAAGCAAAGAATAATTGTATGCAGAGTTCAGGAAATGCGTTTCCTGGGCTCTCTTCTTAGAATGAGGTTGAAAAATGGCAAATATTCACGAATACCTGATCTGGCGCGGAGACGTGCCGTTTACTGTGTCGCCGTTTAATGAAGTGGATGCTCTGGTGCTTTCCGAGCTGGCCTATACGGATTTTCACGGCGTTCTGTCAGAAGAAGGGGAACAGCGTATCACTGTCGAGGTAGCGCGACGCCTGTTCTGGGAAAAGCATACCCAGGAAGAAATCATGGCGATGGATTCCTACACCAAAACGGCGCCGTTCCTCATGGATGAGATGGCGGGCAAAGGACGATTCGGCGGCACGGTGATGGCATATTATTATGATGTGATTGATACGAACGTCGATGTGCAGCTGGCCGCGCTCACCTTTTACCTTCCGGACGGCACGGCGTTCGTTGCCTTCCGCGGCACGGATGATACGGTTGTTGGCTGGAAAGAGGACTTTAACCTGAGCTATATGCCGGCGACAGAAGGCCAGCGCCGAGCGGCGGAATACCTGACCAGGCATTTCAGCGGTCAAAGCATTTCCATCCGGGTGGGCGGTCATTCCAAAGGCGGCAACCTGGCGGTGTACGCAGCGGTATGCGCGGAGAAAGCTGTACGCGACCGCGTCATTGCGGTGTACAATAACGACGGCCCAGGCTTCCTGAAAGAGTTTACAGAAACAGACGCTTACCGCGAGATGCTCCCTCGGATCATCTGTACGGTGCCGGAAAAAGCGGTGATTGGCACGCTGCTGGACAGCAAAGCGTTTCAGCATGTGGTCAAAAGCACAGTATCCGGGATTTTCCAGCACGATGGCTTTTCCTGGCAAGTGCTGGGAAACCGATTTGTGGAAGCGCAGAAGCGCAGCGACAGCAGTGTAGCCCTGGAAAGTACGCTGCATCAATGGCTGGCTGAGCAAAGCGACGTAAAACGCCGTACCTTTGTGAATACCCTGTTTGGCCTGCTGGAATCCACCGGCCGCGCCACGATCGGGGAAATCAAGGGCGATTTGCTGGGTTCGCTGTCCAGCATGTGGAAAATGCTGGAGTCCATGCCCAAGGAGCAGCGGGAAATCACTTGGAACATGATTACACAGTTTATTGCCGCGGGAAGCGACACGATTCTTCAGGAAATACGCAAAACGCTGGTCAGCAGGATTGGAAGTATCCAGCTTCCCAAAGTGGGAACTGAGCCTCAGTCGGAGGAAGACTCATGATCCGCCTGATTGCCACCGATCTGGACGGCACCCTGCTTACGCCGCAGCATCAGCTGCCTCCTGGCATTTTTGACATGATCCGCGCGTTTCGGGGAAAAGGCGTGCGGTTCGCCGCGGCCAGCGGTCGTCAGTACGGCAATTTGAAACGCTTATTCGCGCGTGAAGCGGGCGGGATGGATTTTATCTGCGAAAACGGCGCGTATGTGGTCACGCAGGGAAATGGACACGCAAGCTGGTTTCCCCCGGAAATGGCAAAGGAAATTGCGCGGGATATTCTGGACGCGGGCATGGAATTGCTGATCAGCGCGCCGGAAACGAGCTATGTGCTGTCCTCCGCCAGCAGAGAGTATACCGACGCGATGGTATACCTTTTGCGGAATACGGTGACCGTCATTGAGGATGATTCGTCCGTCGTCGGCGAATGTATCAAGATTTCGGGTTATCATCCAAACGGGGTAGCAGAGATCGCTCTGCCTCTTCAGCAGAAATGGGAAGGAAAGCTGCACTGCGATATAGCGGGCCGGGACTGGCTGGATTTTACCATGGTCAATAAAGGAGACGGAATTCGTGCGCTGGCCGAAGCGCTGGATATTCCGCTCGCTGAGATTGCCGCCTTCGGCGACCAGTTCAATGATGACGGTATGCTCCAATTGGTGGGGCATCCCTATATCATGGCAAGCGCTCCGGAACCGCTTTTGAAAAAAGGATACGCCGTGTGTGAGCAGGTGATGGATACCCTGTCGGATCTGCTGCGTTCCATGTGCGTTTAATATCATCCATCTTCAAAAATACCCTCAATGCAGAACCAGATCGACAGGAGGTGAACCCGATGATGGGTCTTGGCACGATCATCAACAGCGCGGCCATTTTAGCGGGCGGGCTGTTGGGTCATTTTACGGGAAAGCTGTTCCGGCAGGAGCAGCAGGACGCGCTGACCGTCACCTGCGGCATCAGTGTCATGTTTATCGCCATTGCAGGCGCGATGCAGGGAATGCTGCGCATCGACGGCGGCGCGCTGGTCAGCGGAAAGTCCATGCTGGTGGTATTGTGTCTTGCGCTGGGTACGGTTATCGGGGAATTGATCGGGATTGAAAAAGGCTTTGAACGCTTCGGTGAATGGCTGAAACAAAAAACGGGAAACGGCAAAGATCAGCAGTTCGTCGGCGCGTTCGTGACCGCTTCCCTGACCGTTTGCATCGGGGCCATGGCAATTGTCGGGGCGATTCAGGACGGCATCCTGGGCGATTATTCCACGCTGGCCGTCAAATCCGTGCTGGACTTTATCATCATCGCGGTGATGACTTCCTCGCTGGGGAAGGGCTGCGTATTTTCCGCCATTCCCGTTTTTCTGTTTGAGGGAGCGATTACCCTGCTGGCCCGCCTGGTTTCCCCCATCATGACGGAACTGGCGATTGCTTATTTGTCGCTGATCGGCTCTGTGCTGATTTTCTGCGTAGGCCTCAACCTGGTGTGGGGTAAGAAAGCGCGGGTCGCCAACATGCTGCCCGCCGTTGTGCTGGCCGTGGCGGCGGCTTACCTTCCGTGGACCTTCTGACGCACGGAGGAGGGCAGCGATCATGATCATAGATTTTCACACGCATACCTTCCCGGATGCGATTGCCGCGGCTGCGGTTGAAAAATTGCAGGCCGCGTCCCACACCAAGCCTTTTTCTGATGGGACAGTATCCGGGCTGCGGGCGTCCATGGCAGCTGCGGGCATTGACGCTTCCGCGGTGCTGCCTGTCGCTACCAGCCCGAAGCAGGTGCCCCATATCAACGATAACGCGATCCGTGTCAACGCGCTGTCGAACGAAACCGGCGTGTATTCCTTCGGCGGGATGCACCCGGATTTTCCGGATTGGGAGCAGGAAATGGAACGCCTTTGCGCGGCGGGCGTGCGAGGCGTCAAAGTGCATCCGCCCTATCAGGGGGTGGATTTTGACGATGTACGCTTTGTCCGCATATTAAAAAAGGCATCTGAGCTTGGGATGCTGGTAATGACTCACGCAGGTCTGGACGTGGGACTGCCAGGCGCGGAACAGTCTGTGCCCGAAAAGCTGCTCCGCGCCCGGGAAAAAGCGCCGGATACAACTCTGATTCTGGCCCATATGGGCGGCTGGCGCTGCTGGGACGCTGTGGAACGGCTGCTGCCTGGCGCCGGCGTATATCTGGATACATCCTTCGCCCTGGGACAAATGACACCCAACGGCGACGGGCATTACAAGTCAGCGCAGGAGCTTGCCCTGCTGAGCGAGGAACAGTTTCTGCGCCTGGTTTCTCTGTTCGGCGCGAATCATATTCTGTTTGGCACCGATTCCCCCTGGGGAGATCAATCCGAATCTCTGCAAGCAATCCGCGCTCTGCCTTTGCCAGACGCGGATAAACGCGCGATCCTGGGCGGGAACGCGGAGAAACTCATCATGAAATGATAGAAACCATCTTCTTTCAACTCTTAACAACGATGTTCTCAAGGGTGAAATTCAAAGCCTGCGGGACCGCGAAGGCTCCTGCCTCGTCGGCTTTTCATCCTTGAGAACATCGTTGTTTAGAATGAAAAATATAGAAGATAATGATCACAAGAAAAATGAAATCTTTAGGTTTCCTTACGCAGGATACCCGCGGCATGCAGCGCGGGGCGCACGGCGTGGTAGAACACAGGCGCGGCAACGATGGCTGCCCCGGCGTTGATGATGGAGGCGGGGAATTTGCTCACCATCGGAGCCCAGATGTTGCCTGCGATTGCGCCATACACGCCGGTTTTGAGCATGTAAAGCGCCACATAGGTCAGCGCGCCGCATACGCAGGCGATGACGACCCGGACGACGGGCTGCTTTTCCTCCGGCTTTCCCGCCAGCTTGCCGCATACCCAGGCCATGGCGAACTTGCTCACAAAGGTGATGAGCAGATTCACAATGCCCTCGTTATACATGGTCAGGTCATAGAGCGCCGAGCCCAGCCCCGCGGCCACGCCGCCCAGGTTCGGCCCCAGCAGCAGCCCCGCCAGCAGGCATACCGCGTTGGCAAAATGTACCTTGGAGCCCAGCAGCGGAAAACGGAACAGCGTGACCACATACACCATCGCGGCCAGCGCGCCGACCAGTACCGTGTTCAAAACTTTTTTATCCTGTTTCTTCATCCCGAATCATCTCCTTGCAAAACCCTTTCCGAAATTTCTTGACTGGAAAGTGGAATCAGTATATACTGAAAGTGGCTATAAAAAAAGTGCCAGAACAGGAGAAAAACATAAGACCAGATGAACCGTCAAAAACCAGCTTATCTGCAATTGTACGAATCTCTTCGGGAGAAAATTACCCAGGGTGTCTGGGCCTTTGGCGAACGGATTCCCTCCCGCCGCGAAACCGCGCGGGAAGAAAGCCTGAGCGTGATCACGGTGGAGCACAGCTATGAGCTGCTCTGCCAGGAGGGCTATATCGAATCCCGCGCCCGCAGCGGCTACTATGTGATTTACCGCCCGCTGGATGGCTTTGTTCAGGTGTCGCCGCCCCCGCCCCGTTCTGCCGCGCCTCAACGGTATACGCCAAAGCAGGAGAACTATTTTCCTTTTTCCGTCCTCGCCCGCACGATGCGCCGGGTCATGACGGAATACGGGGACGCGCTGCTGAGCAAATCGCCCAACACCGGCTGCGATGCTTTGCGTCAGGCCATTGCCCGGTATCTTGCCCGCAACCGGGGAATGAACGTGTCGGCTGAACAAATCGTGATCGGCTCCGGCGCGGAGTACCTCTACGGCTTGGTGGTGGAAATGCTGGGCCGGGACAGGCTTTACGCCATCGAAAGTCCGTCCTATGCCAAGATCGAGCAGGTGTACCGCGCCAAGGGCGTCCAATGCGACCTGCTGCCCCTGGCTCACGACGGCATCCAATCCGCCGCCCTCGCGGCTACAAACGCATCAGTGCTCCACATTACGCCCTACCGCAGCTTTCCCAGCGGCGTGACCGCCAGCGCGTCCAAGCGCCGGGAATACATCCACTGGGCGGATACGGACGACCGTTTCATCGTGGAGGACGATTTTGAATCGGAGTTTTCCCTGCTGCGCAAGCCGGAGGAAACGGTGTTTTTCCAATCGAAAAAAGAAAATGTGATCTACCTGAATACCTTTACGCGCACCGTATCGCCTTCCCTCCGCGTGGGGTATATGGTGCTGCCGCTCCGTCTGATTCCCCTGTTTTCTGAAACGGTGGGGTTCTATTCCTGCACCGTGCCCGCGTTTGAACAGTATGTGCTGGCCCAGCTCATGGACAACGGAGACTTCGAACGCCACATCAACCGCATCCGCCGCATGGAGCGCCGGAAGCTGAGCGGGAAGGGCGTAAAACCTGAATAAATATTTCTGTTGGGATAAAATTTTTTGTCAGCTATTCCGATTCTAAATTCTTAACAGTCATGCTATGAAGGGTAAAAAACAAAGACGAGGCGAGGGCCTGTGCGGCCCTCGTGCACCTGCACCAGGAGATTTCATCTCCTGGACCTCAATAGCGGATATTGCTT
>CADCJO010000043.1 GCA_902801765.1 uncultured Eubacteriales bacterium
GTCCAGGGCGGTCACCGCCCTGGCGCAGGTCTGGGGGCGCGCAGCCCCCAGCGTTCCCTCTCCTTCGATTGTAGGTAGTGAATTAAAGTGCCCTTTAAAAATGTTTCCTTCACACCTGCGGCAGGCTGGCTGCTGCCACGCTCTGGCCCACGCGGCGGCTCTTTTCGTCGGGGATGTGGAGCTGTGCTTTCGCGGCGAGGGCGGGGAACTCCTTGTCCAGCACCTCCTGGGCCTTTTGCAGGATGATCGGCCCGCCGTCGCCGGAGGTGACGCGGCCCATGATCAGCACGTGGTCGATATCATAGAACCGGCTGTACCAGCCCAGGGTGTAGCCGAAGTACACGCCGATGGTTTCATAAATCTTCGCGGCTTCCGGATTGCCTGCCGCCATTTCCTTCTGCACGATTTTCAGCTTTTCAGCGGGGGACAGGCTCTCGTCCAGCGCGATACCCGCGGCGGGGGCCAGCTTGATCACGCTGTCCTGGCTGAAATACTTGACGCCGCAGCCCCAGTCGCCGCTCCACTCGTCGGAAAGAGAGGCGGGGTTCGCGTCCACGGGGGCGAAGGCAAGCTCGTTCAGCCAGCCGGTAATGTTCATGGCGCTGTCCACATAGCCCGCCGCCTCGCTGGTGCCCATGGCGACGCCGAACACGTTGCCCACGTTCAGCTCCATGGCCCCGGCCAGGGCGGTCACGTCGCCGTCGTTGGCCACCTCGATGGGTGCGCCGATTTCCTTCGCCACGTCCATGTACATGGTCTTGACCCGGCGGTTAAAGTCCTCCTTGGGCACTTTCAGGAACAGGGAGGCAACCATCACCTTGTTGTCGATGTACACGCCCGCGCTGCTGACGCCGATGGCGTCCACCCGGGGCATGTGGCTGGCGGCGGTTTTCATGGCGTCCAGGATGCCGTCGTAATGGTACTGGGGGTCGGAGTTGGTCTTGGGGAACCAGACCACTTCCTCGGAATAGACCGCCTCGCCGTCGATCACGGCGGACACCTTGCGGTCGCTGCCGCCCGCGTCAAAGCCGATGCGGCAGCCGTTCAGGTGACGGCCCACGGTGCTGGCGGAAGAACGGGTGACGAGCACGTCTTCGATCTTTTCCGCCTGCTCCACCTCGAAGGGGCGCTCGTACACGGTGGACATAAAGTCCGCGTCAAAGGCGCGTTCGCCGCCCGCCTGATACGCGGCTTTCAGATGATCATGCACTTCCCGGGAACCGAAGGTGACGATCTTCCAGCCGCCCCGGGCCCAGAGCAGGGTTTTCACCAGCCGGTCCAGCAGCGGCACAGTGCGGGCGTCTTTCCCGTCGGGGAAGATTTTCATTTGGTAATGGTCGCAGAAGCCCTGGTTGCGCAGGATCAGCACGCCGAAAGGAACGGCCTGGCCGCTGGCCAGCGCGTCCTGTTCGTAGGCACGGACTTCCATTTCCAGGGGACGGAAACCGGGGTCGAGAGGGGCGGGAACCTTCATGGTGTACATGGGGAAACCTCCTTGTGATGTTGATAGGGGAAGACAGAGGGCAGAAAGAGTTCAGAGTACAGATAAAGATCATCTGTCGAATACCATTGGAGAAACATTGGGAGAACAAACCATCATTGTCATCCCGAGCGCAGCGAAGCGGAGTCGAAGGAACTGATCGCTGGGAATCATGTTGTCTGATTGATCGTGTTTCTTTCAGATCCCTCGACTGCGGCTCGCCTTCGCTCGGGATGACAAAACACGCATAGGAGAAGGAATTTGTATGAACCGTTTCGATCATGCAAGATACACTTCCCTTTACACGCTGATTTAATTAAACCCAAATATCTTCTGCGCCACCTTATATCCCCCAATGGTCAAGGCGCGGCCGCCCTTGCCGGGCAGGTGCATCAGACGCCCCAGCAGGTGGTGGCGGAGGGTATCGTAGACCCTGGGATTTTCCTTTTGAATGTATACCCACAGGTCTTTTTTCTTTTGCAGGTTTTCTTCCGTGCCGCTCTTGGTGAGCAGGACGGAGGAAACGGTGGTGACGATTTCCAGGTAGTTCAGCATATACTTGCGCTTGTGCTTGTCGGGAATCGCATAGGGGTCCACCGAGCTGACCAGCAGCCGGTTCACAAGCAGCGCCTGGTCGATGCGGCGGATCATCACCTGCTCCTGCACGGACTGGTCGTCCCGGCCGATGAAGTAGTGGTAGAAGTCCACGTCCAGATAGTACATCTTTTCCACGTTTTTCAGGGGAATGTATACATACAGCTCATCCACGTAGAAGGTGTGTTTGGGAAGCGTCATGCCGCAGTCCCGGAGCAGCTGGGTGCGATAGATGACGGAGTGCATCAGCATGTACTGGCCCTTGCGGAAATGCCGCGTTTCCTCCCAGCCAAACACACGATGCTGAGGCAGGGCGTGGTGGTAGCTCATGGTGTGCTTGTGAACCGCGCCGACCTTGTCATAGATATAGTTGCTCACCAGCAGGTCGATCTGTTTGTCCGGTGCGGCGAAGCCCCGCAAACATTCCAGCACCTGGGGATACGCCTCCGCGTCCACCCAGTCGTCGGAGTCCACAACCTTGAAATACAGCCCCGTGGCGTTTGCAAGACCCGTCATCACCGCGTCGCCGTGGCCGCCGTTTTCCTTGTGGACGGCCCGCACGATGCCGGGATACCTGCGTTCGTAGTCGTCGGCGATTTTCGCGGTATCGTCCTTGGAGCCGTCGTTCACGATCAGGATCTCCACCTCGTCGCCGCCGGGCAGCAGGGATTCCACCGCGTGGCTCAGGTAGTCCTGGGAATTATAGCTGGGGATGGCGATGGTCAGCAGCTTCATATATTGAAATCCCCCTCTCGTCAGTTTTAAGTTCCAAGTTCTAAGTTCCAAGTTTAAAGAGTTCATACCCGTGCCCTGTTAAAACGTTCATCAGGCTTGGAACTTAGAACTTTGAACTTAGAACTCAAAAAAACATTCACGATGCTCCATCTCCATTATACACTATTTTTCGCAAGGATTGAAGATGTATTTTCATCATTTCCTAATGAGTTTCACATTGAAATGACAGGAACATTGTGGTATACTGTTTTCCGAACGAAAAAGCGGCGGATTGCCGCTTTCGGCGGGGAAAATGTATGATTCGGCAAAAAGCCGTTGCCTTTCTTCCCGGATTTGCTATACTTTACCCGCAATCAATCAGAAGGGGGAGGAAACAATGCAGCAGAACAAGAAGAACGACACCAAGGCTTATGTGATTTCCTTTATCGCCATGGGCGCCGCGGTGGTGCTGTATTCCCTGATTTTTCCCATGTACCGCTGGCAGCACTACCTGATCGTGGCGGGTATCGCTCTGCTGGTGGGCCGGGTGGTGTTTATTATGGCCCAGGGCCTGGACACCTCCAAGGAAGCGCCGGTGCAGCAGCCTATTCCCAAGACGGGCGACAGCGCCGTGGACAGCCTGGTGGAAAAGGGCCAGGAAATGCTGGCCGAAATCCGGAAGGAAAACGACCTGATTCCCGACGCGGAATTGACTGCCCAGATGAACCAGCTGGATAAGGTGGCCAACCAGATCTTCCACACCGTGGCCGAGCAGCCCGCGAAAGCGCCGCAGATTCGCCGGTTCATGGACTACTATCTGCCCACCACCCTGAAAATGCTGACCGGCTACCGCAAGATGGACGAGCGGCAGGTGAAGGGTGAGAACGCCAACGAAGCCCGCGCCCAAATCCGCGAGGCCATGGACACCGTGCTCAAAGCCTTCGACAAGCAGCTGGACGCCCTGTACCAGGATGAACTGCTGGATATTTCCACCGACATTGATGTCATGGAAACCATGCTTCGCCAGGACGGGCTGATCGACGGCGGCGTGAAGGGGCAGACAAAATATGAAAAGTAACTTTTTAGGAATTGAATAGGAGACCTTAAAGGAATAATTCCTATTCGGCTTTCTCGGAAGGGGGTCTGGGGGAAACCTCTCATAGCTATGCGGCTTTAGACGCATAGCGTGATGGCCACCCAGTAAGAGAAAACCACAGCGCGGGCAAGCCGATTTTGGCGCAGGCCGTGCGAAGAAACAACAAAGAGAGGTTTCCCCCAGTAAAAATATGATTTGATTGTGAAAGGAGCGTCCCCGATGACTGAAAACAACATGGCCGAAGCGCAGGCCCATGCCGCGCCGATTTTGACCCTCCATTCCGATGCGGAAGCGAAACTGCAGATGGAGCAGGCGGTGGAAAAGCTGGACGAGCTGAACGCCCAGGAGCCGCAGGCCCCGGACGCCGCGGAAGCGGTGGCGACGCTGGAAAGCTTACTGACCGAGGATGAAATGAAGCAGGTGCAGGAATTTTCCAAAACCATCGACCTGACCAATCCCGACCATGTGATGCTGTATGGCGCGGACGCTCAGAAAAAAATTTCCGGCTTCGCGGACACAGTGCTCTCCAACGTCAAGACCGGCGATACCGGCGAAGTGGGGGATATGCTGACCAAGCTGGTGACGGAGCTCAAGGGCTTCAACGCCGCGGGCGAAAAGCCCAAGGGGCTGAGGGGCCTGTTCTTCGGGGCGAAGCAGCAGATTTCCACCATCCAGGCCAAGTATGAGGACGTGAGCAAAAACGTCGAGGGCATCGCGGGCAACCTGGAGGAGCATCAGGTGCAGCTGCTCAAGGACGTGGCGATGTTCAATAAGCTGTATGACATGAACCTGGCTTACTTCCACGAGCTGACCATGTACATCGTGGCGGGCGAACAGCGCCTCAAGGAAGTGCGGGAAAACGAGCTGGTGAAGCTCCAGGAGATCGCGGCGAAGAGCGGTGACGCCATGGACGCCCAGAAGGCCAACGACCTGGCCGCCCAGTGCGACCGGTTTGAAAAGAAACTGCACGACCTGAAACTGACCCGGCAGATTTCCATGCAGATGGCGCCCCAGATCCGCCTGCTGCAAAACAACAATTCCCTGCTGGTAGAGCGCATCCAGTCCACGCTGGTGAACACTCTGCCCCTGTGGAAAAACCAGATGGTGCTGGCCCTGGGTCTGCACCACAGCCAGCAGGCCATGCAGGCCCAGCGCGCCGTCACCAACATGACGAACGATCTGCTGCGCAAGAACGCCGAAACCCTGAAAATGGGCACCATCGAAACGGCCAAGGAATCCGAGCGCGGTATCATCGATATGGAAACCCTCATCGCCACTAACCAAAGCTTGATCGACACCATCAACGAGGTCTCCCGCATCCAGGCGGAAGGCCGCCAGAAGCGGGCCGAGGCGGAAAAGACCCTGGCGACGATGGAGAAGAACCTGAAAGAAAAGTTGCTGACGATGTAACCCAAAAGGCTTCCCCTTGAGGGGAAGCTGTCACCGAAGGTGACTGATGAGGTGATTGTCACCTCATCCGAGCCGCTTCGCGGCCCACCTTCCCCTCAAGGGGAAGGCTTCATAAAGGAGGCCAACAATGAAACTCAAGACAGGCACCGCATTTGTGATTATGATCGTGCTGATCATCGGCAGCGTGCTGTTCGGCGCATACAAGGGGTGGTCGGAAGAAAAGGCCCATGTGGACGCCACCTACGCGGGCCTGGAAAGCATGCTGCAAACTCGTGTGGAAACAGCCTACAACATCCTGGCGGTGGCGAAGCGCCACGTGCCGGAAACGGACGAAGCCTACCAGCGGGTATCCATGGACCTGGGCCAGCTGGACAACGCGTACAGCGGCCTGGACCGCAAGGCCGAGGCCAACGACGCCCTGGGCCGCGACGCGGCGGCGCTGCTGAAAAAGCTGGCTGAACTGGATTCTGTGAAGCAGGACAGCCGGGACAAAATGTATGTGGAAAACTACCTGCCCCAGATGCTCTCTGAGAGCGAGCAGATGACCGTCGGGGCCACCTATAACCAGGCCGCGGCGGAATTCAACGGCCGCATCAACCGCACGTTCAGCGGCTTCCTGGCCAAACTCATGGGCATCAAGCCCGCCGAAGTCTTTAACGCGCAGTAAGAAAGGGGGAGGACAAAATGCGTGTCGATCGTATCCTTGCGCTGGTGCTGGCGCTGATGCTGTGCATCGGGCTGGCCGCGCCCGCCTTTGCGGAAACCAAGTATCCTCCCCGCCCCCAGGGAACCGTGGCTGACCTGGCCGGGGCGCTGGGAGAAAAGACCATCTCCGATATGGAAACCCTGAACACTCGTATGAATACCGCCACGGGCGGCAGCCTGTTCGTGCTGACCCGCCACTTCCTGGGCGGCGTGAACGCCACCACCTACGCCAAGAAGGTGTTCGATGTGTGGGGCCTGGGCACGGGCGACGCCCTGCTGCTGATGGTCATCGGCGAGGAAACCTACGCTCTGGCCCTGGGCAGCGCGGCGGAAAAGGCCGTACCTGCCGATACCCAGATCAGCCTGCTGGCGAATCATTTCCGCACCGCCTTCCTGGCCCGGCAGTATGACGAAGCCCTGGCCGACACGGCCGTGCAGCTGGGCCAGACTCTGGCCAAAGCGAAGAATCAAACTCTGGATGTGACCGGGCTCTTCGGCCAGGCTGCCATCCAGTCCACGCCTCAGCCCCAGACCACCGACGACTGGTGGTACGGCATGTTCGCCCGGGACGATTACGACGCCCGGGAAAACGACAACGACCAGTATTGGAAAAGCTGGCAGAATGAATGGCATTCTGAGGAAACCCGCATCAACTGGCGCAGCGTCATCATCTGGGGCCTGGTGATTTACTTCCTCTTCTTCCGCAGAAAGCGCCGCCGGAGGGGATAAGAGCTTTCCATTGCGGGCGATTCCATGAACTTCATATATCGTAACGCAAATATCGAAAATCATTTCATCAGTCAAGCTTCAATGTCATCCCGAGCGAAGGTGAGCGAGAAGCGAACCGCAGTCGAGGGACCTGAGAGTTGGATAAAATGCTGTCTGCATTGATGTGTTTCTCCAAGATCCCTCCACTCCGTTCCGCGCTCGCTCCACTTCGGTCGGGATGACAATTCGGTTTTACTTGAAAAAGACTCGATTGCTGTCGTTTCGTGTAAAACTGAAAGACTTTCCCGCATGAGGAAGTTTATGAAAGCTTTAGCGAACTTTTCTTTCGTATCTGTGAGGAACCGAGGTTAAGCATATGCGTCTTTGCATGATTTCATTGGACGCGGTGGCGCAGCCCGACGCGGACAGGCTTTTGAGCCTGCCCGCGCTTTCTGCTTTGGCGGAAAACGGCGTGTTCTGCGACAACGTGAAAACGGTGTATCCTACGCTGACCTACCCCATCCACACGTCGCTCATTACCGGCTGTTATCCACGCACCCACGGCATCGGCCACAACCAGCCCTTCCAGCCGGACGTTGCGCCCGAAATGCGGAAATGGTTCTGGTCGTTGGGCGATATCCAGGTGAAAACGCTCTATCAGGCCGCGAAGGAAAAAAAGCTGGACGTGGCTTCCGTCCTCTGGCCCGTCAGCGGAATGAACCGGTATGTGCACCGCAATTTTCCGGAGGTGCTGCCCCTGCCGGGGGAAAACGCCGCGCTGAAAATGCTTCGGTACGGCTCGCCGGAATGGATTCTGCACATGGAAGCGCTCTACGGCAGAACCCGCAAGAGCATCCGTCAGCCTCACCTGGACGACTATGCCGCTCTGCTGTGCGAAAGGCTGTATGCTTCCTACCGTCCGCCGGACGCGCTGTTCGTCCATCTGGTGGACTGCGACGCCATGCGCCACCAGTACGGCGTGGACAGCGAAGAAGCACACGTCGCCATGGAGCGCCTGGACACGCGGGTGGGCCGCATCATCGACGCTGTGCGAAAGGCTCATTTATTGGAAGAAACCCTGTTCTGCGTGGTCAGCGACCACGGCCAGCAGGACGCGCCCAACGGGATTCTGCTGGACAGGGAGCTGCGGGCCGCCTGCGGCGCGCGGGCCCAAAGCCTTGGCATGGGCGCGTATATTTTCGGGGACAATTTAAAAGCCGCCCGGGACGCACTGGAGGCGCATCAGGCGGAATGGGGCATTCATACCATTTATGACGAAGAAACCCTGAAAGCGCTTCATGCGCCGGAAAACGTTCATTTGGCCGTGGAAGCACTGCCGGGTTCTTGCTTCATTGACCGGCAGGAAGCCACCTTCGGGGAACACGGCTTCGGCCTGGACTGCCCGCAGGCGCGGACGCTGCTGTGGCTGTCCGGCCCCGGCATCCATATCGGACGGCGCATGGCGGAAGCGAACCTGATTGACATCGCCCCGACCATAGCAAAAGCTCTGGGCCTGAGTCTGCCGGACGCGGAAGGAAAGATCCTGAACGAAACGTTCATTCAGCAATAACAGAAGACAGAAAGACTTGTTTTACCGAGGGTTGACCGGTCCAACGAAATATTGTATAATATCCCGCGTTGCGCGATGCGACAGAACAAAGAAAAAGGAGCATAACTTTATGAAGAAACTGATTGCCCTGCTGGCGCTGGTGTGCGTCGTCCTGATGCCCTTCTCTGTCATGGCTGAAGAAAAAACCGCCATCGACTGGGCCACCTCTGAAACGCTGATCGCAGATTCTGACCTGAAAGGCGATTTCTACAACATCGACGAGATGGGCCTGAAAATCTGGCTGCCCGATGAGCTGAATGCCGTGGAAGTCACCGAAGAAGAAACCGCTTCCGGCGTTTACGCGAAGCTGACGGACAAAGAACAGACCTGTGTTCTCACCATCTACGCGCTGCATGTGGACGGTATGACCCTGGATCAGGCTTACCAGAACGCCGTGGAAGGCGGCATGAAGGAGCCTGAAATCGTGACCATCAACGGCCTCGACGCCGTTACCTATGAAGCCGAGGAAACCAATGAAGGCGCCATCGTGCTGGTGGATACCAATGACAACATGATCTTCTTCACCTTCTCTCCCATCAATGACGAAGGCGCAAAGATGATCTTCTACATCATTGCTTCCTCCATTATGCCGCTCGAGTGATGCTTTTATCGATTCCGGTTTTCGGAGAGTTTTCATTCAGACTGTAAAAAACAGCAGCGGGAGGATCGGCCTTCCGCTGCTGTTTTTTCAACCTTTTTTCAATCTTTCTTTAATGGGATCCAGATAGAACTGAGGGTGTCCTCCGGCTTTTCGGCGGGCGGGCAGTACATTTCGATCGAATAGTTTCCCGCCAGGGAATAGCCCTTCAGGGTCGGCAGCCATTCCGACCAGATTTGGGTGTTCACGCTTTGCAGGCTGTTCGGCAGCGGACCTTTGCATTCAAACTCCGCCCACAGCCCGCCGGGAATAACCCGGGTGTCACAGCCCTCCGGCACGTTCTCCCAGGGCACGTAGTTGTCGGCGATCCAGTAATCGAAGTCCTTGCCGTCCATGTCCACGCACACGCCGAAGACTCCCTTGATGCCGCGCATGTCCTTCGCCCATTCGTTCCAGAACTTGGGAATTTCCTGGTAGCTGGTGTCGGAATTGAAGCGCCGCTTGAACCCGACGATGGTGAACGGCGCTTTTTCCACAATGCGATAATCCAACATGGTTCCGCCCTCCAAACTGATTTTGATGTGCATCCGGACAAAGGAGCGCAGCGGCGCGCCGGGCTCCCGCGTTCTGGACGGCGTGATGCCGTGGAAGCGCTGAAACGCCTTGGCGAAGCTGTCCGGGGAATCATAGCCGTACTTCAGCGCCGCGTCGATGACCTTGATTTCACCGCCCGCCAGCTCCTGCGCCGCCAGCGTCATCCTGCGCGCCCGGATGTATTCGCCGACGGTCAGGCCGCACAGCGCGCCGAAGATGCGCTGATAGTAGAACGGCGACAGCGCGGCCTTTGCGGCGATGTCCTCAATGTCCAGGTTCTCCGTCAGGTTATCCTCGATGAAGTCAATGGACGCCTGAATACCTTCGATCCAGCCTTGCATGCCGCCTGCCTCCTTTCCCTTTGCCTGAACAGTGTACCATGGGATTGGACCCCTGTCCCGATCATCTGTGCTCGCTTTATTCGGGAGATTGCATTGATAGCAGGGCACTTTAAGTCAATAAAGGGATTAGGGATTGAGAGAACGAGCGTACAGATTGATATACTGTATACTTTGAAATGGACGGACAAGCATTTTGTCAATCAACTAGTAGAACGTCTTTTAATTACCTGGACTGAATTCTTGCCAGAACACGATTGATTTACAAAGGTTCAAATCGTCCATCTATTTGACGAACGCTATACTAGGTAGTGTGAACATTCCCTAACTTTGTCATCCCGAGCGAAGGTGAGCCAGAGGCGAACCGAAGTCGAGGGACCTGAGAGCTGGGTATCATGTTGCTTGACTGCTTATGCTTCTCTCAGGTCCCTCCACTCCGCTTCGCTCTCGCTCCGCTTCGGTCGGGATGACAGGCTGACGACTCCTAATCCCTATTCCCTAATCCCTGGTGGATTAAAGCGTCCATTAACCATCAGCCCCCGCGTCACGCTTTATCCCGCAGCACCAGCTCTACCGGGCAATGGTCGGAGCCGAAAATTTCGGGATGGATGCAGGCGCTTTCCAGCCGGGGCCGCAGGGCTTCGGAGGTGATGAAGTAGTCGATGCGCCAGCCCGCGTTATGCTCGCGGGCGCGGAAGCGGTAGCTCCACCAGCTGTAGGCCCCGGTCACGTCGGGATGGAAATAACGGAAGGTGTCAATGAAGCCGCTGCCCAGCAGGGCGGTCATTTTGTCGCGCTCCTCCTGGGTGAAGCCCGCGTTGTGAATATTGGATTTGGGATTCTTGATGTCGATTTCCTGATGCGCCACGTTCAGATCGCCGCAGAAAACAACGGGCTTTTCCTTTTCCAAGCCTTTCAGATATTGCAGGAAAGTGTCCTCCCACTGCATCCGGTAGGGCAGGCGGGCCAGGCCGTCCTGGGAGTTGGGCGTGTAGACGGTGATGAAGAAGAAGTCGGGGTATTCCAGGGTGATCACCCGGCCTTCGTGGTCGAATTCATCCACCCCGATGCCGTACCGCACCGACAGGGGTTCCTGCTTTGTAAAGATGGCCGTGCCGGAATAGCCCTTCTTTTCGGCATAGTTCCAGTATTGGTGATACCCGGGCAGCTCCATCTGAATCTGCCCTTCCTGCAATTTGGTTTCCTGGAGACAGAAGATATCCGCGTCCAATGCGGTGAAGGCGTCCATGAATCCCTTGCCCATCGCGGCCCGCAGGCCGTTCACATTCCATGAAATCAGTTTCATTTGCGATTCTCCTTTTCGATTGTATAACAACAGTATAACACAAAGCGCCTGCTGAAAAAACGGAAATATTTTATAAAAATCTATTGACAAACCCGGGACGATCTGCTATTATATCATACGTGCCGCGCGGAAGACCGCCGCGGAGGAGCGGGGGAGCATAGCTCAGCTGGGAGAGCATTTGCCTTACAAGCAAAGGGTCACAGGTTCGAGCCCTGTTGTTCCCACTCATAATTATGGCCCGGTAGTTCAGTCGGTTTAGAATGCCAGCCTGTCACGCTGGAGGTCGAGGGTTCGAGCCCCTTCCGGGTCGCCATATTTGCCTTGGTAGCTCAGCTGGTAGAGCATGTGACTGAAAATCACAGTGTCGGTGGTTCAACTCCGCCCCAAGGCACCTTCAAATAAGCGGTAGTAGCTCAGTTGGTAGAGCGCCACCTTGCCAAGGTGGAGGTCGCGAGTCCGAGCCTCGTCTACCGCTCCATTTTTTAAGGCGCCATAGCCAAGTGGTAAGGCGAAGGTCTGCAAAACCTTTACTCTCCGGTCCGAATCCGGATGGCGCCTCTCAGAAACGAAGTTCCGAAAATGGGACTTCTTTTTTTGCATCTGATCGGACGAATGCGTTCTTGTCAAATGAGACGTGATTTGATACAATAAAAATGGAAAACCCGAATATGCAAACGTTTTGCTGACGTTTGGCGACAGGGGAAAGCGACATGAAAAAGAATATCACGATTTACGACATCGCCCGGGAGGCCGGCGTTTCGCCCGCAACGGTGTCCCGCATTCTGACCGGCGCCACGGCGGTCAGCCCCGGAAAGCGGGAGCGGGTCATGGCGCTGATCGAAAAATACCAGTTCCGTCCCAACGCGCTGGCCCGTGCGCTGACGGAAAACCGCTCCCGCCTGATCGGCATGGTGGTGGCGGATTCGGGCAACCCGTATTATATCAGCGTGTTTACCGCCATTGAAAACGAAGCGTTCAAGCGCGGCTACGCGACCCTGATGATGAACACCCATTCCACGCCCGCCTTTGAAATCGCCATGCTGACCAAGCTGCGGGAATTGCAGCCTGACGCGATTATCGTATGCGGTGGGCGCATTGATTTGGAAGAGCCTGACCCTGCGTTTATCAGCCTGCTTTCCTCCGCCCGGGAAGCCACGCGCATCATCGCCGGTTCCCGCAGCCCCATGCCGGGGGTGCCGGGCATCGCCATCGACCACCGCGCGTCCATGGATTTGGCCATGAAATACCTGATCGGCCTGGGGCACAGGGAGATTGGGTTCATTTACACGGGCGAACCCTATTACGGCACCCGGGAACGGCTGGCCCGTTTCCGCGAAATCATCGGGGAATATCAGCTGCCGTTCCGGGAGGAATGGCTGGCGCATGTGCCGCTGTACGACGCGGCGTCCGGCAGAACAGGGGTGGAAAAGCTGCTGCAATGCGAGAAGCTGCCGACCGCCATCCTGGGGATGAACGACATGGTGTCCGCGGGCATCCTGCGGGAACTGAACCGGCGCGGCGTGCGGGTGCCGGAGGATATGTCCGTGATCGGCTTTGATGATACGTTCGTCAGCTCCATCACGGCCCCGGAGCTGACTTCCATCAGCTACGATTATCAGCTGTTCGCCTCCATGCTGCTGGACGCGGCGCTGTATCCGGGTCCCATCGACGATGTGCCGCTCAATCAGCTGGTGCCTGTTTTTATCACGGAAAGAAGCTCCTGCCGCAGGATTTCCTGACGGCAGGACTGCAAGGAGGAAAGAACCATGGGAAATCTGCGGTCTGCCCTGCTGATATTTGGTATCCTTGGCGGAGTCTCTGTTTTTTTTATTGGCGTCGGCATATGCAGCCTGCGTGATTTTTACCGGCGGGAGAAGGAACAGACGAGCCTGACCACCACCGGGGTGGTCGTGGACGAACGGAAGGTGCAGAAGAAAGGGAGAAACTCTGGTTACATCACCTACTGGCATCCTGTCATTCATTACACCGCAGAGGGCAGGGAGTTTGAAAGCGAATACCCCGTCGGCCAGCGGCTGGAAACAAGGCTGGAGGTCGGCAGCAGCGTGGACGTGTTTTATGATCCATCCGATCCGGAAAAGTACCATCTCGCGGGGGATATGGCAGATTACCGCGCCGGGAAGCATTGCATTGCGGGCGGGCTGCTGGGTCTTGTCGGCGCGGCTGCGTTTGCCCTCTATGCGTTTTTCAGCTGATTTCAGAAAAGGCAAAGGGCACTTTAAATCACTATCTACAAATGGAGGAAAGGGAACGCTGGGGGCTGCGCGCCCCCAGACCTGCGCCAGGGGGATGATCCCCCTGGACCCGCAACTTGCGAATGAGCATCGTTGGAATAAGCAGACGAGCTCCGCCTGACGCGTTGGGGTGACGAAAAGTTTGAGGGCTTCTGGCCTAAGAAAGCCTGGGAAAATCCGAGGGGGAAAGTAAACTTTCCCCTGCGGATTATTCCCTGGCTTTCCCCAGATGCAAAGCATCCGGGTTGGCGGCTTCGCCGCCGGGCCAGAAGCACAACGGCGTCAAGTCAGATTTCCACGTTTCTCCAAGCATCAGCGGGAACCAGGCTGATTTTCCAATCAAAGCCATATCCGCTATTGAGGTCCAGGAGGGCCGAAGCGCTTGGACAATGATCCAGTGGATCATTGTCAGCGGAGGCCGGGCGGCAGCCCCGTGAGAAATCTCCTGGTGCAGGTGCACGAGGGCCGCA
>CADCJO010000044.1 GCA_902801765.1 uncultured Eubacteriales bacterium
CTTCATGCGGACATTGCTCGTTTCGCCTGATTTCATCGCCGATGAAATTCCCGCCACAGGCGGTCATCGGCGATTCATCCGCCGGGCCAGAAGCACAACAGCACCAAGTCAG
Organism: uncultured Eubacteriales bacterium; assembly: GCA_902801765.1. Classification (GTDB taxonomy): domain Bacteria; phylum Bacillota; class Clostridia; order Christensenellales; family Aristaeellaceae; genus RUG563. The sequence goes on from CADCJO010000044.1 coordinate 113, forward strand.
GCTTCCGCGTCTCATACAGTATCAGCGGGAACCGATTTGATTCGATCAGTAAAGCTTCATCCGCTAAATGGGTCCAAGGGGCGAAGTCCCCTGGTGCAGGTGCACGAGGGACGAACCGCCGATGACCGCCTGTGGCGGGATTCTCATCGACGGTGAGATCAGCCGAAACAAGCAATGTCCGTAGGACTTGCGCCGATTGAGGCTGCGGATCGCACATGCCCTCGCCCCGTCGTTACCCTTTGCACCCAAACTGTATCATATATCATCTTTACGTTTAACACTTTCCTGTTGATTTGGAGGTACAACGATGGAACAAAAGCAATGGGCCCTGGACGCGCGGCAGGCGGCGTACAGGCTGGCGGTATTATCGGTGGAAGAAAGAAACGCGGCGCTGAAAGGTATTCAGGCCGCGCTGAAACAGCACAAGGAAACCATTTTCGCGCAGAACGCTTTGGACATGGCCCAGGCGGAGGAAGAACACCTGGCCGGGCCGCTGCTGAAGCGCTTAAAGTTTGACGAAGCAAAACTCGCCGACGTGTGCTCCGGCATTGATTCCCTGATCGCCCTGCCCGACCCGCTGGGTAAAATCACGCTCAAGCGGGAGCTGACGCCGGGGCTGAACCTGTACCGCGTCGCCTGCCCCATCGGGGTGATCGGGGTGGTGTTTGAATCCCGCCCCGACGCGCTGGTGCAGATCGCGGGGCTGTGCCTGAAAAGCGGGAACGCGGCGCTGCTCAAGGGCGGCCGCGAAGCCCTGCGCACCAACCGCGCTTTAATGGAAGCCATGCAGGAAGGCGTCCGGCATCTCCTGCCGGCCGGCTGGGCCGCGCTGCTGGAAACCCGCGACGACGTGAACGACATGCTGTCTCAGGACGAATCCATCGACCTGATCATTCCCCGGGGCAGCAACGCCTTTGTCAAGTACATCATGGAGCATACCACCATTCCCGTGATGGGCCACGCGGAGGGCCTGTGCCATACCTACGTGGACGCCTCCGCCGACGTGGACATGGCGGTGAAGGTGGTCGTGGACGCCAAGACCCAGGCCCTGGCCGTCTGCAACGCCACGGAAACGCTGTTGGTGCACAGGGACATTGCCGCCGCGTTCCTGCCCAAGTGTGCGGAAGCACTGCGCGCCAAAGGCGTGGAGATCCGCGGCGACGAAAGGACACGGGAAATCATTGCCTGCGAACCCGCCACCAACGCGGACTGGGACACCGAATACCTGGACGCCATCCTGTCTATCAAGATCGTGGACAGCGTGGAGGAAGCCATTGCCCACATCAACCGTCACGGCTCCCATCACACCGACGCCATCCTCACGCGGGACGAAGAAGCAAAGCAGAAGTTCCTGTCCGGCGTGGACAGCGCGGGCGTGTATGTCAACTGCTCCACCCGCTTTGCCGATGGTTTCCGTTACGGCTTCGGCGCGGAGGTGGGCATCGCCACCGGCAAGCTCCATGCCCGGGGCCCAGTTGGCCTGGAAGGGCTGTGCACCTACAAATACCAGCTCATCGGCTCCGGCCAGACCGTGCAGGATACCGTGGACGGCACCATCCAGTATACGCACAGGGATTTGTAAGGTTGTGGCATCTGTGCCGGGAATGACGAATAAGGATACTTTCATTCACTTGGGGGTTACGCTGGGGGCTGCGCGCCCCCAAACCTGCGCCAGGGTCCTGAGGACCCTGGACCCACAACTGGCGAAATAACGTAGTTGGGATAAGCGAACAAACTCCGCCTGGTGCGCTGGGGTTACGAAAAGTTTGAGGGCTTCTGGCCCAAGAAAGCCTGGGAACATCCGAGAGGGAAAGTAAACTATCCCCTGCGGATGATTCCCAGGCTTTCCCCGGATGCAAAGCATCCGGGTTGGCGGCTTCGCCGCCGGGCCAGAAGCACCACGGCACCATGCCAGACTTCCGCGTTCCTTTCTGTCACAGTGGGAACCAACTCGATTCTATCAGTCAAGCAGTTTCCACTTGCGACGATTGAGGCTGTGGATTGCACAGGCCCTCGCCTCGTAGTGATTTAAAGCACCCTCAAAAAGAGCATTTTTCCCCATCATTCAAAAACGGCTGCCCCATGCTTCGGGACAGCCGTTTGCTTTGCGGTTTTTTATTGTTCCCCGATCTTCTCCAGATACGCGGAGAAGGCCAGCAGCAGGGCGGAGCTGATCAGCACGCCGCCGCAGATGTCGGTGAGCCAGTGCACGCCGGAGCCCAGGCGGAACGCCACGCCCAGAATGAGCAGCACACCGCACGCGACCTTCACCAGCAGGGCCTTCCGCTCGTCCTTCAGGTAACGGCCCGACACCATCGCGGCGCTGCCCAGAATGGTGCAGAACAGCATGGTGTGGGTGGAGGGGAAGGACGCCTCCGGGGCGGTTTCGCCCGGCATGATCATGGGGCGGTAATTGATGACGACCTTTTCAAACAGTACATACAGCACGCCCACGGCCACATACAGCACAGCCAGACCCAGTATGGCTTTGTCCACCTTCTGCAGACTCCTGCGCTGAATGAACTGCACGGCGCACACACCCAGCACGCACACGGCCAGCAGGATGGCCAGATACCCCAGGTACTTGGTGAAGCTGTACAGGAAGCCCATGTTCTCCCCCAGCGCTTCGTGCACGGCCTGGTTCAGATGCGACAGGCCGATCTTCGTGCCTTCCGGGCCGATGGCCGCCACGTCCACGGTGCTCACCACCGCGATCAGCGCAATAAACAGCGCAAAGAACAGAACGGATAAGGACAGTTTCTTTTTCATCCGGATTTCATCCTCTCTCACAGTCTGCCGTCTGAAAACGACCCGTTCATTATACTACCATCCGCTTCCAGACGCAAGGCATTCTTTTCTGTCATTCTGCCAAGGCGCTGAAACCCTCCCCCAGGGTTTCATGGGTGTCGGTGATGAACATGAACGCTTTTTCGTCCTCCTGCCGCACGATCTTTTTCAGCGGAATGACCTCCCGCTGGGACACCACACTGATCAGCAGCGTGCGTTCCTGGCCGCTGTACGCGCCCGTACCGTTCACCACCGTAGCCCCGCGGTCGAGCTCATTCATGATGCGCTGGGTAATATCCACGGCACGGTTGGTGATGATGAAGCACGCTTTAGCCGAGCCGAAGCCCGCCAGGACCAGATCCACTGCCTTGGCGTTGATGAAGATGCAGATGAGCGCGTACAGCGCGGCCTTGGCGCTCATGGTGAACCATGCGCACAGAATCACCGCGCAGTCCAGCAGAAACAGAAAACCGCCCACTGTGACCACCGGGAATCGTTTGTGCACCATCCGGGCGATCATGTCCGTACCGCCGGTGGTCGCCCCGCCGCGCATGATCAGCCCCAGGCCCACGCCCAGCACCAGCGCGCCGTACACGCTGCCGAGCAATATGTCGTCCGTCAGCGGGGGCAAGGGAATCAGGTCAATGCAGGCGGAAAACAGCACCGTCGCCACCAGGGAACGGAACACAAAGATATGGCCCATTTCCTTAAATCCAAGAATAAACAGGGGCAGGTTCATAGCCATGCTGGTCACGCCCACCGGCCAGCCCCATAAATAATTGAAGATCGTGGCGATGCCCGTCAGTCCGCCCGGCGCGATGTTGTTCGGCACCAGGAGCAGCGGATAGGCCGCGCCGCCGATGACGCAGCCCAGCACGATTTCCACATACGCGACCAGCCGTTCATGCTTCATCCGTGCCTTGGTAAAAGACAGCATAAAAAAAGCCCCCTCCAGCAAATGTACTTTTATTGTATTCTTGATCCACCGGGGTTTTTCCTGCCGGAAAACAGAATTGTCCGGGTTTTTCTTCCTCGTCTTGTGTTTTCAGCATTTTTCAGGTATAATGAAGATGGAAAAATGTTTGAAGGGAGCGGAAACATTGGGCATCCTTTCCAGCTTGCAAAGCGACCCGCGCGGGACGCTGATTATTCTGCTATACAACATCCCGGCGGTATTGATCGCGCTGACGCTGCACGAGCTGTCCCACGGCTACGTGGCCCTGCGCTGCGGCGACCCGACGGCCCAGATGATGGGGCGGCTGAGCTTCAACCCGCTCAAGCACCTGGACCCCATCGGCACGCTGTTCATGTTCCTGTTCGGCTTCGGCTGGGCAAAGCCCGTGCCGGTGAATCCCCGCAATTATAAGAACTTCCGCCGGGACGACATCCTGGTGTCCCTGGCGGGCATCGTGATGAACCTGTGCCTGTTCCTGCTGGCCATGCTGCTGATGACCGGCGTGAATGAATTATTGTGGAAGCCCGAATTATGGGAGCTGGGACAATTGTCCACGAATTCTCCGCTGCTGACCCGGCGGGATTTTCTGCGCTTTGACGGCTACAATTTTCTTTCCGTCATCGCTGGAAAAAACATGATTTTCACCTCTGTCGCCGGGGATCAGGGCGTTTACGTGCTGGGCACCGGCAGCGACGCTTTTTCCTATTTCCTGCGCACGCCCTGGCTTTTGTACGTGCAGCGCTTCCTGATGTTTTTCGCCCGCATCAACCTGGGCCTGGCGGTGTTCAACCTGCTGCCCATCCCGCCGCTGGATGGCTACCGGGTGGTGAACGACATTTTCCTCCGGGGACGGCTGCGCATTCCCGCGAAGGTGATCAATATCATCATGATCGGCATGATGATCCTGCTCTACTTCACCAGCTACATTTCCACCGCCATCAGCACCGTGGTCTATACGGTGCAGGGCGCGGTGGTCAATGGGATACTCGCGTTGTTTGGACTTGGCTAAAGAGTACAGAGTTCAGAGTACAGAGTACAGATGATTTCGTGTACGCTTTGGAACCCAGCCAAAAGCCTTCCCCTTGAGTGGAAGGCATTGCGCTCTGCACTCTGAACTCTATGGCAACTGATTCACCCGGTAGAAATGAGGAAAAGCCATGCCGCTCACGCTCCACCTGAGCCAGTTTGAAGGGCCGCTGGACATGCTGCTCTTTCTGATTACCAAGGCGAAAATCGACATTAAGGACATTTTCGTGTCCGAGGTGACGGACCAGTACATCCAGTCGGTGCAGAACGCCCCCGACCTGGACATGGACGACGCCAGCGCGTTCATCAACATGGCGGCGACCCTGCTGGAAATCAAGAGCCGGTCGCTGCTGCCCAAGCCCAAGCTGGAGGAGGGCGAGGAAGACCCGGAGCAAGCGTTGATCCGGCAGTTGGAGGAATACCAGCGCTTCAAGGAAATCGCCCAGAACATGCAGGGGTTTGAGAAGGCGGCGGCGCTGATGTTTGAAAAGCTGCCGGAGGAATACCCCCTGCCTCCGCCCACGCTGGAATTGAAAAACCTGACGATGGAAGGGCTGCTGGCCGCCTTCGCCCGGGTGATGGCGCGAGTGAAGGAGGACGACGAAGAGCCCATCCAGACCGCACGGCGCATCGTGCGGGACGAATTCACCGTGCCCCGGTGCAGCGCGCACATTTTAAAGCGGCTGAAAAAAGGGCCGGTGAAGTTTGACGAATTGTTTTCCCCCCAGCCCAGCCGGGACGAGGTGGTCACGCTGTTCCTGGCTTTATTGGAGCTTTTGCGTCTGGGCCGCGTGAGCGCGGAGCAGGACGGCATTTTCGGGGATATGGTATTGGAAGCGCGGGCGGGCGAGCCTGCGGAGGGAGATTTGCAGATTGATGGATACGAATGAGCTGGCCCACGTGATCGAGGCCATTCTGTTTGTGGCCGGGGAGCCGGTCAACGTGAAGGATGTGCAGCGGGCGCTGGACGTGACCGAGGATGAAACCCGCCAGGCCATCGACGCCCTGGACAGCGACTATTCCTTTCACCGCCGGGGCATCACCTTGAAGCGCTTTGGAGAGCACATCCAATTGTCCACCCGCGCCGAGTACGCGCCCTATGTGGAGCGGCTTTTGCAGCCCATCCAGAAGCAATCTTTGAGCCAGTCCGCCCTGGAAACCCTGGCCATCGTGGCCTACCGCCAGCCGGTGACCAAGCTGGAAATGGAGGCTGTGCGCGGGGTCAAGTGCGATTACTCCGTGCAAAGCCTGGTGAACAAGGGCCTCATCGAGGAAGTGGGCCGCAAGGAAGCCCTGGGCCGTCCCATCCTCTACGGCACCACGGACAAGTTCCTTTCCCACTTCGGCCTCCATACCCTGGACGATCTGCCCAAGCCCCCGGAGGACGAAAACGCCGAGGCCGACGAAACCGACCCGCTGGTACCGTAGGACGGGGAAGGAACGTGTTCTTTCTTGGAGCCCAAGAAAGAACCAAAGAAGGCGTAATGCATATTCCTTAACCCGAATAAACCTGAAGCCTGTAAGCAAGAACCCAGCTAATAGCCTTCCCCTTGAGGGGAAGGTAGCCTGCGCGGAACCAACATCATCGAAGAAACCAAGTAATTTCGCGCAGGACGAATGAGGTGATTTGCCGGGCTGGGGACAAGCAGCTTTGATGAAGTCCAGCTAATCACCTCATCAGTCAGGCGCGAATTGACTTGATCTCTCTATCATTCTCGGTTCCGCGCCTGACAGCTTCCCCTCAAGGGGAAGCCTTTTGGCGGATTCCCTATTCGCCGCTAACGATTCATCCGGGTTAGGGAGGCGTGGAAAATGAAAAAGGGAATTAAAGCCGCAATCATACTGCTGAGCGCTGCGGTAATGATCGGCATTGCGTTTTTTACGGGAACGCTTGTTGAAAATGAAAGACTGAATTCAATAAATTATGCGGAATATGCCCTAAAGAAAATGAATCTTCCAAAACAGTACGCACCCGCTTTCTGTCTGCATGGCTATACAGGTTTCAGGGATTCCTTTCTGATGACAACATTCCAAATTCAATATTCGATTGACAGAGAAGATTTGCTGGAACGCATGACGAATACAGAAGGTTGGATTGTTTCACCCGTTACAGAAGCGGAGCTGCGCGGATTTTCAAAATGCTTCTGGTACCCCGATTTGTTGACTATACCAGATAACACTGTCTTTGACGCATGGTTCTACAGAGAAACTTCACAGCCTATTTTAGGTGCTGAAACGGCAAAAGACTGTTTTTCATCTATTGGAAAGATTGGCCGTGGATTTGAGTTTGCCGTGTTTGACCTGGAAACTGGAATCATTGTTTTCGTTGATCAGTTTGGTTGATACATTTCACTTTTTTCAATTTCGCACAATGATAGCAAAAGGAGAGGAACCACCATGAAGCGAGTCATCTGGATTGTGCTGGACAGCGTGGGCGCGGGGGCGCTGCCCGACGCGGCGGCTTTTGGCGACGAGGGCGCCAACACCATCGGCCACATCGCCGAGAGAATGAACCTGCAAATCCCCAACATGCTTTCCATGGGCTTGAGCCAGCTGCCGGGGCTGAACCTGCCCCAGGCTTACGGCGCGGGTGCCTATGGCCGGGCGCTGGAAAAATCCGCTGGCAAGGACACCACCACCGGCCACTGGGAGATGGCGGGGGTGACGGTGAAAACGCCTTTCCCGCTGTACCCGGATGGCTTCCCCAAGGAGGTCATGGACGCCTTTGAGGCCGCCATCGGCACCAAAACCCTGGGCAACAAGCCCGCCTCCGGCACTGCCATCCTGGACGAGCTGGGCGAAGAACACATGAAAACGGGCTATCCCATCGTGTACACCTCCGGAGACAGCGTGTTCCAGATCGCCTGCCATGAGGACATTTACCCCATTGAAAAGCTCTACGAAATGTGCGAAATCGCCCGGCAGCAACTGCAGGGCGAGCACGGCGTGGGCCGGGTCATCGCCCGCCCCTTCATTGGCACCGGCAAGGGCCACTTCCAGCGCACCGGACGGCGGCGGGACTTTTCCCTGAAGCCCATCGCCCCCTCCGTGCTGGACGTGCTGAAGAAAGCGGGTTATGAAACCCTGGGCGTGGGCAAGATCGAGGACATCTTCGCCCATCAGGGCTTGACCGGCAGCAACCACGCCGCCGGGAACCCCGCCTGCATCGACGCTACCATCGAATACATGAAGCGGGACTTTGACGGCCTGCTGTTCACCAACTTAGTGGACACCGATTCCATCTACGGCCACCGCCGGGACGTGGAGGGCTACGGCAAAGCGCTGGAATACTTTGACGCCCGCCTGCCGGAGATTCAGGCGCTGATGGGGGACGACGACCTGCTCATCCTCACCGCCGACCACGGCTGCGACCCCACCTACAAGGGCACCGACCACACAAGAGAATACGCGCCGCTGCTGATCTGGAAAAAGCATATGGTGGGCCAGCATCCCCTGGGCACCCGGGAAACCTTTGCCGACACCGCCGCCACCATCTGCGATTTCTTCGGCCTGCCCGAGCGCTTCGGGGCCAAATCCTACCTCAACGAAATCGAAGCGGGCTGCGAGGAGGAAATGCGCCGCATCCAGCGGGCCGCCGACGTGGTGGAAGACCAGCTGGGCCGGGCGGACATTGCCATCGTGCTGGGCAGCGGCCTGGGCGACTTCGGCAATGACCTGACGGACACCAAAGAATTGTCCTACGCCGACATTCCCGGCTTCCCCAAAGCCACGGTACAGGGGCATGCGGGCAAGTTCATCCTCGGCAGTCTGGCGGGCAAGCGGGTGCTGCTCATGAGCGGACGCTTCCACAGCTATGAAGGCCACCCCATGCAGGACGTGGTCATGCCCATTCGCGTGATGGCGCGGCTGGGTGTCAAGAAGCTGATCCTCACCAACGCGGCAGGCGGCGTGAACGTGGACTTCCGCGCGGGCACCCTGATGCTGATTTCCGATTTCATCAATCTGACCGGCAAAAACCCGCTCATCGGCCCCAACATGGACGCCTTCGGTCCCCGCTTCCCCGACATGACCGAAGCCTATGATCGCTCGATGCGTGAGCTGACCATGCACGCCGCTCGCGAACTGGACATCGACCTGCGCCGGGGCGTGTACTGCTGGATGAACGGCCCCACCTACGAAACGCCCGCGGAAGTGCGTATGGCCCGCGTGCTGGGCGCGGACGCCGTGGGCATGTCCACCGTGCCGGAAACCATCGCCGCCGTCCACGCCGGCATTAAGGTGTTGGGCATCAGCTGCATCACCAACATGGCCGCCGGAGTCGAGCGCGGCCCCATCAACCATCAGGAGGTCATGGAAATGGGCCGCCATATGCGTGGGGAATTTTCCGCCCTGCTGACCCATGTGATTGAAAAACTATAAAGCAGGATCGCCTCATTCGGTTTTTCATGGCAAATTGCGATAAATTCCCATCGAAATGGTATATGTTTCCAATACAGGACTTTACAAATTCAAGAAAATATTGTATGATAGAGTCGGTTGGAATCCCCGGAACACCTTTTATACCAAGCGCGGAGGTGCAACCCGATGGAGAGAAATACATACATCCCAGCCGAACGGCAAAAAAAAATGATGGAATACATTGAAGCGAACACCAGCGCGCAAATCCATGAGCTGGCGAAAAAGTTTCATGTATCCGAAGCGACTGTGCGCCGTGACCTGGATGACCTGGATCAACAGGGCGCGCTGCGGCGGACCCATGGCGGCGCTATCAAGGTAGACCGCAGCACATCCTACGAATCCATGTACTCCGAAAAAATCGGCCTGATGCTGGAAGAAAAGCATCGCATCGCCGATCATGCCGCTTCCCTTGTGCATCCCGGAGACACCGTGCTGATCGACTCCGGCACGACCACCTATTTCATTGCTCAGGCGCTTGCGCATCACGAAAACCTGACCATCATTACCAACGATCTCTACATCGCTTACCAAACGCCGGTTCATCCCTCCAGCATGCTGATCGTAACGGGCGGCACCCGCCGTCCGGGCAGGCAGGAGCTGGTTGGCTCCGTTCCGGAAAGCTTCGTGCGCGATTCCCACGTGGACATAGCCTTTATTGGCGTGGACGGCATCGATCTGACCGGCGGAGTGACCAATGCCAATTTCACCGAGGTAGGGTTGAAACGGCTAATGCTTCGTGCCGCCGCCCGCAGTGTCATCGTGACGGATCACACCAAGTTTGGCCGTGTCGCCCTCGCCCGCATCTGCGATTTGAAGGAAGTATCTCTCCTGATCACCGACCGCGGCATCGAAAACGAAACGTTGAATCGGCTGAAAAAACTGGGTGTGCAGATCGACGTTGTGTAAGCCAAAAAGTTCAGCAGCCTCTCCAAAGCGGAGAGGCTGCTGCTTTTCTATTTGGAGGGCCGTTCCCATAAACAGACGCGGACGGTATCGCCGGCCTGCTTCCCGATGGCGGCGCGGATGTCCTTGCGAATACCGAGGATGTGGCAGGGCGTGCCCATGCGCACCAGCTGGCCGTCATAAGGATAACCGTCAAACTCCGCGTGCACGGCCACCCGGCCTTTCCCGTACCGCGCTTTCACGTCGAAGGGGATTTCGATATACGCGGCGTCCATATCGGGATTTTTGATGATCACCGCGTCAAATATGATCGGTTCCATCATTGCGGCAGGCTCACGTTCACACCGTTGACCTCCACACCGTCGTCGGCGCGGATGAGGATGTAGGGGTGGCCGTCGATCACCCGGGTCTCCACCAGGTCGGTGCGGTCGGAATTGACCTTGATAACCACGCTGGGGGTCCTGACCTCAAACTGCTTGGGATTGGTCACGTTCACGGCGTTGAGCCGCGTTTGCTGGCCAAACTCCTGGTCGAATTTGTCGTTGAAGGCTTCCATGTGTTCGGTGGACACGCCGCACTCCGCCAGCACGTCGGTCACGTCGTACTTGGTCAGCTCCACCGGTTCGCTGCTCTTCTCCTGCTTCTTTTCCTCCAGGCGCTCCATCACCTGCTCATGCACCGCCTGCATAACCTCGTAGCTGCAATCCTCCTCCAGCGTTTCCTTTAAAATATTCTGGAAGATTTCCTTCTGCTGGTCGGCGGGCATGGGCAGCTCGGACTGGAACACGGTGTTCACAAAGTCATCGTGGCCCTCGGCGGTGTCGCGGGTGTAATACAGCGCCTGATACACGTTGGCGGCGCGCTCCTCGAACGCCGGGAACAGGAAGCCCATCTCCGGCGCGCCCACGATCCAATCGGATTCCCGGCTGCGGAAGTCGTTCTTTCCCGCGTCATAGCTGAGGGTCGGCTTGGTGAGCCGTACGGGGCACACGCTGCACAGGATGTAGTGGAACACTTCCGTGCTCATATCAGCTACCTTGCTGTCGTCCTCTTTGGAACGGTAGGGAATGTCATAGCCGTCGTGCATCAGCAGAATCAGGTAATGGTCCTCCATATGCAGGCCGCTGATGATCTGCTGGAAAAAGTATTCCACCGTTTCATCGTCCTTGAGGGCGGTGTTTTTCAACGCGGTGAGCAGCTGGTATTCCGGCGCGCTTTCCATGGTTTCCGGGTCAAAATTGATGTCCACCAGGTTTTGGCCCTGATTGCCGGACAGGGTACGCTTGAAAATGGCCAGGTATTTTTCCGCTTCCTCCTGCGCCATGCCCACCAGCGAACGCGTGAAAGTCGAAATCACTTCGCCCTGATTGTTTACATAGCAGCCGCGGATGCAGGTAATGTTGTTGTGCTCCGGATGAAAACGCCGCTTGATCTCGGCAATGTCCTTTTTGTTCATAAATCCCCCTGTATTTTATTGAATCGCCGTGAAACGGCCGAAGCACAGTATACCATAAAACAATTCAAAAAGAAAGAAACAGTTGAAAAAAATGATGTTCACGGCGCAGCTGGGTTTATTTTGCCCTCAGCCGAAATACTTATCCTTTGGAGCATGAATCATATCATGCGGTTTTCCGCCTCAGCAAAACGTGTTTGAATTGACGGATACTTTCCTTGAACAACTTGTTCCGGCCGTAAAAAGCGAAGAAGAAAAGATTGGTCACCAGGAAGCTGACGCAGGCATTGAGCACCAGCGCAGCCCACACGTCAGGATGGAAGAAAGAGCACAGGAGCCACGCGCCCGCGCAGGACAGCAGCGCGACAGCCACCAGCCCGCAGAAGAACCGTACATATTCGCCCAGATACTTACGGGGAAACACCTCCTGAAACAGGTTGTGGAACAGCCAGGGAATCTGGACAGCCACAATGGAAATGACCGACGAAAGCAGCACGCCGTAGAGTCCCAGCCATTGCACAGTCGCCAGATTCAGCCCCAAATTGACCAGCGCCGCCGTCAGCGGGCGGAGCCGGTCCTTACGCCAGATTCCTGCGGCGTCTTTGAACATATTGATGATTTTGTTCATGCCCATGGCATAGAAGTATATCGCAAAGCAGATCACATAATTGAAGGCAAGCATGCTTTCCTCCCCCATCCAGATCTGCATGAAGGGCTGATACAGGCAAAGCAGCATCGCGCTGCCCACGCCCATCATCCAACCAAAGAGCATGGTAATACGAATCAGATCGTAATAGTTTTTTTCTTCGCTTTCCGTGATCAGGCTGTTGCCGATCCCGGCAATACAGGCCATAATGATCACATCCATGAAGGTGCGCAGGGCGGCAATGACACAATAATAGTTTTGGTAAAGCGCAAGGGCAGTCAGTCCCATGAAAGCGGAAATGACCAGCGTATCCGAGAAATTGAGCACCACGCTGGAAAACTTGGAGGTAAACAGATCCCGTACCCGGCGCACGATGTCCAGAACCTTTTCCTTGGGCAGATGACCCCGGGGCGTATACTGCGGATACATTTGGGTGACCCGCACGGCGGTCAGTATATTGATGGCGATCTGAGCGAGCAGATGGATGGCCAGGAAAATGTAATAACTCCTGAAAATGATCAGCGCGGGAATTTTGAGCACGTATTCCACCAGTTGGATGCCCAAGCTAATCTTGCTGACAATATCGGTGCGCTGATGCGCGTCCAGCAGGGAACGCTTATAGGCAAACAGCCAATAGGTCAGCACCGTGCTGCCCAGGTTCATGAAATACAGGACATAGAGGTTCATGTCCGGTGGAATATCGCCGCTGATCAGTTTCCGTAAAAACGGGGTAAGCCCCAGGCCGATCACCGCGATGAACAGGCCGATCGCACGGTAAAACGTGCGATAGAGCCCCAGCATAGCGCAGATGGATTCCGTGTCATCCTCGACAATGGGCTTGTACATGCTGAACACCATGGCGCTGCCCACGCCCAGTTCAGCCAGATTCAGAAAGTAAAAAACGGAACGGAATAGGCCGTTGAGTCCCAGGTACTGCACGCCGAGGCAATTCAGCATGATCGAGCGCAGAATAAAGGGGAAGATCAGATTCAGCATTTTCAGCATTCCGTCAAACGCAATATTCCGCACGGCGTTTTTCGTCCGTTCGATCTTCATGAATTAAAAACCACCCTCTCTGAGAGAAAACATAGAATCATTGTAACTGTTCAATCACCCCAAGATCAGGCGGATTGAAAAGCGTTATTGGAGAAAATGGAAAGAAGTGCATCAAAAAAATAGACCATGAAGGGCGGCATCTTCCGCGGCTTTCCCGCCCAGTCCTGATTTATTAGCGCAAGCCAGTTTCCTCTCCAAATGAGCGCATCACATGGCGTACAGCACATTAGACTTGTCGAACCGTTCTATCCGCTCTTTGGCAGCAGGCGCAGCCCCGCGCGGCATCATGCCAGGAAAGCCTGGAACGGTAAAAAGACGGATTATGTTTCATCATGATTATTGTATCATACAAAGAATAATAGGGCTATATCAATTTGAAAAATATCAGTTTTTCTGTAAAGTGGCTTCATTTTTTCATTGTGATTCTTTTTATCCTCATTTGCTATCCACAAAAAGATTTTGATAAACAGGCACAAGTAATATTGGCCTGCCCCACTATTAATGTGTTCAGTTTGCGGAAGGAGTATACCTATAGCCAATAGAACCACAACGACAAGCATTCTATGGTTGCCCTGGATTTTATCTTGATACATTCTGCGTCGCTTGGAACGCTGGTGCATTTTCCCTCTCCACGGGGCCGTCTCAAATCAGGAAGAAGTTTCCAGTACAATAAGAGAACCCATAAAATTTGGCATGAGATTCAAACCAGATTGGTTGAATCTCATGCCATCTTTATTCAGAAGAATAAATTTTGAGACAGCCTCTCAGTTGATACTTTTGCGTATCAGTTTTTCTTTTTGCGCTTCAGAATGAGGCATGTCCCTCCCAGCAAGGCCAAGCCTGACAAGACGCAGCCTATCCACAGGATCGGCTTGAAGCCATCGCCTGTCACAGGAACCTTGTAGTTGATGATCGTTCCGCCGTTATAGCACCGATCAGTTACATCTGCATGTTCGCCGATGTTCTCGTATCGCACCTGGTAGCCCCGAGGCGCAGTCTCAATCAGGTACAATTCACTATCGCTTTGGAACCATGCCTCGTAGTACCATTCATTCTCGCTGACAGTTTTCTTGTTGAACTTCTTGTGAACGACGGTCCCGTCAGCGCTGTACAATACCCAATCAATGCTGTCTTCACGGCCTCCGGCCCACTTCTTGGTGAAGGCGAATTTATAGTCATACCGTTCGGGGGAATAATTGTTCGTGAAAACGATGCTCTCTGTCTTTTTGTCCGGATTGGAAGCAATAACACCGTCGCCGTTATCGTGCAGCGTTACGGCAATCTTGTAGACGGCCGTACTGTAAGCCATATCCTTTTCTTCTGGATAAGGAATGTCCTCTTCAATACGATAGTACTTCTTGGTGTCAACCGTATGCCCATCTACCTGATCCAAATCGGACAGCAGATAATTGATTTCAGGGAAGGTTACAGTGCCATCGGCGGCGTTCGTCACGGTCTTGCTGTAGGCCGCCTCTCCCGTCAGCGCGTTGCCGCTCTCATCCACTGCTGTCAGCGTGAATCTGAACTCGTTCGCCTGCAGCTTACGGCCATAAAGGATTTTCTTGGCACCGGGCACATACTTGCCTATTGCATCGTAAGTGTTGGTGACCTTCTCGGTCTGGATAAGCGGCGTGCCGTCGGCTACGAGGTTGCCCTGGCCATCGTCCTTGACCTTGATGGTCACGGTGTGCTCGGTCTCGTCGTAGGTGACGCCGCCCGCCGTGCCCTTGGTCTCTTTGACGGTGTAGCTGTACTCACCCGCAGCGGTGAAGGTGATCTCGCCGAAGGACTTGGTCTGGTCTTCATCGGCCTTCCTGATGGTGATGCTGGTCTCCGCAGGCATCGGGGTGCCCTCGGCGGCGGAGATGGTGAAGGTGAACTCATCGTCCTCCGTCCACTCGCGCCCCTCGAGGATCTTCTGAACCTTGATCTCGCCCTTGCTGGACTTGGAATAGGTGTTGGTGAACGCCGCCGTCTGCACCAACGCGGAGCCCGTGTCGGCCACCAGGTTCCCCTTGCCGTCGTCGACTACCACCATCGTGATCGTCTTGTCAGCCGTGTCATAGGCGACGCCGTCGATGGTCTCGCCCTTGTGGGCCTCGGAAACGGTCCACTGATAGGTGCCGGCCTCGGTGAAGGTCACCTTGCCGAAGCTCTCCGTGTAGCCGGCGCTGTCCTTGGTAACCGTCACTGTGGAAGTCGGGAACGCCGGGGCGGTGCCGATCGGGGTGATCGTGAACTCGAAGGAGTCATCGGTCGTCCAGTCACGGCCCTCGAGAATCTTCTGAGCCTTGGCTTCGCCCTCGCCGGACTTGGTGTAAGTGTTGGTGAACGCCGCCGTCTGCACCAGCGCGGAGCCCGTGTCGGCCACCAGGTTCCCCTTGCCGTCGTCGACTACCACCATCGTGATCGTCTTGTCAGCC
>CADCJO010000045.1 GCA_902801765.1 uncultured Eubacteriales bacterium
CGTATAACAGACTGGTCATTGCCGTGAACCTCTCCTGGCTCTTTTATTGTCTGCTCATTTTCCCTCTTGACAAATGGGCACTACATAACAGTATTAGAACACGAACAGTATGATATTGTCCTCTTTCAAATTCATAAGAATTTAGAAAGGGGGGATAAATCATGAATGATCCGCGGGCAATCAACTGCGCTGAAATGCGTCATGCCCCAGAATGTCAGCGGCATAGAGCCAGACTCAGATTTGCTTCAGGCTGTCGCGCACATGATTGATGACGGTTTTGTAGCTGCTGTTGAAATATCCATTGGGGCAGGAGATATGCAGCATGATCACCTGATTGTTATCCAACAGGGCCATCATCACGCGGCCATAAATGGAAACTTCGTTGGTGTAGGTGCCTTCATAATCGGCGTAGAAGCCGTCCTTTTTCAGGATCGTACGGTTCGCCAGCTCGGTGGTCTTCCAATTGGTGAAGTTGTACTGCCCCAATTCCTTGATGGTGGTGCGCAGCACGCCTTTCAAATCGTTGGTTTTGAAGGAGCTGGACACAGAATATACGCGAACGGTAATCTGGGCGTTGTAGCCGTCCAGCTCGGTGGGATTGATCAGCGTGACCGCGTCGGCCACGGAGTCGTCGATGCCCCAGCCCTGCGGCGCGTCAAAGGTCAGGCGCAGCTTTTCCGAGCTGACCGTGCCATATTCAAAGGTCAGGGTGGGCTTGGGCGTGGCCGTGGGCATATCCAGGGGGTCGAGCGGAATGGGCGTCGCGCCGGCGTATACATTGCGGCCATAGTCGTCGTATACCGCGCTGTCATTGAACACATCATCTTCTCCGCTTTCCTCAGAAGCGGGATCATAGCCCTCGGGCAGGTCCAGTTCCTGCCGCGGCACGGGCGTGCTCAAATCCATCGGGTCCTTCTGCTGCGCGCTTGCAGGCGCTGTCTCCGCATCGGGGAAACTCTGGTTCTGCGCAGCGCAGCCGGTCAGCAGCACCGCCAGCATGATCAGCGCCAAAATCCTGAATGATTTCTTCATCCGAAAGATGCCTCCTTGAATCAGAATCGCTTCCCTGTTTTCGGGAAAAACGACAGAAACATAATTTCGTAGTATTATTGTAACATTTTCTTCATCTTTCGTCAAGCACTTTGGCGCGTATAGAGCAGGATTTGCGGATGTTTTTACAAAAGTCCCAGGTAATCGTCGCTGCTGTTCGACGCATCCACGGGCGAATCGTCGAAGGATTCGATATTGGGATGGTACAGCCGACGGTCCAGCGTCCAGATTTTTTCGCTGAACGCGCCGACGGGGGTGCGGCGCATCACGCCTTCCATCTCGTTCATCTTGGCGTCCATGTCGTCCAGCAGGTGCAGCATTTCCGCTTCGGGAAACATGGGCGGGCGGGGACTGCCATGCTCAGGCAGCCCGTGATGGCTGATGATCATGTGGCAAAGGAGCAGCACATATTCCCCGGCGACGTTCGCCCGGCGGGCGGCTTCCCGCACCTGAGCCACGCCGTGCACCAGATGTCCCAGCAATTGCCCTTCCGCGGAATAATCCGACACGTTGCCGCCCTCGTCGCTGATGAACTCGGCGGTCTTGCTCAGGTCGTGGGCGATGGCGCCGGCCCGCAGCAAATCGCCGTTCAGGAAAGGATACAGGGGCAGCACCGCTTCGGCGGCGCGGAGCACGCCCAGGGTATGGTGCAGCAGACCGCTGCGTTCCGCGTGGTGCACCCGCTGGGCGGCGGGATAATAGATCAGCTTGTCCCCGCACATGGCGAGCAT
This sequence comes from uncultured Eubacteriales bacterium, assembly GCA_902801765.1. GTDB lineage: Bacteria > Bacillota > Clostridia > Christensenellales > Aristaeellaceae > RUG563. Next base: position 1,782 of record CADCJO010000045.1, read on the forward strand.
TTCCCGCAGGATGGCTTTCAGCTCCGGCGTTCTCATAGCGTCGATGGTGCGGTTGATTTCCGCCAGCATGTCCTCCGGCGGTTCAGGCGCGCAGGGCATGAGCGCCCTCATGTCCACCATATCGTCTGCCCGGGCGTCCCGCATCTGGTCGATGCGCATCTGCAAGCGTCCATTGAACTCCTGCACCGTGCCCGCCACCTTGATCACGCTGCCCTGCTTGGGGGGCGGAATTGTGCCGTCCCATTTCTTGCAGTTGATTTCGCTGTCCTTGTCGCACAGCGTGAGATCCAGGTATTTTCCCCCTTTCGAGGAGGTGCGCTGCTCGGCGGAACGCACGAGCAGGAAGCCCAGAAAGCGGTCGTCGGGTTTGAGGGAGGCAATGGCAAGCTGCTGCATCATGTATCCAGATCCTTTTCGTTATTCTTGTGCGCTGTTTCCGCCCAGAGGAACATCCAGCGCGGAGATCATATCATTCAGTTTCTTCAAATGCCCTGATTCTTCCATTTCAATCTGGCGGAATGCCGCTGCGGCGGGGCCCTCCAGCCGGGAGGCGAATTCCCCATAACGGGCGACGGCGTCGCGTTCTTCTTCCGCGGCGTATTGATACAGCCGCAGAACGGAATCGAACGCGCCTCTGCGCTGCGCTTCGATCAGGCCGCCCGCAAACAGCACCCCAGCCGCCTGCGCGGCGAGCAATTGCGCCCGTACAAAATCAGACGCTTCCCCGCCCATTTCTTTGAATCGGGCCAGGTGGCGTCTTTCATCCTCCAGAATTGCGCGGATGGCCTCCTGACAGGGGCCATCCGCAAATACCGCCAAGGCCCGCTCGTACAGGCGGATGGCGCGTTTTTCCATTTCGCAGGCGATAAACAGGGCTTCCGCCGTATCGCGTACCTGCATGGCGGTTATTTCGCCTCGGCCAGGAATTCGTTCAGCTGGTGCACCAGTTCATCCACATTGGTGCCGTGCACGGCGCAGGCGTCTTCCAGGGACTCCATGATGGAATGGGGGCAGCCCAGGCAGTGCATGCCAAACTCCATCAGGATGCGGGCGGTGCCGCGGTGGATGTTCAAAACTTCGCCGATGCTCATGCTTTTATTGACTGTGTTTTCCATAAGAATATCTCCTTTCAGGCACGAAGCCACTACACATCATACCCTAAACCAATCTGATTGTCAATCAAAAACATATGGAAGTGCGGGGGTACGCTTTGTGTCAGCCGGAAACGCTGAGCCGAATGCGTCCCCGGCCCTGAATCAAATCGCTGCGAATTGTAAATTATTTCGAAAGGATTACATCCCTGTTTCATCTTTGGTTGCAAACGCCTGCGGAATTTGGTATACTACGGGTTGGGACGTTTGCTCCGCATACCCCAAAATGTAATTTGTAATCCTGTTGAAGGGAGATATATCAGAATGCAGTCTACTTCCTCTCCTGCTCAGACCCGTCCGCTGGTGTATGCTTTGCAGCAGAACATCCGCCAGGTCATCGTGGGCAAAGACGAAGCGATAGAACTAATGCTGATTGCGCTGATCTGCCGGGGCCATGTGCTGATCGAGGACGTGCCCGGCGTGGGAAAAACCACCATGGCGGCCGCGCTGGCCAAGAGCCTGCAGTGCAGCTTCAAGCGTATCCAGTTTACCCCCGACGTGACGCCCTCCGATGTGACGGGCTTTACCATGGTAAACATCCAGACCGGCGACATGGAATTCAAGCCCGGCGCGGTGATGAGCCAGATTGTGCTGGCGGATGAAATCAACCGTACCTCTCCCAAAACCCAATCGTCGCTCCTGGAAGTGATGGAAGAAGGCCAGGTAACCGTGGACGGCGTGACCCACACCCTGCCGCGGCCTTTTATGGTGATGGCGACCCAGAACCCGGTGGATTTCGTGGGCACGTATCCCTTGCCCGAGGCGCAGATGGACCGGTTCTTCCTGCGCATCACGGTGGGCTATCCCAGCGTCGAAGAAGAAATGGACATGCTGGAGCGGTACTCCGGCCAGGTGACGCCGCTGCAAACGCTGTCGCCCGTGTGCGGCGCGGAGGAAATCATCGCCATGCAGGAGCAGCTGGGCACCGTATATGCCAGCAAGGAAGCGAGGAATTACGTGGCGAATATCGTGGCCATGACCCGGACCCATCCAGCGCTGCAATTGGGCGCGTCCCCCCGGGGTTCCATCGCGCTTTTGCGCGCGGCCCAGGCCTGCGCGCTTCTGTCGGGCCGCGACTACGTGCTGCCCGATGATATTCGCCATATGGCGCTGCCCGTTTTATCCCATCGCCTGATTTTGACCCCGGAAGCCCGGATGAAGGGGGCCTCGGCCTCGCAGCTGCTCCAGCAGCTGATCGAAACCGTGCCGGTGCCCACAGGCCGCGCATGACGCGCCGGGGATGGGCGGCGCTGGCCGTCCTGGTCACCAGCGCGGTAAGCGGCCTGTCGCTGGGCAACGCACTGTATATATACATCGCCCTTCTGATGGCGTTGGTATTTGCATACGCTTTTGCAACCTGCCTGTGGGCCCGGCTGACCGCCTGGTGCGGCCAGCGGCTCAGCAGCGCTTCCGTGCCGCGCGGAGAAAAGGTGACCCTGCGCGTCGGGGCGGAGCACCGCTGCCCCCTGCCGGTCAGCGGGATGCGCGGCGTGTTTCTGTACAACGGCCAGGAGCAGGAATGCCTGTTTCCGGCCAGTCCTTTCCGCGCGCAGGAACGGCGGCTGCCGATGGACGCGCGGCACGTTGGCATTTACGAAACGGGCCTCAAAGGCTTATCCGTGTCAGATTTATTTGGCCTGTTCCGCTTCCGCGTGCCGATTCGGGACAGCGCGACGCTGACCGTGCTGCCCCGGCCTTTCGATGTTGATAAGCCGCGGATGATTTTGGGTGACGAGGGGAATGCCGCCCTCGCGCGAACACAGGAGGATTACAACGCTCCGGACGACGTGCGCGCCTACCGTACGGGGGATGCCATGAAGCGTATCCACTGGAAACTGTCTTCCCGGAAGCGGGAGCTGTTGGTGCGCCGGTTTGAAACGCCCGCTCCGCCCGATACGTTGATCTTGCTGGACTGCGATACGCCCCGGGGTGGGGAAGGCGTGAATGAAGGAGAAGCGTGCCTGCGGGACGCGATGTGCGAAACGGCTGTGGCCGTGGCCCGGATGCAGATGGAGGATGGCAGCCCCGTGCGCCTGCCCATGTACGGGAAGCAGGCCAACGAGTTTTCCTCCGACCACGCGGAGGGGCTGGCGCTTTTACAGGAGATGCTGGCGGCTCAGCCGTTTGGCGGGGGAGAGGATTTCGCGCGGGTGCTGAACCTGGAGCTGCGGCGGATGCGCCGCACGGGCGCGGCGGTGATCATCACCACGCGGCTGGACGCCCAGGTGGTGGAAGGCGTGACGCACATCCGACGCATGGGCCCCAGCGCCCGGCTGTATTTGGTCACCTACACCCCGGAAGCGCCGGAATACCAGCCCTATGTCGCCCGCTTGCAGCATCATTTGGTGGAGGTATGCTATGTCACGCCTGCCTGAAAAAAATTGGAAAGCGCTGCTGATGGGCTATTTTGCCTCCCTGCTGCTGGGACTTGGCATGAGCCTGGCCCTGTTCCGGGCTTTCGAGCCGCGTCAGGCGCTGTGGCCCGTTTTTCCGCTGTGCGCCGGGATGACGCTTGTTTTCTATATTTTGTTTGAGGTGCATTTTAAAAGCAAAAAATGGATTGTGCTGGGCGTTTTAGCGGCGCTTGGGATATGGGGCGCCTTGGGCGGCGGACCGGTTTTTTCTTTGGTTCAGATGGCGAAGGCCGCGTTCCTTTCCTTCCAGGGCCTGCCCGACGCGCTGACGCCCTACGCCGCTCACGTTCGCTGGGCGCTGTGCCTGCTGTTTTCGCTGCTTGGCGTGGCGCTGTACTGGGATCATACGGTGGGCCTTGCCGTGTTCACGGTCATCAGCATGGTGGGTATTTCCTTCGCATTTGGCGCACGGGACGGGCTGCTGCTGTGCGCGCTGCCCTCGGCGGCAGGCTTGCTGCTGTTGATGGCGCAGGAGAATGGCAAGCGCCTATCCGCTCTGCCCGTTGCGGCGGGCTTGGCCGCGCTGGCCTTCGCGCTGCTTCCCGTCCGTCCGCAGGCGGTGTCGCCCTTCCAGGAAGCGGCCCAGAGCATCCGCCAGTTTGTGGAAGATTACCTGCTGTTCAATGAATTTCGCTCGGCGTTCACCCTGGTGACAGAAGGATATCAGCCCCTGGAAGACCGTCTGGGCGGGCCCGCGGAGCCCGTTGATCACGATGTGATGGAGGTCACAACCGACCGCAAGCTGCTCCTGCGCGGAAAGACCTATGATCAGTATACCGGTCTCAACTGGTACGATACCCTGTCCAGCCGCCGCTATCTGGCCGTATCGCCTCGCTACGCAGCCCTGCGGGAGGAGCTGTTCGGCATGAATCGTCCCCTGAATGGCGCTGACGACGCCGCGCTGCTTTCGATGCGCGTGCGGATACTCAGCCGCGGCACCACCACGCTGTTTGCCCCCGGCTTCACCCGCGCGCTGCAGCTTGAGGGGGAGCGGATGGTGCTGTATTTCAATACAGCCGGTGAATACTTCCTGACCCGCGAATTGGAGCCGGGCGACGCTTACTCCCTGACCTGCCTGCCGTATGAAGCGGGCCGCGGCGGGGTGGCTGAGTTGGTGAACGCCAACGTGGGAACGGACGACCCCTATTACCGGGAGGCAGCCCGGAATTATCTGCAAATTCCCGATCACATTCAGCAGGATATATATGATATTGCCCATCGCGTAACGGATGGATGGGAAACGCCCTATGAAAAAGCGATCGCGCTGCAGAATTACCTGCGGCGGAATTACCGCTACAATCTGAACGTGCAGGAGCCGCCGGACGGCGTGGATTTTATTGCCTGGTTCCTGATCGGTGAGCGGCAGGGATACTGCACTTACTTTGCTTCCGCGATGACCATGCTCTGCCGCATTGCCGGGCTGCCCGCGCGTTATGTAACGGGCTATGTGGCGCTGCCAAATGACAACGGCGTGACCGTGGTGTCGGGCGAACACGCCCACGCCTGGACGGAAGTGTACCTGAATGGCTTTGGCTGGCTGGCCTTCGATCCCACACCGCGCAGTGATTACGGGGATCACGATCAGCGGGACGAGGAGCAGGGCGGAAGCCAGCGCGGAAACAATCCGGAGCCGACGTCCACGCCGGAACCGACGCAGATGCCCACTGTGGGGCCGGCTGAAACGCCTGCGCCATCGCCTTCACCCGAACCCACGGAAACGCCTCCTGAAACAAGCAGCGCGCCGACACCCACACCGGTTCCGCCCGCGCCAGACCAGCAGCCGCCCGCGTCCCCGGAAAGCAGGCCGCATCATTCCTTCCCCTGGTGGCTGCTGCTGTTGCTCCTGGCAATGATTGGGCTGGGCGTGCTGCGCATGTATATGACAGAACCGCTGCGGCAAGCGCAAAAGCACCCCGACAAAGCGGTGGACATTTTGATCCGGTCCGTGCTTGCGCTGCTGTCCGCGCGCGGTTTAAAGCGTACATCCACTGAAACGCTGCATGATTTCGCGCACAGGGCGGACGCTGTGCTGGCAAAAGAAAAACTGCCCTCCGTTCTCCCGCTGATGGACGCGTATGCTGCCCAGCTGTATGGCAGGCATCGCGCCAATGGCAGTGATTTCACCGGCATCTACCGCGCGCTGCATAACGCGGCATCTCCCATGATCCGATTCCGCCTGGCTGTGAAAAGAATTTTCATTGGAAAATAATACTATTTCTCGTCTAAACCATTGAATCTTCGGGCGTCTTTTCCGTCCTGGCTGTGCTTCATTCTGGTCAACGTAGCGCTGCTACGCCTCCCTTCGACAGGTCGCTTCATAACAGAAGATGAATAGGATTCATTCATACAAAAACCGCATGGCTGGTATCAGCCATGCGGTCATTGTTATCGTGGAATCAGGCGGCGGGCGTTTCTTCCGCAGGAGCTTCGGTAGCAGCCGGGGCAGCGCCAGCCATGCTGTACTGGGCGATTTCTTCGCCAGCGGCATTATAGAGCACAAGCACAATGGTTTCGCCGCTCTTCAGGTCGGCCAGATTCAGCTCGGCCAGTTCATTGTATTCTTTTACCAGATTGCCTTCCGCGTCGCAAACGCGAACGCCGACTTTGGCGACCTTCAGGCCCTCGGTCAGGCTTTCGATGTTGGCAATCTGCGTGGCGGCGTTTTCATAAGCGATTTTCAGTTCATCGCGTTCGCCGAGAGCGGCGGTCAGGGCTTCCTGCGTCTGCTGCAGCTCCATGGAGACCTGTTCGACGGTTTCCTGGGACGCTTCCAGCGCGGCTTTGACCTGGCTCAGCTCATCCTCAGTGGGGCCGACCAACGCTTCCAGCGCGGTCTGGGCCTGCCGGATACCGGTGGTCAGCTGTTCGGCAGCGGAAACCGTGTTGGTTTTCAAAGTGTCGCGTTCAGCAGTCACGGTATCCAGCTGGCTGGCAACTTCCTTGACTTGGTTTTCGTAGGCGGACACCTTGGCTTCCGCTTCGTTGGCGATGCTTTCGGCAGCGCTTACGCGGCTTTCAGCGTCGGCTGCGCGGGTTTCCGCTTCCTGGAGCTTTGCGGTCAGTTCGGCGGCCTGTTCCTCGGCGGCTTTCATGGCGGCGGTATCGGCGGCGGCATCGGCCAGCTGCTTGTTCAGGCTGGCCTTATCAGATTCCAGCTGCTCGATCTGCGCGGACAGGGTGTTGCGCTGGCCCGCGAACACGGCGACCAGAACGATGGCAATAATAATGATGGGCAGGACGATCCAGATAGATTTCTTCATGGTGATCTTCTCCTTCGCTCTTCAGTCTGTTACCGAACCAATGTAAGTATGGGAAGAAAACAAGGAAGCTTCTGACACGGACGAAACGTCCGTGGGTCATCTGAAGAATGGGAACCGCCATCCTGCAAAAGCAGGAGAGAGGAAGATTATTCTTCCTCTTCCTCGTCCTTCTGCGCGCTTTCGATGATCTTCTTGGCGGCGTCGGCGGGCATTTCCTCATAACGCTCGAAGGTCATGGTAAAGGAACCGCGGGCCTGGGTCATGGAGCGCAGGTCGGTGGCGTACTTGAACATTTCGCCCATGGGGGCTTCGGCGGTGACGCGCTGCTGACCGTCCACCTGATCCATACCCATGATGCGGCCGCGGCGCTTGTTCATATCGCCCATGATATCGCCCATGTATTCATCGGGCACGAACACTTCCACGTGCATGATGGGCTCCAGCAGCACGGGGCTGGCGTCCATGCAGCCCTTCTTATAGGCGATGCGGGCAGCGGTCTTGAACGCCATTTCAGAGGAGTCCACGGGATGGTAGGAGCCGTCGTACAGCTTGGCATGGAGGCCCACCATGGGATAGCCGGCCAGCACGCCCTTGCGGATGTTTTCACGCAGGCCCTTTTCAACGGCGGGGATAAAGTTGCGGGGCACCGCGCCGCCGACCACGGCGTCTTCAAACTCGAAGTCGATGTTGGTGTCGCCGATGGGGGAGAACTCGATCCACACGTCGCCGAACTGGCCGTGACCGCCGGACTGCTTCTTGTGACGGCCCTGGCAGGCAACCTTCTTGCGGATGGTTTCGCGGTAAGGAATCTTGGGGTCGTTCAGGTTGGCGTTGGCGCCGAACTTGCTGGCCAGCTTGTTGCGGATCACGTCCAGATGCACTTCGCCCTGGCCGGACACGAGGGTTTCGGTGGTCTCGGTATTCTTTTCCACTTTGATGGAAGGATCTTCTTCCTGCAGACGGGACAGGCCGGAGAACACCTTGTCTTCTTCGCCCTGCTTGGCGGCGGAAATGGCCTTGGAGATGCAGGGGATGGGGAAGTCGATAGTAGGATACTTGATGGGCGCGGAGGCGTCGCACAGGGTATCGCCGGTGTTGGTGAACTGCAGCTTGGACAGAGCGCCGATGTCGCCCGCGTTCAGGAGATTGGCGCTGGTCTGCTTTTTGCCGCGCATGGTGAACAGGCCGCCCGCTTTTTCAGCCTTATCGGCGTTGGCGTTGTACAGCGCGGTGCCGGGGGTGATGGAGCCGGACATGACCCTAAACAGGCTCAGCTTGCCCACGAAGGGGTCGGCCACGGTCTTGAACACCAGGGCGGAGAAAGGTTCGCTGTTCGCGCAGGCACGCTCCACTTTGTCGCCGGTCTTGGGATTTTCGCCCTGAGCCTTGGCATGGGCGGGAGAATGGAGGTACACGCTCATCACGTCCAGCATCTTGGCAACGCCGATGCCGGTGGTGGCGGATACGGCCACGACGGGCACGATGGTGCCGTTGGCCATGCCGGCGCGGAAACCGGACAGGATTTCGTCGTGGGTCAGTTCTTCGCCTTCCAGGTATTTCATCATCAGCTCGTCGTCAGCGCCGGCGGCGGCTTCGGTGATTTCTTCCATGGCGGTTTCGATGGCGGAGGCCATATCGCCGGGAACGGGCACTTCCTTGAGGCCCTTGCCGGTGCCTTCGTAGGCCTTGTTTTCCAGCACGTTGACAACGCCCTTGAAGCCAGCGCCCTGGCCGATAGGCAGCAGCATGGGCACGACGGAGGAGCCGAACTTGCCGCGCAGCTGATCGACAACCTTCATGTAGTTGGCGTTTTCAGCGTCCATGCGGTTGATGATGAACATGCGGCATACGCCGTTCTTCTGCGAATAACTCCAGGCTTTTTCAGCGCCCACATCCAGGCCGCTGACAGCGCCGACCACGATGCCAGCGGTTTCCACCACGCGGAGGGGGCCCATCATTTCGCCGATGAAATCAAAGTAACCGGGCACGTCGATCACATTGATCTTGGTGCCTTTCCATTCCACAGGCGCAATCGCGGCGCTGATGGAAATGCCGCGCTTGATTTCTTCGGGATCATAGTCGGTGGTGGCGGAGCCGTCTTCCACCTTGCCCTGGCGGTCCACATGACCTGCGGCGTACAGCATCGCTTCGGTCAAAGTGGTTTTGCCGTTGCTGCCGTGGCCGATCAAAGTAATATTGCGTATTTTCTCAGTGGTGTAGTCTGCCATGTCGGTTCCCCCTATAAATTCATTTGATTCTGTATCACGCGCAAACGCTTTGTGAATCATATACCTTATCTATTCTATCAGATAATCAGGCAAAATACAAGCCATTTGCCCCAAAAGATTTTGGATACAAATGGCTTTGCATGCAATATATGGTGGTTATACGGTTGTTTGATACAATGGGTGCCGTTTTCGTTCGGAAAGATGCTGTTACAGGTACGCTCTGATCTGCTGCGTCAGGTGCTCTTCCTCCCCGATCAGGCGTTTGGCGAGGTCTTTGGACTTTTCATCCGCTGCTTTATATTGGTTCAGGTACTTGCTCAGAGACTTGACGCCCATGTTGCAGCCGTCGGTCATCAGGTCGGCCACGGTGGCGTCGGACGCGTCCATGGCCATTTCCGCGTGGGTTTTGAGCCAGCTCATGGCGGAGGCCATGGGTGCGGGGTCCTTGCCCTCATCCTTGTAGCGGTTCAGTTCGCCGCGGATTTCGTCGGACAGCGCTTCATGCTCCTCCCGGGACGACTCCAGCGCGTCCCGGAATTGACTGTCTTTCACCCGGCCGATCACGTCGTTCAGCGAATCCACGCCCATCTTCGCGCCTGCGTCGCATTCCCGCAGAAGACGCACGGTATCCTGTTCGATCATAAAAAACACCTCCCTGTTGGATTCTTCCATAGCGTGGCCGGAAAAGCGGCTTTCTATACGGAAGAAAGCAGGGAGGCGTTTTTATTTCTCAGTTCAGAATCAAATCCACCCCGTTGGGACTCATCACGTTGCGGTGGCCTGTCGTGCCGTCGCCCAGCTCCGCGTGGTTGTTGAAGCCCGCGCACATCATGGTGCCATCCTGCAAGACGCAGATCGCGAACATGCTGCCGGTTTCCGCCACCACCACGTCCTTTTCCACGCACTGGCCGGGCAGACCACCCTTCACGCCGCGCAGGCCCTGGCCCAGCTGTCCGTAGCCGTTGTTGCCCCAGGACCACAGGGAGGTATCCGCAAGGATGGCGTAATTCTGGGAGGAATAAACGGCCAGGGAGGTAGCGGGCATGGGCAGCATAACCTGCGTTGGGGCGGCGACGGTCTTTTCCCTGGTGTCGTAGCCCAGCTGATACACATCGTTTTTGCCCCAACTCCACACATTGCCCTGTTTATCAAGCACCACGGCGTGGTAGCCGCCCGCCTCGATGGCGGCGATTTCAATGCTGCCAACGTTGACCTGCACGGGTGTGGCGAAGAAAGCCTCGCCGCCGGGGGAGAGAATATGGAATTCGTTATCGCCCCAGCCCCAAAGTCTTCCTTCACTGTCCAAAGCCAGAGAGAACTGGCCACCCGCCACGATTTGCACGATGTTCTGCAGCGGCAGCTTGGCGGGTGTCATGGTGGCCTGGCGGGACCCGTTGCCTACCTGGCCTTTGCTGTTGCGGCCCCATCCGTACACTTCGCCGTTTTCCGTCAGCATCAGGCAATGACCGAACCCGCAGGACAGGGCGGCGGGCTTTTCGGGTACATAAAACGCCTTATGCGTGGAATAGCTGCCCTCCTGCTTGCCCAGGGTGCCGTAATCGCTGTTGCCCACGGCGTAGAGGGTGCCGTCGTTCATCCAGAAGAAGCTGTAATTGCTGCCGCTGACGATGTCCTTCACCTGCGACAGGTCGATGTCCGCGTTCTTGGTGCGGAAGTCGGAGGGATAAATGCCCAGGATGCCGCTGGCGTTATTGAAGTGGCCCTTGCCGAGCTGGCCGTACTGGTTGTCGCCCCAGACGCGGAAGTTTCCGGCGGTGTCGCGGGAGTAGGCGAAACTGCCCCCCAGGGACAGGAGGAAGTATCGTCCATCCGGCAGGTCATACCGCGTTGCGGAGGCAGAAGCGGTCAGCAGACAAAAGAGAATCGCCAAAAGCAGGACTTGGATTTTTTTCATTTTAACGTATCCCTCCTGAACACAGCGTGAAGCACCAAACCGGCCATGCACGCCAGAGCAATGATCATAACGGCGTAAATCAGAATGTGGGACAGGTTGGTTTTATCCAGCGCGAATTCCGCGCCGATGCAAATGCCCGCGCCAAGCAGCAAAAAAAGAAATTCGATCACGGCGTTTTTCTTCGGCAGTCCCTTCTTTACCGCCGGGATCAGCGCTGCGATGAGGGCCCCGGCCAGCATCAGGGCATAGCCGATCTGGGTCACCCGGGCGAAAATGAAGATAAACAGAACGTCGTCATGCCGCAGACTTTCCGGCATGATCTGGCTGGCGCAGAACAGCGTCAGCCCGCACAGGAACAGCGTGCCGCTTTTGCCGCATTTCTTTTTGATCCCCAGCAGCGAGACGATCAGGAGCAGCGCCAGCGCCGCTTCCAGGAAACAGACTGCCAGCGCATATTCTTCCATGTACGTTTCCAGCGCGAAGGGGAAAGCGGCCAGGGGAGAGTCATACAGATAAATGCCGTACCCGTGGCCTGCCAGCGGCTCCAGCAGGCGTTCCAGCGTGAACAGCGCAAAACCGGGGAACACGAAACAGTCCAGATCATCCGCCGCTTTCCCGCCGCAGAGCTTCGCGGCAAGCGGCGCGGCCAGGATGCAGCCCAGCAGCACACCGCCAATGTTCACGCTGCCGATGCGGACATCAAAGAAGGGGGAGAGGCCGGCGAAGTCGCCCATGGCATCGTAAAACACCCGATCAAACCGTACCGCGCAGTAGACCGCGCGGCCCAGCAGCAGCCCAAGCAGGGCACAGAGCAGGCAGTAAACCGCCGCGCCGCTTTTTTTCAGGCCGTGCTTTCCAGCCGAAAGAACCAACCAAACCGCCGCTGCCGCGCAGCCGAGGATCATCGCCAGGCCGTAAACACTGATTTCCCCGCCAAGCAGGGAAATCATTTTGACTTCCATCATATTTATTTCACCAGCGTCGCAAAGTAAATAATGTCGCTCAAGTGCCGTTCACTGATGTCGGCGGAATTGACCCGCTTCATTTGCATCGAGCCTTTTGCCGGGTCCATTTCCCGGAAGATCATGGCCGCGCTGTTGCCGCCGTCCAGGTTATAGGCGATGCGGCAGCCGTTTTCATTCAGCCGCTTGCCCGCATCCTCGCACACGTGGGCGAATTCTTCCAGCGTCATGCCCTTGTTGCCGGGAGACTGGGGGCCGTTGGTGGAAACGAGCATGTATTCCAGCGGGCCGAGCTGAGCGATGGCGGAGCGCTGGGTCGCTTTCTGAGCCCCGATGCTGTTATTCTGATACCCCGCGGGAATCACGCTCGCCCCGTCCTGCACGATCAGCGGGCCAAAGCAGAAGATATTGTACAGCTGAGGCCGGTTCTGATCATTGAACTCCTTGTAATACTGCTTGCTGCAGTTGGGCAGCACGGACAAATCGCCGTTCATGTCGATCACCAGCAGATCCATGGTGCCGTTGGCAAAGTTGCGGTACTGGCGGTTTTGGCGAAGCACCACCGCGCATTTGTCCGCTTTTGTGTAGTAGTCGCCGTTGATGGCGATGACGGCATTGGCGGCTTTGGCGATCTGGGTCGCCTTGTTTTCCGTTTCATACTGGAATGTGGCGGAAGGAGAAGCCACGATGCCCGCCGGGGCGGTGCGCAGCTGGGAGGGATGGGAGATTTTGATGTGCGCGAAGAAGTAGTCCGTGTCGGCATAGCGGTCCTGATAGATTTTTACTGAAATGGAAGCATCCTCGTATTCCGTGCCTGAAACGTACCCCGCTTCAGCGGGCGTGGGGCCGGGCTGAAAATTGTCCATAGGCAAAGGTTCAAAGCTTTCCGCCGCGCCACAGGACAGCAGCGCACACAGAGCAAGGATCAAAAACGCTTTTTTCCGCATTTTCGAATCTCCTTTTCCACAAAATAAACCATTGTTATCATATCATAACGCCTGTTAAAAAGCAAGCAATTCAGGGCGGAACGAAGGAAACCGCAAAGGGAAGGATGCCTGTGAGCCCGCGTATGCTTCCCAGTCGCTTCCATGCCGCGTATTCCGTATGTTTGCGGCAGCGATCCCTTCCGATTGTCAGATAATGTTATGCAAAAATCAATATTATACTTGACCAAATCAAACAAATGTTATATACTGTAAATAGTGGTAAAACCTTATAAGAACCGGCACTGCATCTCAGGTTGAAACCACAAAAGCATTTATAGGAGGAATCGGTATGAAAATGAAATGGAACCGGACTGCCTGCGCGCTCCTCACCATGATTCTTTTGTTCGGTCTTGCCCTGCCTGCTGCGGCGGAAACGGATATAACGCTGAACACGTTTGCCAAGTACGCCAAAGTGCTGCAAGGGAAAGGTGCTTCCTTTAAAGATGGCTTGCCGGAAGTGCTGGAAGGGAAATCCGTCATTGCGGTTTACTACGATCTGAACGCCGAACCGCTGGAGCTGTCCACAAAGCTGCTGGCGGAAGAAGGGGATTACTGGATGATTCCCGAGGAACTCCTGGCGAAAGACATCAAGGAAGCGGACTGGGCGCTGCTGGTTTACGGCAAGCCAACAGGAGACAGCGAATGGCCGCTGGATGTTTTCTGCTTCGCGGTGGACATCAATCAAGGCATCTACTACGCGCCTTACGACATCTATTCCCGCGATACCTATATCGGGAACGAGGAGCGCACCTATGAGCTGAGCGGCACCTTCGCCGGGATGGACGAATTTGTTCTCAAACAGGCCATGGAAGCGCAGAACGGCGGTCAGTCGGCCCGTACGGCCCGGCAGGAAGAACCGGAGGAAGAAAACGAAATCGACGAATCCTACCAGCAGGCGATGCAATACCTGAAGGAAGAAAAGTATTACAGTGCTTACGAGGCGTTCATGGACAGCAACGCAGCGGACGCTTACGCACAGGCGCAGAAGTGCAAAAAGTCCTGGCCGAAGAACGGTGAAGTGTGGCGCACCTCCGGCGGCAAGGGCGATCAGTTTGAATTCATCATCCGCGCGAATCAGAGCGACGACCATGCCATACTGCTGCGGTTCCTGCGCAAGGGTTACCCCATTTCGTATGTGTTCATCGGAGGCTCCGCGGAGGTGAAGGTCAATCTTCCCGCCGGAACGTATTCCATTAAATCCGGTGAAGGCAGCGATTGGTACGGAATCAAGGAATCGTTCGGCCGTTACGGCCACTATAAAACCATGACGATCAACGACAGCACCGAGGTCAAGCTGTCGGCCGGCTATTCCTATACCCTGACGCTGAACACCTCGGAAAGGAGCCCGGATTCGGATGCGGTAGGTTCGGAATATGAAAGCTGGGAAGACTTTTCTAAATAATCCAGCGCCATGTTCGTTTTTCTCTTAAAAATGGCTGACCTGAAAATGAAGCCCGCCTCACTGTTGAAAATGGGCCTGACTGTGAATGAAGAAGGAAAAAATGAAGGAAAAAAGGATAAAAACATTTTCCGGCCTGATTGCATCAACTCTGTTGATCGTTTCAATCTGTTCTGCGCCTATGACGGCGGAAGCTCAGATCACCACGTCGGCTCGCACCTCGAAGCGTCCGGCCTATTCCCAGGGAATAACTGACACAGTGACCGTCCGCATTCCCACGGGTGATACAGTGACCATTCGCGTTCCCACAGCATCCAGGGAAAAGGTGATAACCAGCTCCCAGTCCAAAACCACCGCGGGAAAAACCGTGACCGGGAAAACGGGCAGTACCTCCGCGGCATCTGTCAGAAGCAGCACAGTAACCGTTAACACTCCCGCGGGCGAAGTGTTCTTTAGCGTTCCCACGGTTTCCAGACAAGCGGTGATGGCCGCCTCCCTTTCCAAAATCGCCACAGGCAAAACCGGCGTTTCTTCCGCCGTACCGGACACCAGCCCGGAAAAAACCGCGGCAGCGCCCATCTCATCCCGTGTCACCGCAAATTCGTCGAAAGACAGGGGAACATCTGCGTCTGCTGTAAAAAGGCAACAGCCTGCAATCAGCAATTCCAGCGATAACACCCTGTGCCTGGTAGTCCTGGGATTACAGCTGAATCCAAGCGGAAGCATGCAGCCGGAGCTGATCGGGCGGCTGGAAACGATCAAAACCGCTGCCCAAAGCAATCCCCAGGCGATCATCGTCTGCACCGGCGGGCACTCTGCCGAGGAAAACCGCGCTGTTTCAGAGGCAGGTCAGATGGCAAAATGGCTGCGCGAGAACGGTATTGATCCCAACCGCATTCTGGTGGAATCCAACGGCATGTCCACCCAGGACAACGCTGCCTATACTTTGAAGCTGCTGAAACAGTACCATCCCGAGGTCAGCCGGATCGCCATTTTCACCAGCGATTACCATATGAAAGACGGGATAGAGCTCTTCACTGCTCAGGCTGCCCAGATAGGCAGCACCATCACCGTCACACCAGGCAGAGCCTGGAGTACCTGGTAAGCGCTGACGGCTGGATTTTTCTTCTTGACAATATCATTTGCACGGGCGTATAATAGCGGCATCCCAGGAATGACGGAGAACACGTTTCTTCCTCACCGGCTCCAAGAGAGCGCGCGGTTGGTGCGAGCGCGCGAGCCGCGGACGAAATACCGCCTCCCGACCGACGGCGGCCCGCGCCCGTTACCGCGCGGCATCAAGGGGTCTGTTTTTCGATGGAGCGGCGAGAGGGATAAAGCCGTGAAGCAACGAAAAAACAGGCAACAAGGGTGGAACCGCGGGCGAATGAAATAACCATTCACGCTCGTCCCTTCATTTCACATGACGGGACGGGCGTTTTTATATGCCCTCCCCAATGCCCAGGATTCGAAGCGCTGGAAGGAAAGGAAAGAGAAGAGAGTACAGATTACAGAGTGCAGAGTACAGATGATATAGCGACCCAAGAAACGGAATGCGATATTGGATGGCAAAATCATCTGAATTCTGTACTCTGTACTCTGAACTCTCGTTCCCTCCCCCTCGCTGCTCCCGAATCCAAACAAACAGAATGGAGGAAGAACCATGAAGATCATCTACAACGACGGCCATGTGGCCGAATGCCCCGAGGAATTGGAGCTGGAAGTGCTGCGTCACAGCGCGGCCCATATTATGGCCCAGGCCGTGAAGCGGCTGTATCCCAACGCCCACTTCGCCTATGGTCCCGCCACCGAAAAGGGCTTCCATTACGACATCGACCTGGGCGACGTGAAGCTCAGCGACGAAGACCTGCCCGCCATCGAAAAGGAAATGCAGAAGATCGTGAAGGAAAACCTGCCCTTCAAGGTCTATCCCCTGGCCCGGGACGAAGCGGTGAAGCTGATGCAGGAGCGCGGCGAAATCTACAAGGTGGAGCATATCGCCGACCTGCCCGAGGACGCGGTCATCACCTTCTATCAGCAGGGCGAATACATCGATATGTGCGTGGGCCCACATCTGTGCTACACCAAGGCGCTCAAGGCCTTCAAGCTCATGAGCCTGTCCGGCGCGTACTGGAAGAACGACCAGAAAAACAAGATGCTCACCCGCCTGAACGGCACCGCCTTCCGCAACCAGGACGAGCTGGCCGCCTACCTCAAGGAAGTGGAAGAAGCCAAAGCCCGCGACCATCGCCGCATCGGCAAGGATATGCAGCTGTTCATGACCGACGATCTGGTCGGCAAGGGCCTGCCCATGTTCCTGCCCAAGGGCTACACCCTCTGGCAGCAGCTGGAAAACTACATCCGTGACAAGGAAGTCATGCTGGGCTACCAGCACGTGCTGACCCCCTGCGTGGGCACGGTGGATCTGTACAAGACCAGCGGCCACTGGGACCATTACAAGGACAACATGTTCCCCGCC
This sequence comes from uncultured Eubacteriales bacterium, assembly GCA_902801765.1. Lineage (GTDB taxonomy): Bacteria > Bacillota > Clostridia > Christensenellales > Aristaeellaceae > RUG563. The sequence continues at coordinate 18,576 of CADCJO010000045.1, forward strand.
ATGGAAGTGGAGGGCGAAGCGTTCGTGCTGCGGCCCATGAACTGCCCGCACCACATGCGCATTTACGCCAACCGTCCCCACTCCTACCGCGACCTGCCCATCCGCATCGGCGAAATCGCCCACGACTTCCGCTTTGAAGCCAGCGGCACCCTGAAGGGCATCGAGCGCGGCCGCCACTTCTGCCAGAACGACGCCCACCTGTTCGTGACGCCCGAGCAGATCAAGGACGAAGTCAGCGCGGTGTGCGATCTGATTTTCTCCACTTATAAGGATTTCGGCATCACGGACTACCGCTGCGTCCTTTCCCTGCGCGACCCGGAGGACAAGGTGAAGTATCACCAGGACGACGAAATGTGGAACAAGGCCGAGTCCGCCCTCCGCGAAGTGCTCACCGAGCTGGGCATCCACTTTACCGAAGAAATCGGCGAAGCCGCCTTCTACGGCCCCAAGCTGGACGTGAACGTGAAGCCCGCCGTCGGCGCGGAATACACGCTGAGCACCTGCCAGCTGGACTTCTGCCTGCCCGCCAAGTTTGACCTCAAGTATATCGACAAGGACGGCGTCGAAAAGACCCCCGTGGTGCTGCACCGCGCGATCCTGGGTTCCCTCGACCGCTTCATGGCCTATCTGATCGAAGAAACCAAGGGCATCTTCCCCGTCTGGCTGGCCCCCGTACAGGTGAAGGTGCTGCCCGTTTCCGACAAGAGCATGGACTACGCCGAGAAGGTGTACGAATACTTCCGCAATAAGCGCTTCCGCGTGGAGCTGGACGACCGCAACGAAAAGATCGGTTATAAGATCCGCTACGCGCGCCAGGAGGACAAGGTGCCCTACATGATCATCATCGGTGAAAAAGAAATCGCCGAGGGTAACATCTCCGTCCGCGACCGCGAGACCGACCAGACCAACGTGTACTCCCTGGACGACTTCGCCGCCAAGCTGACCGCGGATATTCAGGCCAGAAAATAAATTGTCAAATGCAAAAGCGGAGCTGCTCAAATGCAGCCCTGCTTTTTTGTTTTTATACTGCTACCAGTGTCGTTGTCAAGGGCGAATTTCAAAGCCAGCGGGTAGGAGACGCTGGGGGCTGCGCGCCCCCAGACCTGCGCCAGGGCGGTGACCGCCCTGGACCCGCAACTGGCGATATTACGTTGTCTGGATAAGCAGACAAGCTCCGCCCTGGATAAGCAGACAAGCTCCGCCTGCTGTGCTGGGGTGACAAAAAGTTTGAGGGCTTCTGGCCCAGGAAAGCCCGGGAACATCCGCAGGGGAAAGTAAACTTTCCCCTGCGGATGATTCCCTGGCTTTCCCCGAATGCGAAGCATCCGGGTTGGCGGCTTCGCCGCCGGGCCAGAAGCACAACGGCACCAAGTAGGGCTTCGCGTTCTTCCCCGTATCAGCGGGAAGTAAGTTGGTTTTCCAATACAAGCCAAATCCGCTACTGAGGTCCAGGAGATTTCATCTCCTGGTTCAGGGGTACAGGGGGCTGAACAAGCCCCCTGCCTCGTCTTTGTTTTTCACCCTTCGCAACATGACTGTTAAGAATTAGGAAACTGTCAGCACAAAACACTTTACATGGATGAATCAAACTTCCGTGACCGCTTCCTCCGCTGCCCGCCGGGCCATGGCCCAGGCATAGCCCTTTCGCGTCAGCGATTGGGCGATTTTTTTCGGGTCACTTTGGAATTTTCGGCAGAAGCGCTTTGCCTGATCCAGGCATCGGCTGTATTCTTCTTTCTCGGGGATGGCGTCCAGGACAGCCTGGGCCTGTTCCCGGGAAACGCCCTTCATCCGCAATTCCTGGGCCACGCGGTTTTTTCCATACTTCCGGCTGCGGCTGTGAGCCCACTGCTCGGCGAAACGCTCGTCGGACACCAGGCCATGAAGGCTCAGGGTGTCCAGCACCCGCTGGATGGTGGCATCGTCATAGCAGGAGCGGCGCAGGCGGGAACGAATCTCCTGTTCGCTGCGTTCCCGCAGGGCCAGAAATTTCATGGCCGCCTCCAGCGCATGGGGATAGCCCCGCTGGGCCATGAACATGCGATAGGCGTCCGCGTCCAAGGGCTGATTCACATGCAGCCGCTGTTCCAGATATAGGGCGGAAGGAATTTTCAGTACGTCCCCGCTCATGAATTTCACGGTCGTCACGCCGTGCTGCCGCTTAATTTCCGTGATGCGATCCATGCTTAATTTTCCCCCCAGAACAGTTTCAGAATAGAAAAATTGACATCCGCCAGCACCCCGCGACGCGCTTCGCTGGCCCCGGTGGTCATCAGGACGACGCCTTTTTCATGCGCGGGGTCAAAGAACAGCCCGTGCACCGCGCCGTAGGCCATGCCCTGGTGGCCGTACAAGGAACGTTCGCAAATCTTCGGTTCATCCAATACAAAGGTGCCAATGCCCTGAGAAAGATTCCGCGCCCGTTCGCCAAAGGGCGTAACGACCCGACGCATTTCGTTCAGACTTTCCCGGGTCAGAAAACCCGGCCTCATCCCGGCTATGCCCAGCTTTGCCAACTCCGGCGCGGATATGCACAAAGCCCCATGGGCCAGGTTGTAGTGCTTTTCCGGATTCACTTCCGCGGGGGGCAGAGGCCGTCCCCGGCGCTCAGCGGCGTTGAAATTGGGCGTTTTTGCGCGCGGCAGGATACGGATGGCGTCGGCTAAATCCCCTTCCGCCTTTTGCGGATAATAAGTGGCTGCGATGCCCAAGGGCTGGAAAACGGTTTCCTGCATGAGCGTTTCAAAGGCCGTCTGCACCGCTGTTTCCATTACTGCCCCGGCAATGCCCGCGCCGAAGTTGGAATACTCCCATAACGTCCCAGGCAGATGATCGGTGAAGCTGTCGCCCTGCAGCAGTTCAGTCATTGGTGCGCCCTTCGCAATGCCGCTGTTATAATCCGTGCCGTCGTGTATTCCCGCTGTGTGGGACAGCAGCATCCGCAGGGTGATGACTGTATCCGGCGCCTTGGGATGGCGGAGACTGAAGGGCAGATATTCGTTCACGTCCCTGTCCAGCTCTAGCCGTCCCCGCTCCATTAGCTTCATCGCGCCTAAAGCGGTTGCAAACTTGCTCACCGACGCGGCGCGGAACACGGTGTCCTGATTGACCAATCTATCCGGCGCGTGGGACACGCCGAAGGTCAGTGTATTCTGAACGCCCATTCCGTCAAACGAACACAGTGCCGCGCCGACGCACCGATGCTTCCGCAGAACGTCTTCAATGATCCTGGTATCTGTTTTGGCAAAATTGGACGAATTGACCTTTCCTGTTTTCGGCAGAGCATGCAGCGCCAGGCGGTACAGTCCCCAATGCGTCATAAAAAAAACACTCCTGTATAAAAAAGCAATTTCAGCGGCATACTGCTCCTGTACCCCGAAACAAAAAGGAGGGAAAGCAATATGCCCAACCAGAACGGATGCGCCTTGACCAGCAAAGACCTGAGCGTGCTGGAGGATCAGCTGACCCACGTGGCTATGAGCTGCCGCGTAGCCCAGCACCACGCCGAAGCGTTCCAGAACCCCCAATTGAAAGACCTGGCCGCCACTGTGGCCCAGCATCACCGCCAGCACTTTGACGCGCTCTTCGCGTTTCTGAACGGCTGTCAGTAAGGAGGGAGCAGCATGAACCATCAGCAGCAGACCTTGAACCAGAATCAGCAGAACCAGCAGGCTGCCCAGCAGCCTCTGACCGACCAGGAACTGGCCTTTGACCTGCTCTACCAGGAAAAAGCCCTGCTTTCCAACATCGCCTCCGAGGTGCTGGAGGCGAGCCAGCCCGGCATGCGTCAGGTGCTGAACGACTGCTATTTGCAGATCGGCCAGGATCAATTGAGCATTTTTAACGCCATGGAGCAGCAGGGCTGGTATCCCGTCAAGCCTGCCCAGCAGCAGGACATCCAGACCGCCAAGCAGAAGTATCAGCAGATGCGCGGCACGATCTGAACCATCCATGATCTGAAAGAATCCTTCCAGCCGGAGGGATTCTTTTTGCTTCATACCCTTGGTGATTATATCACACAAAAATCAAGAATGAAATAAAAAATCTCTTTCAAAATCCTGCAAAATCGTGTATAGTGAAAACTGAACATAGCTGTTCAGCCGCAAGATCATTACAGGATACTTTCATCCATAAGGAAGTATGAATGAAACCCCTCAGTCGGCTTTGCCGACAGCTCCCCTGATAGGGGAGCCAATCTAAGCCTCCCCTATGAGGGGAGGTGGCGCGAAGCGACGGAGGGGTTCTCCCTCGTCCCTGCATTACAGTATCAACTGAACAGTTACAGCTGAACAAAAACAAAAGCGAGGTGCCTTCAATGGATTATACCTGGCGCGTTTCCTCCCCTCTGGGCGGCATCACCCTGGCCAGCAACGGTGAAGCGCTGACGGGGCTGTGGTTTGACGGGCAAAAGTATTTCGGTTCCACCCTTTCCGCCGCACATGAAACCAGGCCGCTTCCCATCTTTGAGGAAACGGAACGCTGGCTGGGCATCTATTTCAGCGGCCAAGCGCCGGACTTTACCCCCAAGCTGCATCTGTCCGCCACTCCGTTCCGGCTGGCCGTGTGGAATTGTCTTTTAGCCATCCCGTACGGGGAAACCGTCACCTACGGCGAATTGGCACGGAAAACCGGCTGGTACGGCAAGCTCTGGCACGGTTCCGCCCGGGCTGTGGGCGGCGCTGTGGGGCGCAATCCCATTTCCCTGATCGTGCCCTGCCATCGGGTAATCGGCACGGACGGCAGCCTGACCGGCTACGCGGGGGGCGTCGAACGGAAACAGCTTTTGCTACAAATGGAGAAAACGCATATGCCTCTCCCTTGCGATTTTGGGAAAACAGCGGTACAATAGACAGGAATGTTCCTCCATCCATTGCCCCGGTTTGATTACGAAAGGAGGCTGGCTGCGTGCAGAAGGAAGAAAGCGGAAAAATCACACTCAGCAGCTTCATAACAATCGGTTCATTTTGTTCTTTGTTGGTATGCATGCTCGTTTCCGGCGCGCTGCTGCCGCTGCCGCTGGTGGGCGGCGGGCTGTATCTGGCGGCGCAGGGAACGTTGCGGCTTGCCGCGCTGATACGGCCCGCCCGGGCAGCCGAAATGTCCAAGGCTTTAAAAGGAGCGGGGGCCTCGCTGGCGGCGGTGATTGCCGGCTGGGTGCTCTCCCTCATCACGGCTTTTTCCGAGCATGTGAAAGCCGACGGTTTTCTGCCCGTGGCAGGGATCGCGCTGTGCGCCGCGGCCAGGAGCGCGCTCACCCGCCTGGCAGTTGAACGCACGCAGGATACGGACGGGCACAAAACCCGAAAGGCTTTGTTCATCCTTGGTATTCAGGCCGTTTTCTTTTGCCTGGGCGCGCCGCTCATCTGGTTCAGCCCCCTGTCCCATGCCAAGCGCTGGGCGCTGCTGGGCTGCTGGGCGGTGAGCGGCCTTCCGGAGTGCTTCCCGCTGAAACGGAAGCGCTGCCGCTTGACTGCCGTCACGGAGCAAGACCGGGCAGACCGGAAAGCCCTGCGTGGCGTTCACGCCTGCGTGATCTTCCGCAGGATGGCGCTGGCCGCTTCCGCCGCCGTGCAGGCGGTGCAGGCGGTGGGCTGCGTCTGCGTCGCCCTGGCCATTGGCGCGCCGCTTGCGTGCATGGCCGTGGCGCTGCTGTGCGCTGTCGCGGTGCCCTGGCTCACTGTCACATTCCTGAATCGGTCCAGGAAGCGGGAACCCGACCCTAATAAAATCATCATGCTGGGACTGCTCATCTGGCTGGCCGGTCTGTTTCTGTGCATGCTGTATCCAGAGCATCCCTTTGTCAGCGCGGCGGCGCTGGCGCTGTGCTTCCTCGGCGCGGCGGGCAGCTGCCACGCCCTGGCGGGATTGAGCGAGGATATGCGCCGAGCGGCAGCGTTCGCCCTGGGCCATACGCCCGAAAACATGAATGCCTTTTTGGAAACCGACCTCCGTTTTTCCGCGCTGGTGGGCGGGATCATCGGCCTGGCGGCACTGGCGCTGGCGGTTCTTTTTCCTGCCGTGCTTACCGTCTGTATCGCCCTGCCCGCCCTGGCCCTGACCATCGCGGCGCTTGTGTTCGCGCTGCTTTTCCCGCTGCGGCTGCTGCACCTGCGCAAGCTGCGCCGCTGCATTGCGTTCCAGGAGCAAGGCATTGAAAACAAACCGATGCGCCGCCAGCTGGAGCCGGTGGTGATTCAAAAAAGCATCAAAAATTACGGCATTCGGCTGGTGGAATTTGTGCTGCGTCCATTCTTCTTCCACCGGGTTCGAGGCGCGGAAAACTTACGCCTGGACGAGGATATTCCCTGTGTGTTCGTGTGCAACCACGGTGAAATTCTGGGCCCGGTGGTATGCACGCTGTTTTCTCCCTTTCCTTTCCGTCCCTGGTCAGCCTATGAAATGCTGGACAAAAGCATGGTGTCCAAGCGTACAATGAACGGCGCTTTCCAAGGCGTGAAGGGCGTCGGACGCAGGCTGCTTCAATGGCTGATGGACCGTATCGGCGCGCCGGCCCTCGTCTGGCTGCTGCGGTCCGAGGGCAGCATCGCGGTTTACCACGACAATCCCCATAAGCTGATGCAGACCTTCCGCGAAACCATCGCCACCATGCAGGCGGGAGACAATATTCTGGTGTTTCCGGAAAACGCGGAAACCTCCCCCGACCATCGCTATGTCCAGGAGGGCGTGAGCGAATTCTTCACCGGCTTTACCATGATCGGCCAGATGTACGCCAACAAGACTGGCGACTGCCCTCTGTTTGTGCCCATGTACGCCGACAAGAAAAAACGGCTGATCACCTATGGCACCCCAACCCGCTACGACGCTGAGGCCCCCGTCAATGAGGAAAAAGACAGGCTGTGCCGTTACCTGCGGGGCGAGATCATGCGTTTGGCCGGCCTGGAAGAAACGGAACGCTGAATTGATCCCTGCGGCGTGAAATTGCAGGTGAATCGGAAGAAACCCACATCGCCAAGGTGAACCCGCCAAAGACTGAAAGCTTCCGGGATTTGCGTTCAGTAAGGCAAAGAAAGGTTCTTCTTTACACACACCAGAAATCTCTGCTGAAAGCCAGCCAACTGCCGGAAAGCCTGCTGGTTCATGGCAGAGACCACAGCCGTGAAAAAAACATATCAAACGAAAGGCTCATACGCGCCGGAATCTATGCTCTGTCCGAAGCGTATGAGCCTTTCAGTCTGCTTGTATCGAACGCGCCGCGTACCGAACGGTACGCGCGGTGCGATGAGAGGAGGGGGCGTCGCCCCCCCGATTGATTATTTGTTCAGGTATTCCGTCTTGCGGACGCTCCAATCGAACAGCTCGTCCACCGGTTCCAGGGGCGGCAGGTTCAGCAGTTCGCTGATGGTGACCATTTCATAACCCTGCTCCGCCAGCCAGGGAATCACCTTCTGCAGACAGTTCCAGTCCGCTTTCCGGGCGTGGAACAGGATGATGCTGCCGTTCTGCACGTTCTTTTTCACTTCGTCCGCGTCGGTGGAATCCACATCCCAGAGGATGACGTGGTGATAGCCCACCTTTTCCAGCTGCTTCTGGAACACGGCGTCGTGACTGCCGAAGGGCGGGCGGAGGGTGCGGATGGGGTAGTGGTAGCCCAGCAGATGGTCCAGCACGTGCTGGGGATATTTGCTGTACAGGATTTGATTGAACTGGGTTTCCTTGGTCATGCGGTTGTGGTGATGGGTGTGGGTGCCGATTTCGCTGGAGGAGGCGGCGATCGCCTGCCACAGCTCCTTGTCGCCGCCTTTGAGCTTTTCTTCCTTCAGCAGTTCACCCACGGGATAAAAAGTGATGCTGCCGCCGTAGGAAGTGATCAGCTCCCAGGCTTTTTGCACGTACTCAAATTCGTAGCAGTCGTCCATCGTGACGGCCACGCGGCGCTCGTCCCGGCTGCCGTTTCGGATAGCGTGGGGCCAGGGGTCGTTTTCCTGCCAGTCCAGACCCATGGATTCGGGGACTGCTTCGGCGAAGCAGGAGGGGAGGAGGCACAGGCAGAGCAGGCAAAGAAAGATACGTTTAAACATAATACAACCTCTTATGGCTTTCTCGGAAAGGGGACGAACCATTGATGACCGCCCTTTGGCGGGGATATCATCAATGGTGAGATCATCCGAAACGAGCAATCTCCGCAGTGCGGAGTTGCGACGATTGAGGATGCGGAAGGGGAAACCGCTCTTTGGCCTCCAAAGAGCGGTTTCCCCCACAAAACTTCGTTACTTCAACGGCCGGATCAGGATGAGGGGCGTCAGTTCGTCGCCCTGGCCGGAAGGGTTGTCCTGCATAGCGTCCTGAATCTCCTCGTCGGTGAGGGGGAAGCCGTGGGATTTACCCAGCTGGTCGCGCTGGAGGTCGTTGGCGTCCATGAGGACGACGGGGATGCCGGTCTGCTTGTAAAGCTCGTCGCACAGCTCTACCGGGTTGTCGGGGTTAATAAGCGCCATTTCCTTGTATACGTCAAAGCTGGAACGGAAATAGAAGCCGTCGATGCCACCGACGCCCTTGCCGCAGACCTTGTAGAACACGCCGTGGATGCCGAAGGGCTTCGTAACCGCGGAGCAGAACACGGCCAGGAGCACCCGGGGCAGGCCGCAGATGTCGATGACCAATTGCAGCTTGTAGGGCTCGTGCATGCCCACGCCGGTGTGGTTAATGCCGGCGAAGCGCCACAGGAAGTTGGCCCAGAAGCCGGGCTTCACCTCATCGCGGGTCTTGACGGATTCCACGCACATGCACATGACCTTTGCGCCGAAGGACAGCACGTCGCCCTCCTGGTACAAGGGCCGCACATACTTTTCCACCAGCTCCTTCTGGCTTTCGCCGCGCTGGACGAAGTGGGTTTGGATGGCGAAACGGTCATATTTCCGGCCATTCTTGCCGGTTACGGTGCCGCGGTCAAAATATGCGATGCCGTCCTTTTCACGGCGCTGATCCTCCAGGTTCCGGGAAGGAATGATTCCCATGGTCCTTACCTCCAATAATATGGAAAAAATACATTGTCATTGTACACCCGGGCGGGTATGTTTGTCAATGTTTGCGCATACCTTCCTGACAGGAGGTGGGCGCATGAATGAAGCGCATTGGATGGTGCTGGGGCTGACGGCGGCGATTGCGGCGGCTTTGATTGTTTTTTCTCTTTCGTATGAGCCGAAAAGTCGTTTGTACCGCTGGACGCGGCGGGTGTTTTGGGCGGCGGCGCTGCTGTTATTCAGCGGGGCCATCGGCGGGGCGGGGGTGAACCTGTTTAACCTGACGGCGGTGTCCCTGCTGGGTTTGCCTGGATACGGGGCGGCAGCGGCAATCTTTAGTTTTCCCTGAGGGTCAGAAGCACTTTCACGTCCGTTTCCGCCTGACAGTAAGCGTCGCGCCAATGCAGCTGTTCCCAGTCCTGGATGGTCAGAAACTGCCGCACGGCCACCCGGCCGAAGCCGAAGCCGTCGCAGCGCAGGCTTTGCATATGGGAAATCAGATCAGATATGTCCTTTTGAATTAGATCTTTGAGGTATTCCGCGTCAGGCGTGAAACCGGGGGTGTGCTGCCCTTCACAGAACACCCGCACGGACAGGCGGATGGGAGTTCGCCGCACATCCACCCGGACTTCCGTGGGACGCAGCGCCGTTACGCGGACGGCGTTTCCGTGTGGGTCGCGGAGGGACAGCGCTTCCACATGGCCCTCCATCAAGTGCAGCAGCGCCATTTCATAGCCGGTCAGATAGCCGGACACCCGCACGCCGTCGGTGGCCGCCGCGCCGAATACCTCTACACTTTCCGCGCTTTTACGGGGCAAAGCCCCCGCTTCGTTGTCCAGCGTCTTTTCGTGGGTGTCGGGGACAGATTCGGAAAAATCGTTCACCGCGCCTAAAATGAACAGCGGATCGCAGAAACCATAGCCTAAATCCCGCACCCCGTCGCAGAGGGTGGTTTTCGGGGTGAAGCCTTTGCCCGCGTAATTGCTGAGCGTTGTTTCGGTGTAGCGGCTCAGGCGGGTGCCCAGATACGGCTTCTGCGCCTTGGAGAAGGCTTTGGCTTCGCCCTTGGTCACGATGACCGCCGCTGAACAGCGGAACCGGGGCAGGGCGTCGATCTGCTGGAGCAGCCGGGCGAAGTCCTCCTGCTTCGCCGCGTTCTCCCCGATGATCACTTCCCGCACCTGGGAAAAGTTTAACGGCCTGGGTGTAGCGGCATTCAGCATGGTGATGGCGTCGGAAAAGGAACAGCCCGTCGCCTCCACGGTCAGATACTTGTCGTCCGCGCTCTCTCCGGAGGCATTTCGCGGTGCTTTCACGGACACGGTCACGTCGCCCGTTTCCAGCCTATCCACCGTTAGCACGATCACCAGCAGATCTTCTTCCAGCTGCCGCGGCGCGCAGCCCGTCAGCAGGAGCAGGCAAAGCAGAAAAAGCAGAAGCAATCGTTTCACGGTGTTTGCTCCTTTTCTTTATGCTGTTTCTTTTTCCTGATCGCGCTGGAGCCATACAGCCCCAGCAGCAGAAGGAGCGTGACCGGCCCGCGCCAAAACGCCAGATGCATCAGCGCTTCCTGCATCGCCGCGTCCTGCATGACGGCGCAGGGAACGAGCGCCAGCAGCAAAAGCAGCGTCACCCAGCCGGCTGCGGCGCGTTTCCCCGCCATCCGCGCGGCCAGGGCCGACGCCTGGCTGGCGCTGTGGCTGAGGGACAGGAAAAAAAGCAGCAGAATGCCCACCGTTTCCGTGCTCCAGGCGGGGATGGAGGGCGTCATGTTGGCCACCAGCATCAGCCGCCAGCCCAGGGTTTCCGCCCGCGCCATGGCATAAAACGGCATCAGCCACACGCTGACCGCCATGGTGGCGCATCCGGCAATGATCGACAGCAGGGTGGGAATAACCGTTTTGCGTTTGCCTGCCAGCATGGGGGAAAGGGTCTGCTGATTCTGCGGCATCAGCAGCGGCCAGGCGCAGCCCGACACCGCGCCGCACATCCACAGCGCGCCATGGACGATGCTCTTCCAGCCATACCCCAAAACGGGGAAAAAGTGCGCGGCCCGGCCATGAGGCGCGGCGCCCAGAAACGCGGAGAGCAGCAGAAGGAAGATGATCCATTTCAGGAACCGCGACAGCCGGACGAGGGCGTCCTCCTGCCTGCCGCTGTTGGCCCAGGCCAGCACGGGGGCGATCAGCAGCGCCATTTTCCACAGGCTGTGCTCCGGCATGTCGTCCAGCAGCATGGCGAACAGGGAAACAAAAATCAACTGTGCGTTCATCAGGTGCAGCAGCAGAAACAGGAACAGAACAAACTTCGTTCCGCGTTTCCCCGCCGCATAGGCGATCACGCCGTTTTGTCCGTCCGCGTTTTGTGCTGTTCTTCGGGCCAGAAATAAAAGCAAGAAAGCAAAGGGAATCGTCAGCAGGATGGACAGATAACCCGGCGTGCTCACATGCCCATACAGGTACAGCGCCATGCCGATGAAGATTTGCGTGTACACAGAAATGCCGCTCAAGGCGCAGCGATCCTCCGCCAATGCCTGCCACCGCTGGGCTTTCATCTGGGGTGTGCTGTATACATCGGTCGTCGTCTGTCCCGTCATGGCGTCTTCTTGCTGGGCTCGTCCCAGGCCCGCATCCGGCCCCGTGCGCGGTTCATGTGGAACGGATTGGCAACCGCTCCCCGCAGCCGCTGCCGCCAGATGGGCAGGCGCAGGACGTGGTCGGGATTGGCAGGGCGCTTGGGGGCCATGGGGGAAAAGTAAGGCATATGCAGGCTGGTAACGCCAAATGCTCGCAGCAGCAGGCAGAACAGCGCCAGCGCCATGCCGGGATACCCGCCGAAGCCCGCCGCCAACAGCAGAATCAGCTGCCCGATGCGCAGAGCCAGGGTCAGCGGGAAGGTCGGCGCGGCATAGCTGCCCAGGCCGCTGAGGGCCACCACGATTAAGATGAGCGGGCTGAACAGCTCCGCTTCCACCACGGCCTGGCCCAGGATCAGCCCGCCCACGATGGAGAGGCTGGCTCCCAGCGCGCCGGGCACCCGGGTGCCCGCCTCGTTGATGAGGCTGAAAATGAGCGCCATGATCAGCATGGACGGAAACAGCGACAAGGGCACCTTCGCCTGGCTTTCCACCACCGAGGTCATGAGCGACAGGCTCAATCCCTCCGGATGGTACACCGTCAGCGCGATGAACAGCCCGGGCAGCAGCAGGGAAATCATCATCCCGCACAGTCGAAGAAGCCGCAGAAACGTGCCGTACTGCCAGCGCATGGCGGTGTCATCCGGGGCGTGAAACAGGTGCAGAAAGCCCACTGGCAACGCCAGCGCGGCAGGCGCGTTTTCCATCAGGATCACGATCTGGCCTTCCGACAGGAAGCTCACCGCCCGGTCAGGCCGTTCGGTACAGGCAATTTGCGGCAGAAGGGCGGCGGGGTCGTCCTCGATCAGTTGTTCCAGCATCCCGATGCTGGAAACGTAATCCACGTTACAGCCCGCCAGCCGCCGCTTGACTTCCTCCACGTTTTCCTGCCGCGCGATGCCGTCCAGGTACAGCAGGCACAGCCGGGAAGGAATTTTGGTTCCCACTGTCGCCGCTTCGCAGATCAGCGCGGGCGTGCGCATCAGGCGGCGGATGAGCACGGTGTTGTCCCGCAGGGATTCTGTGAAGCCTTCATGCGGCCCGGCAACCACGGATTCGTTCACCGGCTCGGCGATGCCGCGCCTGACAAACCCCTTCATGTCCGCGATCAGCGCGCCGGGCATGGTGTCCACAATCAGCGCCGCGTCGCCGCTGAACACCCGGGAAAGCACGGTGGACAATTGGAACGTGGGGGAGACGGAAGCCAGCGGCAGCACGGTGTTCATCAAATAATCACGCAGCGCTTCATCGGCCGGAACCGGCCCGGCCCGCAGCAGCGGTTCCAGAAAAAAGCGCTGCACGTTTTCGCTGTCCGTCAGCCCATCCACATACAGCAGCGCGGCGGGATGCCCCAGCACCGTGAACTCCCGCAGCGTTACATCCTCGCTGTTTTCTACGCGGGCCGCCTGCCGGATCAGGAGAAGGCTTTCCCGATAGTCCTCCGTGATGACGCCGGGCTTGGCCGGTTCCCAGTCCGTATCCGTCCGCATGGCATTCCCTCCCGATGGTTTTCCTTTAGTATGGGAAGGCGAAAAACGATTTATACATACCGCGAAAGTACAGCTCCAGCTTGACAAAACCTGGGATAATCCGGTTGACAAGCCGAAAACGCGGTAGTATAATGTCAAAGGTTCGGTTTATTTGACGAGGGCCGTCTGCCGGTCCCGCCCGGCAACGGTTTGCCGTACAGAAGTCAATGCATTGTTCATCTTCCGGTGATCAATGGATATATAAGAAAAAAGAAATGAGGCAACATCATGAAGGGTAACGTACTTGTCGGTCAGTCCGGCGGCCCCACGGCCGTCATCAACGCCAGCCTCGCGGGCGTGTTCAAGACAGCCAAAGAACGCGGCTACAGCAAGGTCTATGGTATGCGCTATGGCATCCAGGGCTTTATGGACGAGCAGTATGTCGATCTGTCCGAACATATCAAGAACGAACTGGATCTGGAGCTGCTCAAGCGCACGCCCTCCGCTTTCCTGGGCACCTGCCGCTACAAGCTGCCCGAAATCCATGAGGACAAAGCGATTTACGAGCGTATTTTCGAGCTGTTGGACAAACTGGACATCGAAGTGTTCATCTATATCGGCGGCAACGACTCCATGGACACCATCCGCAAGCTGTTCGACTATTCCCTGCTGACCGGCGCGAAGCAGAAGTTCGTCGGCTGCCCCAAGACCATCGATAACGACCTGGCCATCACCGACCATACCCCCGGCTTCGGCAGCGCGGCCAAGTACATTGCAACCTCCACCAAGGAAATCATCTGCGACGCCATGGGCTTCTCCTACAAGAAGAAGAACGTGAACATCGTGGAAATCATGGGCCGCAACGCGGGCTGGCTGACCGGCGCCGCCGCTCTGTCCCGCAGCGAGGACTGCGAAGGCCCCGATCTGATCTATCTGCCCGAGCTGCCCTTCAGCATCGAAGGCTTTGTGGATGAAGTGCGCAAGCTGCTGGAAAAGAAGGACGTGGTCGTGGCTGTGGTGTCCGAAGGCATCAAGACCGCCGAAGGCAAGTACGTGTGCGAATACGCCACGGATAACGCCACCAAGGACGCGTTCGGCCACATCCAGATGAGCGGCACCGCTTCCTACCTGGCCCAGGTGGTCAAGAACGAGCTGGGCTGCAAGACCCGCGCCGTGGAGCTTTCCACTCTGCAGCGCGCCGCGGCGCACCTGGCCAGCAAGATCGACGTGGACGAAGCCTTCAACGTGGGCGGCGCCACCGTCAAGGCCGCTGACGAAGGTTCCTCCGGCGTCATGGTCGTGATTGACCGCGTGTCCGACGATCCTTACCAGAGCGCTACCGGCGTGTACGACGTGCACCGCATCGCCAACGGCGAAAAGGTCGTTCCGCGCAAGTGGATCAATAAGGAAGGCAACTACGTGACCGAAGAATTCCTGGACTATGTGCGTCCTTTGATTCAGGGCCACTATCAGCCCATGATGGTTGAGGGCCTGCCCCGCCACCTGAGCATTTCCCTGAAGAATTACGATTGGAGCGCTCCTCGCGGCAAGAAGTAATTCCCACTAAAGTGCATCATTGACCAGCATGCTTTTCTGCTGAAATGCATGCTGGTTTTTTATCATCTGCAAAAGCCTTCCCCTCGCAGGGAAAGGCTTTTGGTTGGTTTCATATTGAATATAATAAAAAAGAAAACGTAACTGTTCAGTTGAAAGTTAAAGGGCACTTTAATTCACTAAGGGAACCGCTGGGGCTGTTCGCCCCAGGCCCCAACCAGGGTCCTGAGGACCCTGGACCCACACCTGGCGATATTACT
>CADCJO010000046.1 GCA_902801765.1 uncultured Eubacteriales bacterium
ATCCGCGTATAACAGACTGGTCATTGCCGTGAACCTCTCCTGGCTCTTTTATTGTCTGCTCATTTTCCCTCTTGACAAATGGGCACTACATAACAGTATAAGATTCTAAAAGAGAAGCAGTAAAAGTGTTTACCGCGCGAACAGCTGGGTAACGTACACGTTGCCATTGGCATCATAGGCGATGCCAATACCGACCTTATCCCACTGGCTGCCGAGGATATTGCTGCGGTGGCCGTCGCTGCTCATGAAAGCGGCCTCGGCTTTTTCCACGTTGGCATGGTGAGCGATGTTTTCGCCAACACCCTGATAATCATACCCAAAAGCGCTGAGCATCTGGCTCGCGTTGCCGTAGGTGGGGGACTCATGCGCAAAGTAATGGTTGCTGTTCATGTCGCTGGATTTGAGCTGAGCGAGGCGTGAAAGCTCGGGATCGAGGGTCAGGGGCGGCAGGCCGTTCTTCGCGCGGTCCTCATTCAGCAAATTCAGCAGCTTTTGCTCTTGCATAGTGGAATCAAATGTAGTATAATCACCCGTGCTTGCGATAGGCGTTTTCGTCGCCTGAGCGGCAGGCCGCGGCGTCGCGTTCCTGACGGGCTGATTCCCCTGGGCGGGGAAAGGCGTCGGTAAAGCGGTCGGGCATGCGGTCACAGAGACGACGGGCGCCGCGGTGGGCGTCGGCGCCGGCTGGGCTGTATAGAACACGGCGGGGTCAGCCGTCGGAGCCAGAAGCGGAAGCGCCGTCTGATATACGGCGGGGTCAGCCGTTGGAGCCGGAAGCGGAAGCGCCGTCTGATACACGGCGGGGTCCATGATGATCACGGTTTCATCGCTTTCCAACGCTTCTGTCCTGAGCTGGTCTTCCACCCAGTCCACCATTTGCAGCAGCTCTTCGGCCGTCAAGGCGTCGTCCGCGGGCTGCCGAAAAGAAGCTTCCGGAGCGGGTACGCCTGAATAGTAAACGAACGTATACGTGGCGCCGTCCGCGCCATCCCAGGCGTGGGACACAACCGCGCCGGGCTCTGCGGCTTCGGGCAGAGCGGCAGCGATGGCATCAAAGGAAAGCTCCTCGCCCGAACCATAAGCAAAAGACTCCAATAGCTGCTGCAGGGATTCAAACTCCTCGGACAGTGCGGCGGGCAGGGAGGACAGAATCATCATGAGGGCCAATAGGCAAGGGATGAACCGTTTCATTTTCGTGTTTACCCTCCTTGTGTGTTTCAGAGCTTATGTTCTTTAGTATAATAATACATAAACGGCAGAAAAACAAGCAATTAACAGCATTTTGATACATGTAATTAATGGTAAACATATTCTTCACTGGGAGGTAACAATTATGCATCTGATTAAATGCCCGCGCTGTGAGCTGAATTACATCACCCCCGAGGAGGGCTACTGCAAGATCTGCAAGCGGGAAATGAAAGGCGAACCTCAGCACGAGGAAGTGGAGCTCTGCACCGTGTGCAACGAGCATCCCGCCCTGCCCGGAAAGGATGTTTGCCTGTTCTGTCTCAAGGAAATGAACGCCGATGACGATCGGGACACGGAAGAAGCCGAAACCCCTGTGGACGAAACCAGCCTGGGCGGCATTGACCCTGTGAGCGCCATGGACGAAATCATCCCCGATCTCCCCGAGGACATTCATGACCGGGAATACAACGAGATTGAAAACGAGATGTCTCTGGAGGAGCTGGAAGAGGAAGAGGCCGACGAGGACGACGACCTGGAAGACGAGGAATAAGTGGCTATCTACGCGATTGGCGATCTGCATCTGCCGGGCGGCGACAACAAGCCCATGAACGTGTTCGGCGAACACTGGTCGGGCCATTTTGAACGCATCTGTCAGGATTGGATTTCCCGCGTGCGGGACGAGGACACGGTGCTCATTCCCGGCGACATCAGCTGGGCGATGCAGCTGAACGACGCGCTGCCCGACCTGGAATCCATTGGCAGACTGCCGGGGACAAAGGTTCTGCTTCGGGGCAACCACGACTATTGGTGGAGCGGCATTTCCCGCCTGCGGGATGTGCTGCCCAAGGGCATGTTTGCCATCCAGAACGACGCGATACGGCTGGGCAGCACAGCGGTCTGCGGCACCCGCGGCTGGACGCTGCCGGGCGGCAGTACGACGCCGGAGGATGAAAAGATCTATCGCCGGGAGCTGCAGCGGATGGAAATGTCCCTCGACCGGGCCCTGAAGCTCGGCGCTGACCGTCTGGTGGTGATGTGCCATTATCCTCCCCTGGGTGAAAACGGAGCGGAAACGCCCCTGTCTGAGCTACTTTCGCGCTACCCGGTGGACGACGTGGTGTACGGTCATCTGCATGGCCCCTCCCTGCGCAGCGCAGTGAACGGGCTCTGCCACGGGATTCGCTACCACTGCGTTTCCTGCGATGGCCTCCAATTTCAGCTTTTCCGCCTGCCGGACGAAAAAGTGGAGCGCTGTCCCACGATAACAACCGAATAAGGCAATTCATTCCCATTCAGCGGCTGAAAATGCCGCTGTTTTTTTGTTTTTGGCCTTTTCTCTCCTACAAAGTGGCGAATCAGAGCGCATCCTGGATTCACAGAAAAATTATGAATTTTTTGTTACGTGATCCCCAAAAGGTTGACACAGAAAATCAATAAATATTTATTTATTTTTACCTATATAGGCTATTAATTATTGGTCATACTGCCTTATTTTCAAAAAATAGGAAAGCCCGTTCCCCTATAAATGATAAATTTAAATGTCAAGATAATATATATATGACAAATCAAAAACAAAATTGTGACAAAAGTATTTCCCAAAGAGAAAAATCAGAAATGAAACTGACCTTGACAAAGCGGTAAAAAGTGCCTAAAATTGGTGATGAGGTCACGAAAGTGGTGAATATGTGGCGGTTAAAGGTGGTGATCCAATGGCAGACGATGAATTTATGCGCGAAAAAACCGCTGCGGACAGCGGGAACCGCGCTGCGCAGCAAGCCATGGACAGCACCGATGGTAAGGGTTCACCGCCTGATAAACCGGCATTCTTAGGATTCACAGGGTCCTATCCCCACTCCATTGACGCCAAGGGCCGCATGATCATTCCCGCCGCCTTCCGCGAAGCGCTGGGCAGCCGGTTTGCCGTAGCGCCTTCACCGGATTTCCAGGCTGTAGCGCTTTACCCGATCGCGGCCTGGATCGACCGGCGGGACATGCTGGCCAACCTGGTAAAGCGTAAACCCGTCGCCCAGAAATTTTTGACGCAGTTTACCCGCTACAGCTATACCGACTGCGAATCCGACGCCCAGGGCCGACTGCTGCTGCCGCAGCGCATCCGTGCCTGGCGGCTGGAGGACGCGCGGGATGTGGAGGTCATCGGCGTATTTGACCATATCGCAATCATTCCCGCCGCCAAGGGCCAGGATCAGGACCGTGCCTTCGACGAAGCGTATCCCGACCCGCTGGCCGCGCTGACGGAGCTGATGGGGGAAGAGTAACGCTTTCAAAGTGATAAAACGTCCAAATTCGTTCCGTGACCCAGAATCAGCAGCCGAAAAATTGAAAAAAGCACAAGAAGCCGAACGCTTCTATCTCCTCATCGGTTTCTTGTCAAGCAATCGTTCTAAATATCCTGACAGGGGGATACAATGATGTATAAGAGCAGGAATGGCCAGTATGTGACCGCGGGGGTACAGGGCACGCCCTCCATGCGCATGAACGTGCGCAGCAATGTGCGCTTGCCGGATTCAGAGGCCGGGGCATGCTTATACGATGCGGCGCAAAAGCCATTCTATGCCGAAACCGTCACGGAACGCAGGCGAATGCCCATCACCATCTCCCTGAACAGCGCGCTCATTTTTCTGTGCCTGCTGTTTGTGATCTTCGGGGCGATGACGCTCAGCCGCACCGTCCGCAAAGCCGCCATCGCCAAGGACATTACCGCCATGGAGGAGGCTATTCAAAAAACACAGCTGAGCAATGCCGCCCTGGCGCTGGAGGTGGCGGAAGCCCGCGATATGGCGCGGATCGGCTTTGCCGCGACGCACAAGCTGTTTATGGAGGACGCGGCGGATGCCGAAACCAAAGCTGTCCATGCTCCTGACACCCGCCCCTTCGGCGAAGTGCCCGCCGCGACGGTCAGCACCATGAAAACCGGCAGCAGATAACCTGATGATCCCCGGTCTGACTGCCAGCGGAAAGGAACGCAATGCGAGCAGGACTTGTGACCCGGAAACGGTTACTGACGATGCTCACGGCGCTGACAATGCTGTTCGCGCTGGTCGGAATACGAATCGGCTTCCTGACCATCAGAGACACCGAAGCGCTCACCGCCCGGGGCGTGCGGCAATGGACGCGGGAAGGCGTGGTGACGGCTCAGCGGGGCAGGATAGAAGATACCCGGGGCGACGTGCTGGCCCTGTCCACCACGGCGTATATCGTGACGGCGAACCCCCAGCAGGTGAAGGATGAAGCGGCATTGTCAAAGGTGCTCTCTCCCATCCTGGACGCCGACCCCGAGGCGATGGAAGCAAAACTGCAAAATAAAAAGCTGGCCTCCGTGATCTTAAAGCGGCAGGTCAGCCGGGACATAATTGATACCATTCGTTCCCTGCGGACAGATAGTCAAGAAATGAATGCTCTGCTGCGGGGAATTTCATTTGACGAAGACACCAAAAGGGTGTATCCTAAGGGGGAACTGCTGAGCCAGGTTTTGGGCCTGACCAACGTGGACTCCGCGGGCCAGAGCGGGCTGGAAAGCCTGTATGAAACGCTGCTGCGCGGGAAGGCCGGCTCCCTTCGCACGGAGGTGGACGCCCGGTCGCGCCTGCTGCCCGACGGAAAAACGGCCTACGTGGCTCCCCAGCCGGGCTATACCCTGCGGCTCACCGTGGACAGCGCCATCCAGGGCGTGGTGGAACGGGCCATGCGGGAATGCATCCAGGTCAATGACGCGGTGTCCGTGCAGTGTATCGTGATGGACGTAAACACCGGGGCCATTTTGGCCCTCTGCATGAAGCCCGACTACGACCCCAACGACCCGCCGCGAAACGACATCGAAACGCTGCGGGAGCTGATGCGCATCACCGTGGTCAGCGACGTGTACGAGCCCGGCTCCACCTTCAAAATGCTTACCTGCTCCGCCGCCCTGGACAGCGGCGCGGCGTCCCTTACCGACCGCTTCACCTGCACCGGCGCCATCACCGTGGACGGCGACCGCATCCGCTGCTGGAAAAACAGCCACGGAAACCAGGACCTGCCCACAGCGCTGGCCAACAGCTGCAACCCCGCGTTCGTGACGCTGGCCCTCAGGATGGGCACGGAGACCTTCTATAAATACCTGCGGGCCTTTGGCCTGGGGGTAAAAACCGGGGTCGACCTGCCGGGCGAAAGCGCGGGCATCCTGATCAACCCCAAGTATGTGAAAAACGTCGATTTGGCCCGCATCGGCTTCGGCCAGAGCGTGGCGGTGACGCCGCTGCAAATGATCACCGCCGCATGCAGCGTCGTCAACGGCGGCAGGCTGATGAAGCCCTACATCGTCCGGGAAGTGCTGGACGCTCAGGGGAACACGGTAGACCGCGTCTCCCCCACCGTCGTGGCCAATCCCATCAAACCCGAGACCAGCGAGGTCATGCGCACGCTGCTGGAAAACGTGGTGGAAAACGGCGGAGGCAAAAACGCCGCCGTGCCCGGCTACCGCATCGGCGGCAAGACCGGCACCGCCCAGGTGTACAAGGACGGGCGGGTGGTCAGCAACGTGCATATCGGTTCCTTTTTGGGCTTCGCCCCCATCGACCAGCCCCGCTTTGCCGTGCTGGTGACGGTGAACGAAGCGAAGGTGCCCGTCGATTACGGCAGCACCACCGCCGCCCCCTTCGCCAGCCAGATCATGGCCGAGGTGCTGAACTATCTGGGCGTGCGCAAGGCCGACCCCGACGCCACCGAACCGCCCGCCGTCACCGTGCCGGACGTGCGCGGATTGACGGTGGCCGAGGCGCGGAAGGCCCTGTCTGACGCGATGCTGCTGTATGAAACCGACGGTCTCAGTCCGGCCGTCAGTGACCAGGCCCCCGCCGCAGGCGCGAAGCTGCCCGCCGGGGCCAAGGTGATGCTCTATACCTTCGAGCAGACGCCTCTGCAGCCCATGGATTTGGTGTCTGTCCCAAGTGTGAAGGGCCTGTCCATGGTAGAAGCGGGACGGCAATTGCGCGCCCGGGGCTTTGAAATGGAGATCGCCGGCAGCGGCCTGGCTATCCGTCAGGAGCCCGCCGCCAACACCTTCGCCCCGCCGGGGAGCAGGGTGAAAGTAATTTTTGAGCTGCCTTAGTTATAAGGCAAAAGGCAGTAGAAAATTGAATGCCAGCGCATTCATTTGTCATCCCGACCGAAGCGGAGCGGAGGGACCTTGAAGTCGGAAATCATGTTTCTTGATGGAATGCCTTTCTCTCAGGTCCCTCGGCTTCGGTTCGCTGTTACGCCCCACGTTTTACGCTATCGCGTAAAGCGCGGGTTTCGGACGGCAATCCAAGGATTGCTCGTCCTCAGTCCGCTTTCAGCGGATGCTATCCCGCTCACCTTCGCTCGGGATAACAGCGGGGGGCAATATCACTACTGCCTAATGCCTACTGCCTAATGCCTACTGCCTTTACACAGAACGGAGTGAAAAGAAACATGCTGCTGTCACAATTAGCAAAAGCCGCAGAAACAGAAGTATTGAGCATCCGGGGCGACTGCGATATCCGCTCCATGGCCCTGGACAGCCGAAAGAAGCTGGACAGCGGCCTGTATTTCTGCATCCCCGGAATGCGGTTCGACGGGCACACCTTCGCTCCGCAGGCGATCGAAAACGGCGCGGCGGCGCTGGTGGTGACGCATTTTCTGGAGGATGTGGACGTGCCCCAGGTGCAGGTGAAAAACGTGCGCGCGGCCATGAGCCTGATGGCGGCAGAGTTTTACGGCCACCCCGACAAGGAAATGAAGCTGCTGGGCATCACTGGCACCAAGGGCAAGACCACCACCAGTTATCTGGTCAAGGCCATCATGGAGGAATCGGGCTGCAAGGTGGGCCTGATCGGCACCACGGGCAACATGATCGGCCAGGAATACGTGAAATCCGAATTCACCACCCCCGAGCCCATCGACTTTTTCCGCACGCTGCGCCTGATGCGCGACGCCGGGGTGACGGTGGTGAGCATGGAGGTATCCGCCCACGCCATTGAGATGGGCCGCCTGGCGGGCGTGCATTTTGAGGCAGGCTGCTACACCAATTTAAGCCAGGATCACCTGGATCTGTTCGGCACGATGGAGCGGTACTTTGAATGTAAGAAGTCCTTCTTCCGCCCGGAGTGGATCAACAACGCCGCCATCAACGTGGACGACGACACCAGCAAGGAGATTTTGAAGGACATCGCCGTGCCCCACTCCACCTTCGGCATTTGCAACAACGCGGACATCTTCGCCCGGGACATCGAGATCACCGAGGACGGCGTATCCTTTATCATGAAGCTGTTCGATGTGGCGGAAATGCCCGTGAAGCTGCGGCTGACCGGCATGTTCAACGTCTATAACGCCCTGGCGGCGACAGCGATGGGTCTGATCATGGGCGTGGCCCCGGAGACCATTACGGCGGCGCTGGAAAAGGTCAAGGGCGTGCCTGGCCGGGCTGAGGTGCTGGACACGCATACGCCCTACAAGGTCATCCTGGACTATTCCCATTCCCCCGACGCATTAGAGAATATTCTCGTCGCCGTGCGGGAATTTGCCCGGGGCCGGGTCATTTCCCTGTTTGGCTGCGGCGGCGACCGCGATCACGGCAAGCGCCCCATGATGGGCGAAATCAGCGGCCGTCTGGCGGACTATTCCATCCTGACCAGCGACAACCCCCGCACCGAAGACCCCATGGAGATCCTGGCCGCGATTGAAGAAGGCATCAAGCCCACCGGCGGCAAGTACACCGTGATCGAGAACCGCCGGGAGGCCATCCGCTATGCCCTGGAAATGGGCCGCGACGGGGACATTATCGTCCTGGCGGGCAAGGGCCACGAAACCTATCAGGAGATCATGGGTGTGAAACGGCCCTTTGACGAGAAGGTCGTCGTGGCGGAGCTGCTGCGGGAGATGAGACAATAGGGATGAGGGAATAGGGATTATGGATAATGTCCCTCTGCTTGTCATCCCGAGTGGAGGTGGCTTTCTCGCTGTCATCCCGACCGAAGCGGAGGCGAGAGCCGAAGCGTAGTGGAGGGACCTGTAAGCTGGGTATCATGTTGCTTGATAAAAGGTGTTTTTCTCAGGTCCCTCCACTACGGTTCGCGTCCCGCTCACCTTCGGTCGGGATGACAATGATCGTTGAATGACAAATTGTTTCTCTGACGATTTCAAAGTGAACAGTATATCAATCTGCACACTTTGCACTCATTCTTCAAACCTAAAAAGCCTTACGCCATCAGGCTTTGCACGCTTGCACGCTTTGCAGGCGAAACTCACTCCTTACACACACGCGCGTCGCGCCGGGGCATCCCGGGCAAACAAACGAAGAAAGGTCTTTTCATCATGTATCTGTACGGAGTATATGCCATGGTTTGCGCCGTGGCGGTGGTATTGCTGGTGATGCCCTGGTTCCTGCCGTTCTTGAAGAAGCTCAAGTTCGGCCAGACCATTTATGACCTGGGCCCCCAGGCCCACCTGGCCAAGCAGGGCACGCCCAACATGGGCGGCATTGTGACGGCGCTGGCGACGGTGTCGGTCACGGTGGTTATGACGGTCATCCTGACCATCAAGCGGGGCTGGGGCTTTTCCCTGAGCAACTCCATGTGGCCGCTGCTGTTTATCACGGTTGGGTGCATGGCGCTATTTGGGTTTCCGGATGATTATATCAAGGACGTGAAGAAGGACCATGAGGGCCTGAAACCCAAACAGAAGCTGATCGGCCAGATGATCATCGGCATTGTGTTCTCCGCCTTCTGCTATCAGAAGCTGGGCAGCGATGTCATCATTCCTTTTACTTCCATAACCTGGGATTTGGGAATATTCTATATTCCGATCATGACCGTATTAGTCATGTTTATTACCAACTCCGCCAACCTCCAGGACGGGGTGGATGGCATCTTATCTTCTGTTACGATCGTTGGGATGATCGCTTTCGGTTTGATTACTCTGTTCATGACCGTTGGCAAATCGCTGACGGAGGCCTGGGGCATTCCTATCGTCCTGCTGTGCTTCGCCCTGGCGGGGGCGTCCATCGGGTTCCTGCGGTATAACCGCCACCCCGCCAAAATCTTCATGGGCGATACCGGCAGCATGTTCATCGGCGGGGCCATGGTGGGCGTCGCCATGCTGACCAAAACCCAGTTCCTGCTGATCCTGATTTCCTTCACCTGCATCATGAGCTCCGTTTCCGTGATGCTCCAGCGGGGATATTTCAAGTACACCAAAAAGAAGTACGGCGAAGGCCGCCGCATCTTCAAGATGTCCCCCCTCCATCACCATTTTGAGCTCTGCGGCATGAAGGAAAACCAGATCGTGCTCATGTACGCCGCCGTCACCCTCGTCCTGTCCGTATTGGCGGTTTTGAGCATGACAAAATTTTATTAAAAAACGGGGTGATTCCGTTGGACTGGCAGAATAAAAAGGTGCTGATCGTGGGCATGGCCCGCAGCGGCATTGCAGCGGCGCAATTGCTGCATCAGGCGGGGGCCAAAGTGACGGTCAACGATATGAAGCCCCAGGAGGCTTTCGGCGACAAGCTGGACGCGCTGAAAAACCTGGACATTTCCTTCCGCTTCGGTGAGGATGGGATCGAAGCCCTGAAAGGCCAGGACATTCTGTGCATCAGCCCCGGCGTGCCCATCGACGCGCCGATCGTGAAGGCCGCGAAGGCCGCGGGCGTCCCCGTGACAGGCGAGCTGGAAATGGCCTCCACCCTGGCGAAAGGAACCCTGGTGGCCGTCACCGGCACCAACGGCAAAACCACCACCGTTTCCCTGCTGGGCGCGATTTTCGAAGCCGCAGGCAAAGTAGCCCACGTCTGCGGCAACATCGGTTATCCTCTGTCCGCCGCCGCGTTGGAGAGCAAATATGACCATGTGATCGTGGCGGAGGTCAGCTCCTTCCAGCTGGAAACCACTGAAACGTTCCATCCCCTGTCCGCCGCCGTGCTGAACGTGACCGAAGACCACCTGAACCGCCACGGTACCATGGAGGTGTATACGGGCTTAAAACGCCACATCTTCGACGCCCAGGGGCCGGAGGATTTCGCGGTATTGAATTATGAGGACGAGGCCTGCCGGAAGATGGCGGAGGGCTTAAAGCCCCAGGTGCTGTTTTTCTCCCGGCTCCACGAGGTGGAGCAGGGTGCGTTCGTCCGGGACGGCAAGATCGTCGTCCGTATCGGCAGCGAGGAAAAAAACGTCTGCGGCGCGGAGGAGCTGCGCATCCCCGGCCCGCACAACCTGGAAAACGCCTTGGCCGCCGCGGCCATGGCCTTCTCCCGCGGTGTGCCTGCGCCGGTGATCCGCCAGGCGATGCGCACCTTCCCCGGCGTGGAGCATCGCATCGAATTCACCCGGGAGCTGGACGGCGTGCGCTACATCAA
Organism: uncultured Eubacteriales bacterium; assembly: GCA_902801765.1. Lineage (GTDB taxonomy): Bacteria > Bacillota > Clostridia > Christensenellales > Aristaeellaceae > RUG563. Next base: position 10,562 of record CADCJO010000046.1, read on the forward strand.
CGACAGCAAGGGCACCAACGTGGACAGCACCATCAAAGCCGTCCAGAGCATGAAGGCCCCCACCGCCCTGATCCTGGGCGGCTATGACAAGCACGTGTCTTTCGACCCGCTGGCCGAGGAAATCATCAAAACGCCGCTGATCGAAAACTGCGTGCTCATCGGCGTCACCGCGCCGCAGATCGAGGCGGCTTTAAAGAAAGTCGGCTATACCGCCATCCATCACGCGGGCAGCATGCAGGAAGCAATTGAAAAATGCCGCGCCCTCTCCAAGCCCGGCGGGAACGTGCTCCTCTCCCCCGCCTGCGCGTCCTTTGATATGTTTGAAGACTATGAGCAGCGGGGAAGGGTATTTAAGCAAATCGTTGGTGAGCTTAAATAGGGATTAGGCAGTAGGCAATAGGAAATAGAGATCAAGAGTGCAGAGTACAGAGGATGTGCGCTGTGCTCTTTTTTTCTTCATACAGCCACATATGTCAAATAACCCTCTTTGTCATCCCGAGCGGAGTGGAGCCAGAGGCGACACGGAGTCGAGGGATCTGAGAGAAACATACTCAACCAAGCAGCATGATCCCCAGCTCCCAGGTCCCTCGACTTCGCCTCCCCTCTGGGTCGGCTTCGCTCGGGATGACAGTGGGGTATTGGAATGGGAAAAGCATGAGAATAATGAACACAGAAAGGACGCTGCCATGACAACTACGATTGGCCTCCGCCGCCGGGAAAAGCCGGTGGACAAAACCCTGCTGACCATTCTGGCGATGCTGCTGATGCTGGGGCTTTTGACCCTGTTCAGCGCCACCTACTACAAGGCTCAGGACGGCGGTGACGCCCTCAGCGAAGTGAAGAAGCAGCTCTTTGGCGTGGCGGTCGGCGCGGCGGCCATGAGCATGACCATGCGCATCCCCTATCACTTCTGGCAGCGCCGGAAAGTGGTGGTGGGCGGGGTGATCGTCAGCGCCATCCTGCTGGTGCTGGTGGTCATTCCGGGCATTGGGCGCTCCATCAACGGCTCCCGGCGCTGGCTGGCGCTGGGGCCGCTGTCCTTCCAGCCGGGGGAGCTGGCCAAATACGCCACGGTGCTGTTCATGGCGATGACCCTGACCGCTCGGGGCCGGAAGGTTGAACGGCTGTTCACGGGCATTCTTCCTGTTCTGATCGTGCCAGGCATCATGTTCCTGCTGATTTTAGAGCAGCCCAACCTGTCCACAGCGGGCACGATCATCATTGTCAGCGTCCTGATGGTGATGCTGGCGGGGGCGAAATGGCGGCACATGCTGCTGCTGGGCGCGGGCGGGCTGATGGTCGGCGCATACTATGCTTGGAGCGCGGAATACCGCCGGGAACGCCTACTGTCCTTCACGGACCCTTTCGCCAAGATGAGCGACGAGGGGTATCAGCTGAGCCAGTCCCTGATCGCCTTCGGTTCCGGCGGGCTGTTCGGCATGGGCTTGGGCCAGGGGCGGCAGAAGTACGCCTACCTGCCTTACCCGGAGAGCGATTTCATTTTCGCCATCGTGGGCGAGGACTTCGGCCTGGCCGGGTGTCTGGCGGTGATCGCGCTGTTCGTGGCGTTCATGATTGCGGGGATGCGCGTCGCCATGCGCTGTGAGGATCAGTTCGGCTGCCTCCTGGCGGCGGGCATCATCGGTATGATTTCCGTCCAGGCGTTCATCAACATGGGCGTGGTGGTTGGCATCCTGCCCACCACCGGCCTGCCTCTCCCCTTTTTCAGCGCCGGCGGCACCTCCCTGTCCATCACCATGGCGGCGGTGGGGATCGTGCTGAATATCAGCCGGAGCGGGAGCAACAATCTGAGGTAGGAGGGAGGAGGCAATCCCTGTCTCTCTCAAAACTGAAAAAACTTCCCTCCACTGCATAACCCGCCTTTCCCGGTGCCATACTGCTGTTGACGGAGGGAACAGTATGGCAACAAGCAAAGTGGAAATCTGCGGCGTGGATACCGCGACGCTGCCCGTACTTACCAACGAACGGATGCGCGAGCTGTTTCCGCTGGTGCACAGCGGCGACCGCGCGGCCAGAGAAGAATTCATCCGCGGCAACCTGCGGCTGGTACTCAGCGTGGTGCAGCGGTTCAGCAACCGGAACGAGAGCGCCGACGACCTGTTCCAGGTTGGCTGTATCGGGCTGATCAAAGCCCTGGACCATTTCGACGTCTCCCAGAACGTGCGCTTCTCCACCTACGCCGTGCCCATGATCATCGGGGAGATTCGGCGCTACCTGCGGGACAACAATCCCATCCGCGTCAGCCGCTCCATGCGGGATACGGCGTATAAAGCGCTCCAAGCCCGGGACCGGCTGGTGATCTCCCTGCACCGGGAGCCCACCGTGGAGGAAATGGCGGCGGAGCTGGGCGTGCCGCGGGAGGACGTGGTGTTCGCCCTGGAGGCGATTCAGGACCCGGTGTCGCTCTTTGAGCCGGTCTACAACGACGGCGGCGACGCCATCTATATCATGGATCAGGTGAAGGACACCAAGCATCAGGACGACAGCTGGCTGGAGCACATCGCCATCAAGGAAGCCCTGCGCAGGCTGAATGACCGGGAAAAGAAAATTCTCAAGCTGCGTTTTTACGAAGGCCGCACGCAGATGGAGGTAGCCGGGGAAATCGGTATCTCCCAGGCCCAGGTCTCCCGCCTGGAAAAGAACGCCCTGGTGCATATGCGGAAATATGTGGCGGTGAATTGACACCGTTTTCCGATGTGAGGAATGGGCACTTAAAAACTCAGCTGAACGTTAACACCCGCCCGGCAAACCCGAAAGGTTCCCGACGGGTGGATCGAATGGCGACTTTGTATAATGCCGCATTTCCGGAAAGAAGACTGGGGGAAACTATGCTTTGGGTGTCAAAGCGCAGTTTCCCCCAGTACATTTTTATACTAAACTCAAGCTAAAAATGTATCAGATTTGGGATGGATTTTACGCCGTGGCTAAGCTGAATGGAGGGAGGCGTAGCAGCGCTACGTTGACCATATAGTTTTAGATTGAGTTTAGTATTATTTCTTCAACATTTCCCTGGCGTGGACGCGAGCGCTTTCCGGGTCGCCGCCCAGCATCCGGGCGATTTCGTTCACCCGGGCCTCGCCGGTAAGCGGCGTCAAGCGGGTGCGGGTGCGTTCGCCGTCGAAGTATTTCTCCACCAGGTAATGGTGGTCGGCCAGGGCGGCGATCTGCTGTAAATGGGTCACGCACAGCACCTGGCGTTCCCTGGCGATGGCAGCCATTTTCTCTCCTACCACCTGGGCGGCGCGGCCCGAAATGCCGGTGTCGATCTCGTCAAAGATCATGGAGGGCACTCCCTCCCGCTTTGCGGCCACGGACTTGATGGCCAGCATGAGGCGGCTCAGCTCGCCGCCGGAGGCGATCTTGGACAGGGACTGCAGTTCCTCGCCCCGGTTGGGAGCAATCAGGAACGCCGCGGTTTCATTGCCCAGCGGCCCCGGCGGGCAGGCGGGCAAGGTGACGGAGAATTTCGTGCCCGCCATGTTCAGATCGTTCAGCTGAATTTCCATTTCCCGCTCGAACTTCCGCGCCAATTCCTGGCGGGACGCGGACAGCAGCGCCGCTGTTTTTTTGTATTGGGCGCCCAGCGTTTTTTCCTTTTTCGTCAGCGCGTCCAGGTCGTCGTCGATGCTTTCAAAGCTGCTCAGTTCTTTTTCGATCTCTTTGAGCTTCTGAACCATTTCCCCGGTGGTCGCCCCGCCGTATTTGCGGCTCAGGCGGCGGATCAAATCCAGGCGGCTCTGCACCGCCTCCAGCCGGTCCGGGTCGGCGTCCAGCTTCTCCAGCAAATCCCGCAATGTCAGCCCGACATCCTCCGCTTCATAATACAGCGCGTCCAGCCGGGTGCGGAGGGAAGCGTAGGCTTCGTCCAGTCCTTTGATCGGCTGCAGGGCCGCCGCGGCGGTGCGCAGCGCTTCGGCGGCAGGGCCGCTGCCGTCGTACACCTGCTCGAAGGCTTCCCGCAGACCGTTTTCGATTTTCTCCACATTGCGGTACTTGTCCCGCTCCTTGGCCAGTTCCTCTTCCTCGCCGGGCACCAGCCTGGCTTTTTTCAGTTCCTGCTGGCGGATACGCAGCAGCTCCATCCGTTCGCCGGCCTGGGCGCTCTGCTTTTGCAGCCTGTCCAGCTCCCGCCTACAGTCGTGCCAGGCGGTATAATCCGCCTGGGTTTTCTCCAGTAAGGCCCTGTGCTGATCGTCCCCGGAGGCATCCAGAAAGCCCAGATGCTTTTTGTCGTCCATGAGGGACTGGTGCTCATGCTGGCCGTGAATGTCCATGAGCAGGTCGGTGAACTGGTGATACTGCGTCAGCGGCAGCAGCGTGCCGTTCACCCGGCAGGAGGAACGCCCCGACAGGGTGATTTCCCGGCTGAGGATCAGCTCGTTCCCCTCGTCCAATTCCTGTTCTTTCAGCAGTTTTTGCACCGGCGGACAGTCGGATACATCAAACACGCCCTCCACCCGGGCCTTGTCCTCACCCCGGCGGATGAGCTCCTTTTGCGCGCGGCCCCCCAGCAGCAGCGTCACCGCGTCCACCAGGATGGATTTGCCAGCGCCCGTTTCGCCCGTCAGCACATGCAGCCCGGTGGAAAACTCCACCTGCATTTCGTCCATCAGCGCGATGTTGCGGATTGATAGCGATTGAAGCATCTCTTACCTCTTTTATTAGGCAGTAGGCGTTATGGTATTGAAACCTCTATTTGTCATCCCAAGCGAATCAACAATCACCTCTGTCATCCCGAGCGGAGGTGAGCGGGACGCGAACCGGAGTCGAGGGACCTGAGAGAAACACTTTCGCCCAAGCAGCACGATTCCCAGCTCTCAGGTCCCTCCTCTTCGCTTCGCTCTACGCCCCGCGCAAACCGCTTACGCGGAAGCGCGGGTTTCGGACGGCAATCCAAGGATTGCTCGTCCTCAGTCCGCTTTCAGCGGACGCTATTTCACTCCGCTTCGGTCGGGATGACAGGTGGGGATCTTGTTTCTACTGCCTACTGCCTATTGCCTATTGCCTAAAATCACTTCAGCATTTCCTGAAACCGCTTCACCGTTTCCACGGCCTCTGCCTCGTTCTGGACGACGGCGAACACGGTGTTGTCCCCCGCCATGGTGCCCAGGATCTCGGGCAGGCGCATGGAGTCGATGGCCTCGCCCGCCACGTTGGCGCTGCCGGACAGGGTCTTGAGCACCACGATGTTGCCCGCACTGGACACAGACAGCACGGAATCCTTGAACATGCGCACGAAGCGTTCGGAGAGGCCGTGCTCCGCCTTGTCCGCGGTGGCATATTTATACCCGCCGCTGCCGGACAGCACCTTGAGCAGCCGCAACTCTTTTATGTCCCGGGAGACAGTGGCCTGGGTGACCACGATGCCCATATCCCGCAGCTTTCCGGCCAGTTCCTCCTGGGTTTCGATGTCGTTCTGTTCGATGATGCTCAGGATGGCAGTTTGACGCGCGTTCTTCATTTGGGTTCACTCCTGTATTTCATAATCGTTCCATACCGCCTGCTTGCGGCGCAGGGTCGCAAAGAAGCGGGTTGGGCGAAGGCGGATCATATCCAGGGTTTCTTTGGCGGCGGAGATTTCCACCTGCGCTTCGTGGGTCACGGGCAGCAGCGTTTGCCCGTCGATGGCGAGCTGCAGCCGTCTGCGGTCACGGCCATGGGCCAGCAGCGTGATCTTTGCCGACAGCGGCAAAATGACGGGCCGAAGCAGCAGCTCCCGGGCGCACAGCGGCGTCAGCAGCAGGCACGGCGCGTCATGGCGCACAATCGGCCCGCCCGCCGACAGCCCGTAGGCCGTCGCCCCCAGCGGCGTGGACACGATCACCCCGTCCCCATGGGCGCAGAACGCTGCTTCCCCATCTACCAGGGCTGTCACCTCGATCACACCGGGATGCTCGCCCCGGGTCAGGGCCAGGTCATTCACGGCCATATAGCTTTTTCCATCATATAAAATATTCAGCAGCGGATAAGCCGCCAAGTCATACGTGGACGCAAACAGCGCGTCGGCCAGCTCCTGCGGTTTGTCCGCGTCCCCCTGCATCAGGAAGCCTACCGTGCCGGTGTGCACGCCCACAAGAGGGATGCGCTTCCTGACCGCTTCCGGCGCGGCCATAAGCAGCGTGCCGTCGCCGCCGAATGCGATGATCGCCCGGGTGTCCTCCGGGGCGTCGGGCAAGGGGCAGGCTTTCCCCACGCCCTGGGCGGACAGCCAATCCTCCGTCAGCACCCGGCCGCCGCGTTTTTGGATGGATTCCGCCAATGCGCGGGCGGCTTCCGTGCTCTTCGATTGAAAGGGATTTGCATAGAAATAGAAGGTTGTTTTCATTCCGCTCCTCCATTCTGCATATTCATATTACCATATTCATCCCATTCGCACAAGACCGGGAACGGGAAAAAGGCAGAAAAAAAGCAAAGAAATCTTGACAATCCGGGTCAATCCGCCTATCATGGTATTGTTTCGGCAGCCGCTTTTATTCCAAAACAGCTGTTGAATATACATTGATAAATTATACATTTTTTGGATAATCAAAGGAGTATGCCATGTTGGAAACGCTTTGCCTTCCCGCCGGGGAAGAGAGCATCAACCGGGCCGCCGCGCTGCTGCGGGCAGGCCGGGTGGTGGCTTTCCCCACGGAAACGGTGTACGGCCTGGGCGCGGACGCGCTGAACGAACAGGCCGTGCGGGATATTTTCGCCGCCAAGGAGCGCCCGGCGGACAATCCGCTGATCGTGCACGTGGCGAAAAGAAGCCAATTGGAGGGGCTCTGCCGCGTCACGCCCATCGCCGAAACGTTAATGGATGCTTTCTGGCCGGGGCCGCTGACCCTGCTGCTGATGAAAACGGAGAAGGTACCGGACGTGACCACGGCGGGCCTGCCCTCGGTAGCCGTCAGGTGCCCCAGCCATCCGGTGGCCCATGAGCTGCTTCGGGTGTGCCGCATTCCTATCGCCGCGCCCTCCGCCAACCGTTCGGGCCGCCCCAGCCCCACCACGGCCCAGGACGTATTTGAAGATATGCAGGGCCGCATTCCCTTTATTCTGGACGGCGGCGCCTGCGACGTGGGCGTGGAATCCACGGTACTCGACCTGACCGGCGACGTGCCCTGCGTGCTGCGTCCCGGCGCGATTACGGCGGAGGATGTAGCGTCGGTGGTGGGCGGCTGCACCGTCGCACCAAGCGTGATGCGGCCGCTGAAAGAAGGCGAGAGCGCCCCCTCTCCCGGCATGAAGCACCGCCATTACGCGCCCAAAGCGAAGATGACCGTGTACATCGGCACGGATGAAGCGGTTGCTTCCGCCATCATCCAACGCTACGATCAGACTGAAAACGCCGTGATATTGGCCCATGACAGCGCCGTGCCGCTGTTCGGCGGCCGCCGGGTGTTCTCCCTGGGAGAAACGCCCCAGGAAGGCGCGCACCTGCTGTTCCGCCGCCTGCGGGAGATGGACGCGCTGAACGTGTCCCTCATTCTGGCCCAAGGCTGGAAACCGGAGGGGGAGGCGCTGGCAGTCATGAACCGCATGGCCCGCGCCGCGGCGTTCGACCTGGTAATAGTGTAAATGATTTTCTGGGGGGAACCGCTCTTTGTAGGCCAAAGAGCGGTTTCCCCCAGACCCCTTTCCGAGAAACCCATAAGATAAGCTATCAAAACTCTTATTGATAGAATGATCATTCGTTTCTATTTCATGCACCCTTCTCACAGCCCGGTCATACGATGGCAGTGGAAAATATGGAAAGGGGTGCATACTCATGTCCGATACGCAAACCAACTGTGCCTACCGTTACACCGTCCGTCGGGGAGACAGCTTTTACCTGATCGCCCAGCGCCTGAACGTTCAGCTCCGCGACCTGCTGGAGGCCAACCCCACCATTCCTCCCGCCCGCCTGACCATTGGCGACGTGCTGTGCATTCCTTACAGCAATGCCGACACCCCCGCTCAGGAATGCCCGGTCTGCCCCACGCCGAATCCGGAGCCCGAAACGCCCGTTTACACCTGCCCGGCCAATCGCCGCAGCGTGGTGCAGAACGGCCAAACCGCCAGCGACTTGCAATTGCGCTACAACCTGAGCTGGCACACCCTCAAAACCGCCAACAGCGACAAGAACCTGGACGCGCTCCAGGGTGGCGACATCGTGTGCATCCCGGCGGAAAACATCGCCTGCCCCCTGCCCGCCTCCGTGACCCTGGGCGACGCGGAAACCCTGCAAACCCTGGCGGAAAAATACAGCGTGTCCGTGGGCGACCTGCTGAAAGCCAATCCCTGCCTCGCGCCGCAGGATTTCAAGTCCGGCGTCACCGTGCGGCTGCCCGACTGACAAAAAGAAACCCCGCAGGAATGGAGAAGAATTTCTCTGTTCCTGCGGGGATGTTTTTTGCTTTTGTGCCCTTCCGCCCATTATCTTCTTCCGATCCCCGGCCGCATGGGAGGATTCTTTCCGCCGGGTGTGTTGATTTGCCTGCCACGCTGCGCGTTGCGCTTTGTTTTTTGCAGGACGGAGGCCAGGGCCGCCCCTCCGGTCATGCACTGACGGTTCATAGCGGGCAGCAGCGCCGCTTCCTCCGTTTTCAGGGCTGGGGTTTTCGCTTCGCGTTCCATCATGCCATCATCCCCTCGCTTTTATTTTGGTTTCATTCTATGCAAATATTCAAAAAAGCGTTCCCGCGGGAACGCTTTGAAAAACAAAATATCAAATGGTTTCATTGTCCAGCCTGATCCAATACCGCTCGATCAGGCAGTTTTCCATGGGCTCGTGCACCGTCGCGTCGTACACGCCGCCGTTTTTCAGGATGACGCGGCGGCTGAAATCGTTGCCCGTCAGGCAGGTGACCATGATGGCGCTGAGGCCGATTTCCCAGCAGAAGGGCTTCACAGCGTTCAGCATCCAGGAAGCGTACCCCTTGCGCCGCTCGGAGGGCCGCACAGAATAGCCGATGTGGCCGCCGTATTCTTTCAAAAAAGCGTTGAACCGGTGCCGCACCTGGATCATGCCCACCACGCGGTTGTCCGGTTCCCGGATGCAGAGGAACTGCGTCGCCTGCACCCAGCCGTTTGGCACAGTATCCGCGTAGCGAAATCGCTCCGTCATGGCCAGCCATTCCATGGGATCGGCCATGCGGCGCAGCGGCCCCGTTCCGTCCATGGAATCACCCGCGTCCAGAAACTCCTGACGGTACGCGGCGATTTGTTCCCGGTATTCTGCGGATGGCAAAAGCAACTGTAAATATTCAATCATGTTCATTTTATCAGTTCTAAGTTCTTAGTTCTAAGTTCTAAGCTAATAGTAGATTGAAGAAAATACGATTTGCTTAGAACTTGGAACTTTGAACTTAGAACTTCTTCATTATTCTTTGTCCCCGTATCCGTGCGGGTTCTGCTTCTGCCAGTTCCAGGCGTCGCGGCACATGGCGTTCAGGTCGCGCTTGGCTTCCCAATGAAGCAGCTCCTTGGCGCGGGTGGCGTCGGCGTAGCACACGGCGATGTCGCCCGCCCGGCGGGGGGCGATCTCATAGGGGATTTTCAGGTTGTTGGCCTTTTCAAAGGTGTGCACGATGTCCAGCACGCTGTAGGGCGTACCGGTGCCCAAGTTGAAGATTTCCACGCCGGTTTTGTTGACCGCGTATTCCAGCGCCGCCAGATGGCCCGCCGCCAGGTCCATCACGTGGATATAGTCGCGTTCACCGGTGCCATCCCGGGTGGGATAATCGTCGCCGAACACCCGCAGATGATCCAGCTTGCCGGATGCCACCTGGCAGATGTAGGGCATCAGGTTGTTGGGAATGCCGGCGGGGTCTTCGCCGATGCGGCCGCTCTCATGGGCGCCGATGGGGTTAAAGTAGCGCAGCAGAATAAAGGAGCGGGTGGGGTCAGCCTTGGCCACGTCGGTCAAAATCCGTTCGCTGATCCACTTGGTCCAGCCGTAGGGATTGGTGCAGCCGGTGGGGAAATCCTCCCGCAGAGGCATGGTCTGGTTGGTGCCGTACACGGTGGCGGAGGAGGAAAACACCAACACAGGACAGTTGAACTTCGGCATCACCTGGCACAGCGTCATGGTGGCGTCCAGGTTGTTCTGATAATATTTCAGGGGTTTTTCCACCGATTCGCCCACGGCCTTGAGCCCCGCGAAATGAATCACCGCGTCGATAGGAGAATACTTTTCAAACAGCGCGGTCACGTCCGCTTCCTTGGTACAGTCGCCGACAACCAGGGGCGCTTTCCTGCCGGTCAGTTCTTCCACCCGACGCAGGGATTCGGGGCTGGCGTTGTCCAGATTGTCCAGAACGACCACTTCATGGCCCGCCTCCAGCAGGCACAGGGCGGTATGGGAACCGATATAGCCGGCGCCGCCGGTCAATAAAACGCGCATGGGGAAATTCCTCCTTTAATCACTTGGTTTCCTTCCTGTATAATACACATCAAAGCCCATCTCTGTCAAGCCTTTCGGCACGCTTTTGCAGGACAATCGTTTATTGCGGATTGATGAAGAATACATGATAATTTGTAACTGTTCAGTTGATGCTGTAACGCAGAGACGAGGGAGAATCCCTCCGCTCCCTGCGGGGGCACCTCCCCTGATAGGGGAGGCATAGATAGGCTCCCCTACCAGGGGAGCTGTCGGCAAAGCCGACTGAGGGGTTTCATTCATGCTTCCTATTGATGAAGCACCTTGCATTCCCTTCCCACTGAACAATTACGAAGAAAAATGTATAAACCCCCGTCGATTTGTGCACGCTGATACAGAAGAAAGGGGGAAAATAGATGCGTAGTTTGAGAATCGTTTGCGGGATGATGGCGGGTGCTTTGCTGCTGTGCGCTGCCCCATGGGCGCAGGCGGCATGGTATTATCGGGTCATCGCGCGGGATGATTCCCCGGCGGCACAAACAGAAAAGCTGCGTGTGCGGGATGCGGTGATTCAGGCCTGCCCCCAGCGGGAAAACGATCTGCCGTCATTTATCTCCGAAATAAAAAAAGCGGCGGAGAGCGTCGCTCCCTGCCGGGTGGAAATAAAGGACTGGTCGCCGGATACAAAACTGCCCCTGGCCTTCACGGTATATATTACCATCGGGGAAGGCCGGGGACACAACTGCTGGGGCGTGCTGTACGCGGATTCGCTGCGGATGGCGAAAGCGGAGGACATCCCGGAGGAGCCGGAAAAAGTGGAATTTGTCTGGCCCCTCTGGCGCTGGCTGCTCAGCCTGCTCGGATTATAGCACCCCCAGATGCTCCAGCAGAATTTTCAGGCCCAGCAGAATCAGGATCACGCCGCCAAACAGCTCCGCCCGCTTTTCGTACTTCGCGCCAAACACGCTGCCCACCTTCACGCCGATCATGGACAGGACGCAGGTAGTCACGCCGATAAGTGCCACAGAGGCCCAAATGTTCACATCCAGAAACGCGAACGTGACGCCCACAGCCAGGGCGTCGATGCTGGTGGCGACGGCCAGCAGCAGCATGGAGCGGAAGGACAGCGCGCCGTCCGTTTCCGGGGCATCCTTTTCAAACAGCGCTTCCCGGATCATGTTGCCGCCGATCAGCGAAAGCAATCCAAAGGCAATCCAGTGATCATAAGCGGCGATGGCCTCCTTGAACTGTGCGCCAAGGAAATACCCGATCAGCGGCATCAGCGCCTGGAATCCGCCGAACCACAGACCCACGATCAGGGCGTGGCGCAGCGTGATTTTTTTCAGCGCCAGGCCTTTGCAGACCGCCACGGCGAAGGCGTCCATCGACAGCCCCACCGCCAGCAGAAGCAGAGATAATAAATCCATTTTGCCACCTCATGGAAAAAGCCCATGGGCCGGCGATTGAAGCACGCTGGCTGATGGGCTTTGGTATCAGGGATAAGGGATTAGGGATTAGGCAGTAGGATAAGCTTCTGCTTATTGCCTGTTTCCCGATTACGCCAGAATCTCGCCTTCGTTTTCCACGGACACTTCTTCCACCTGACGGATAGCCCAGCGGGCAACGGTCATTTCCATGGGCGCGCCGCCCTTCTGGCCCACGGCCAAGGTGATGGTGTCGTCCTTGATGCCGGTGATGGTGCCATAGATACCGCCGATGGTGGTGATCCGGTCGCCGTGCTTTAAGTTATTCAACATTTCCTTGACTTGCTTGTCCTTTTTGCGCTGGGGACGGATGAGCATGAAATAGAACACCGCGCCCATCAGCACCAGGGGCAGTACCAGCTGCAAAATGGCCGCGACGGGAGACATCGCTACTTCTTCACCAGGCACAGCAGCGCCATTAGCGGCAGCCGTTCCAGCAGCGGCGCCGGTTGCTTCAGCCAGAGCAGAGGAAATACCGAACAGGAATTCTGTAATCATGGGTGTTAAACCGCCTTTCAGTCAAATGTGTACTTGAATATTATATAATGAAATTGCGATTGTGTAAACCCCAAATTCTTCTGAAAACAAAAAATGAGCCAATGCGCGGCTAAAAGGGGCGCCGCCTCCAATCCACCGCTGAAAACGCTTTCTCCGGCCGTATGTCGAATCTGACCAATAGACGGGTCAAAACCACATCATACATTGTATATATCCAAACCATATCATACATTCCTGATAAAAAGCACAAAAAAAGACTGTTGGCTTTGCCAAGTTGTAAAATCGCGTCCGCCGTGGTATACTAACCGCAGCAGGTGGAAGAATGCCTGCCGCCCACCGGAAACGTTTCCGGAATCTTGAAAAGGGGATCAGTTCCTGAAAAGGAGATGAAAACCATGATCATCCACATTCACGTAGACTCTATGAAGGCCGCCGAGCGGCTGAGCAATATCTGCAAGGAATACGACAACGAATTCTTCCTGCGGTCCGAAAAGTTCTGCATTGACCCCAAGTCCACCCTGGGCATCATGGCCATGATGTACTCCGTGCGGAACCGGATGTTCCTGGATACCGGCACGCTGGACGAAGAAAGCCTGAACCGTTTTCTGAGCGAGATCGACAGCTATCTGGTCAAGGAAGAAGAACCTGCCGTCGGACAGTAATCCGAGCATGAGCGTCAGCGCTCATTGATTCCGACAGACAGCCTGAATGGCTTTCATATACCAAATCCCCGGCGGGCGTGCGATTTGCACCTGCCGGGGATTTTGCATTCTATTGTTCTCTGATTCCCAACATTTTTGAGGGGTGATGAGTCATTCCATAAAATCCAGTTTCGGAGCCGGTTCCGTACGTTCCGGCTGCTCGTCGAACCGATGGCCTTTGAAATAATAGGTTTCATCCCGCTCGTCGATCTGCCGCAGCACACGGCACGGATTGTCGGCTGCCACAACGTTTGCCGGTATGTCCTTTGTCACAACGCTGCCCGCGCCGATAACGGAATGATCCCCAATGGTAATGCCGGGCAGGACGATCACGTTCGCGCCGATCCAGCAGGTATTGCCGATCTTGATCGGGAAGGAATACATGCCGTCCATGCGGTGATTGGGAGAAATGGGGTGCCCCGTGGTGCAGAGGGTGACGTTGGGCCCGAACAGGCAGTTGCTGCCGATCTCGATTTTCCAATCGTCGATGAAGGTGGTGCCTGCGTTAAAATAACAGCCCTCTCCGATGGAGATGTATTTTCCGACGGCCAGCTTCATGGGCGGAACGATCCACACGTTTTTTCCGCAGGAGCCAAAGATTTCCTTATTCAGCGCCATGCGTTCCTCCATGGCTTCGGGCGGCAGGGAATTGAACTTTTCCACAAGAGTTTTGGCCCTCGCCTGAAGTGCCATGTTTTCCGCGTCGTCCAGCCAGATATAGCCCGCTTTCATTCGCTCCTGCTCTGTCATCGATATCCCATTCCTTTCCATATTATAATTCTTTTTTCATGGTGATCAGGTGCATCTGCGGCTTCGCGCCCAGGCGCACGGGCAGGCCGGAGGTGCCCACCCCGTTGCTGACCAGGAAATCCACCCCGTTCTCGTTGTACCAGCCGGACAGATACCGGCTGCCATATATGCTGGAAGAATGAATGGCGTGGCCCAGGACCGCGACCTGGCCGCCGTGGGTATGGCCGCAGAGAGCCAGCTGATAGAATGGCCCGCCGGGCATTTTGAAGGTTTCCGGCAGGATATCCGGCATGTGAGGCAAAAAAACCGTGTAATCGGCTTTCAAACGGAACGCGGCAATTTTTTGCAGATCGGGCTGCCCGCAATAATAATCGTCGCACGAAACAAACGCCATCCGGCTTCCTTTGCGTTCCAGCAGCACGCCGTCGTTGACCAGCGGGGTCACGCCGTCCTCCTTCATGGCGGCGATCAGCTTTTCAAAGTTCTCCTCCGGCAGCATCCGGTCATGGTTGCCCATCACGCCCAGCACGGCGGTTTTTGCCTGAAAGCCCGGCTTGAGCTGGAAAAAGGCGATTGCCCCGTCAGAGTTTACGCTGTAATCCCCGCCCAGGATCACCACGTCGGCATGCAGCTTGTTCACGCGCTCCGTCAGGTCGCGCACCCGCGCTTCCGAAAAAAGCGGCCCCCAGTGGATGTCGGAAAGGTAAACGATGCGGAAACCGTCGAAGCCGGCGGGAATTTCGGGCGACCAGTATAATTCTTCCACCAGATGCAGCTGGGCCGCTTCATACAGCGGGTAGAAGATCGGCCAGGGAGGCAATTTCGCCAAGTACTTTCCCAGCCAAAAGGGTTCATGCTTGCTTTTTTTATCTTCCCGGTTGATCTGCCTGGGACGCAAGGGCGTTCAACTCCCTTCATAACGATCGGCTTGATGCCCCGCAGAGCCCGCCGAAAGGGAAAAGTCTGTCACTCCGTCAGTTTACCATAATTTTTCCATTTGCGCAATCTTTCATTCATAAGCATGCAGGGCAATCGCCTATGACAGTATATTTATATAGTTCATCTCACCGCGGCCTTGCTTTGCGGTTTTACGCATCATCAAGAATTTGTAGATATTTTGAAAAAATGCTTGCATTTTACCACAAGATATGCTATGATATTCGAGCTGTCATGAACGGGTGAAGTGTGCCAATCCCGGCGTACCCCGCATGACGAATTCCCCGGGGAGGTAATGACAATGGGCAAGTTTTGTGAAGTGTGCGAAAAAGGCTTGATGACGGGCCATAACGTGAGCCACTCCAACCGCAAGAGCAGCCGTACTTGGGCTCCCAACGTACAGCCCCTGCGCGTGATCGTGGACGGCCGTCCCATGCGCCTGAACGTTTGCACCCGCTGCCTGCGCACCATGCGCAAAAATGGCGCGATGCAGGCTTTCGCTGCTCCCGCTGTGGAAACCGCTGCGGAAGAAGCCTGATGGACAACGCACCGCAATAAACCACCTGAGAGAAGGGTGGTTTTTTGCGTTTTGGGTTTTCTTGCTGTATTGGGGCAGCTTTATGTCACCGATTGGCAAACACGCGAATATGTGTTATAATGGATGCGTCGAAAGATGAACCATCCATTTGCGATACGAGGGAGGTGCTTTCCTTGGCTGCTTATGAAGAACTGCTGAACAGGTACGCCAAAAGAAAACGGGATACCGTTATGGACTCCGTCACTGCGGGGCTGTCCTATGCTGATAACGTGGCTGTGGACTTTGGGCTGCTGGAGGAAAGCGGCCTGATCGACTCGCTCACCATCGCCGCGCCCTTCGCCCTGATTGCGGTGACAGAGCAGGCCAAGGTGATTCTGGGCAAAAAGACCGGCAAGGCCGGATTCAGCGACGCGGTGCAGCGCATGGCGAGAACCGGCGCAGCCATGGGCGTCGGCGCGCTGGCCGGATTGGCGGGCGGCCCGGCCGCGGCCATTCCCGCCGCCATCGGCACCCGGGCGCTGCTGGCGCGGTACAAGAGCAAAACCCTGCTGGGCCTTCGCGTGCAGGAACGCACCGACCGTCTCCGCGCCCTGCGTCAGCAGCGGGAAGAGCGCGCTTCCGTGCCGGAAAGCCGCCCCATGCTGCCCGTTGGCATGGCCTACCTGGAATCCGTCTGACCTTTCGCTTGGATATTCGCCAGCGCAGCCCGCACAAAAAGTGCGCCTGCGCTTTTTTTCATAAGGATTGATTGTGATGATAGTGCGCTTTAATACACTTGGGGGTTACGCTGGGGCTGTTCGCCCCAGACCCCAACCAGGGTCCTGAGTATCCGCAGCCTCAATCGTCGCAACTCGCCTTCATGGCGAGATTGCTCGTT
>CADCJO010000047.1 GCA_902801765.1 uncultured Eubacteriales bacterium
CAACAACGTAATTTCGCCAATTGCGGGTCCAGGGTCCTCAGGACCCTGGTTGGGGTCTGGGGCGAATAGCCCCAGCGTAACCCCCAAGTGTATTAAAGTGCCCTTTATTGAACCCGACTGAACAGTTACAAAATATTTATATGGAAGAAACGATGCTGCCCTGATAGATTCCCATCATCGTCTTTGCGTCCTCGGCCATGGTGCCGTGGCATTCGCAGATGACGCGGGGTTCGTAGCCGCGTTCCTTCAGAAGCGGGGCGAGGAGCTCAAATCGCGGGCCGAATTTTTCGTCTGCGAAGGTGCGGTGGCGTTTTTCCCCGGCGGGGCCAAATTCGATGGTGGAGAAATGCACGTGCATCGTCCGGGCGCGTTCCAGGCCCAGGGTGGCTTCGATTGTATCCAGCACGGCGGCAAAATCCTCCGTGCTGTTCAGCGCGCCGTGGCCCAGGGCGTGGAGATGGGCAAAATCAATGCAGGGAATCAAGCGCTCGTCCATGAGGCAAAAGGCCAAGGTTTCCTTCAAATCCCCGATCTGGCTGGGCCGACCCATGGTTTCGGGGCACAGATGCACCTGCGATAATCCCAGATCGTCCAGCCGCCGATAGGCTTCCCTGAGCCCCTCCCGGCAATACTGAATCGCCTCTTCCCGCTCCAGCTTCATCATCGCGCCTACGTGCACCACCACCCGGTCGCCGCCGAGATGCGTGACCAGCCGTGCGCTGTCAATTATATATCGGAAGGAACCCTCCCGCTTTTCCGGGTCGGAATTGGCCAGGTTGATAAAATAGGGAGCGTGAACGCTGACGGCAATATCGTTTTCCCGGGCGTATCCGGCGATTTTGTCCGCCATGTCCTCCTTCAACTGCACGCCCCGCCCGAAGGAATACTCGTACGCGTTCAGACCCATGGCCCGCAGCCACGCGGGCGCCTGCCAGCTGGCCTTGTACCCCTGGGCGTAAAAGGAATCGGAATTGCCCGCCGGGCCGAATCGTATCATAGCGCTTTGCTTGCCCTCCCCATGCCGCGGGCATAGCGGCCCGACTGGATTTCCTTCACGAACAGGTCCGCGTTTACCAGGCCGCGTTCGCCCGCTTCCGTGGTATCCTGAATGGCTTGTTCCTTATCATAGGGCACCATGGCCATGCTCACGTCCAGCGACGCTTCTTCGCGGCTGTCGGGCTCGCCCCGGAGAATGGCGTACTGCGCCATGGCGATGCCAAAGCCGTTGCCCACGCTGCCGGTGTTGAACAGCAATTGACCGTAGCCAAACAGTCGCACGCCCTGGCGGTGCACGTCGGCATAGCCCACCATATCAAAGTCCGGCTCAAAGTACGGGGCCAGCAGGTCGTGATCTTCGTGCACAAAGTAGGGCTCCGGCAGAATGGGCCGCCCGTGGAACAGGCGCAGCTTCTTCCCGGAAAACCAGCAATGGTGTTCCATTGGGAAATCCATCAGCGCTTGCATCCTTTTTGGGCCCAATTGGTCATAATAGAATTGGTCCCTGGGGAACATTTTCTTCCCGATCCCCTCGTCCCAGTTGCCCTGTAAAATGAATTCGCAGTTTGCCTGTGCCCAATCGAAGGTTCTGTCCGAGGACGGGCCTTTGCCCACCACGTCGCCCAGGCACCAGATGCGGGTGATACCCCGGCTTTTTATATCCTGCTCCGCCGCCTGGGTAGCCGGCCAATTGCCGTGCAGGTCGCCCACCAGCGCGATTTCCGTCATGCTTTGCAAGCCTCCGCGAACGCGTTGAAAATCGCCTGGGCTTCCGGATACCGGTCACTCAGGGATTCGGGGTGCCATTGTACCGCCATGACGAATTTTTCGGCGGGACATTCAAAGGCTTCAATCAGGCCATCCTCGGAATAAGCGGTGGCCACCAAACCATTGGCCAGTTTCTTGACGCCCTGATGATGGCGGCTGTTGACGCCGATGCGGGTCGTGCCGCTGATGCGGTGCAGCTTTGAATGTTCGGTCACGGTCACTTCATGCACCTTGTCCCGGGGCGTATCGTAACAGGGGTGCTTGATCGCGCCGGGAAGCTGCGTGGCAATGTCCTGGTACAGCGTGCCGCCCATCGCCACGTTCATCACCTGCAGGCCCCGGCAGATGCCCAGCACCGGCAGGCCGATTTTCAGCGCCTTCTGAACCATGCTGATTTCAAACCTGTCGCGGATTTCCAATATCTCTCCGCAGCAGGGCAGGGTTTCTTCCCCGTACAGCGCGGGGGCAACGTCCGCGCCGCCGCTGAGCAGCAGGCCGTCTATACGCGTCAGCAGCGCTGACTGGACGCTTTCATCCTCGGTCATCGGCAGCAGCACCGGCGCTGCCCCGGCGCGAATGATGGCATTCAGATAATCCTGATTGATGGTGATATTTCCTTTGTCGCTCTGCGCGGGCGTTACGCCAATCACAACCATTTGTCCTACCTCCTTTTATGCGCTTCCAGTATATCCCCATCGGGCGTGAAAATCAAGGTGAAGCGTGACTGCGTCAACTTTATTTGAAATAAATTTCCGCAGAGTATTGACATTTGCATGGAAACGTGTTATCTTATACCCGTGGTTAGCACTCAACGGTTGAGAGTGCTAACAACGAAGAAGCAAGCACCGGGGAAAGGAGGGCTGCGCCATGGCGAGCCATGAGATGGACGCGCGGAAGGAACGCATCCTGCGGGCCATCATCGACGACTACATCCAAACGGCGATGCCGGTGGGCAGCCGCACCATTTCCCGCAAGTATGAAACCAGCCTCTCCAGCGCCACCATCCGGAACGAGATGAGCGACCTGGAGGAATTGGGCTATCTGGCCCAGCCCCATGTGTCGGCGGGCCGGGTGCCCAGCCTGAAAGCGTACCGGCTGTACGTGGATGAGCTGCTGGGCGGCACGCTTCCCCAGAATCCCCAGGCGCGGGCATTTTTCTCCCAGCGCGTGCGGCAGATGGAGGACGTGATCACCAGCGCGGCCCAGGCGATTTCCGAGTTTACCCGCTACACTGCCGTGGTGATGATGCCCAAGCAATTGGATCTGCGGGTGTCCACCCTGCAATTGGTGCCCATGCCCCGGGGCGCGGCCCTGCTGGTGATCGTCACCGACACCGGAGCCATCCGGGATACGGTGATCCACGTTTCGGAATCCCTGGACGGCGACGCGCTGTACGCCATTTCCCGGATGCTGACCGAGCGCCTGCAAGGCCGCACGCTGCAAGAGGTGCAGGAAATGCTGGGGGCTTACTCCCGGCAGATGGGCGGCGACGCCCAGGTGCTGCAAGGCATCGCGGAGTTGGCGGCCCAGATGGCCCGGCAAAGCGCCACCGACACCGTCACCGTGGGCGGCAGCCATAACATCCTGAACTACCCGGAGTATTCCGACGTGGAAAAGGCGCGGGCGTTCCTGAGCGTGCTGGAGGAAAAGGAAAAGCTGATGGCTCTCTTCTCCGGCCCCGATGAAGCGTTCAGCGTGCGCATCGGCCCGGAAATGGGGATGCCCGAAATGGCCGACTGCTCGGTGGTTACCGCCAGCTATCAGGTAGGCCGCGGGCACCACGGCTATGTGGGCGTCATCGGCCCCACGCGGATGCCCTACGGCAGCGTGCTTTCCGCCCTCTCCGCCATCGGCGGGGCGCTGAGCGAGATGTTAGGTGAATGAAGAAAATGAGGGATGAACCATGTTTGATAAAAAGAAGAAAGCCGACCAGGAACCCGAAGAAGTGAAGGACGAACAGCCCGTCGAGGAGACCGAAGTGCAGCAGGAACCCGTGCCAGAAGCGCCCGACGACGGTGCGCTGGACGTGGAAACCGCGGAAACCCCGGCGGAGGACCCCCTGAAAGCCGCGCAGGCCCAGGCCGAAGAATACCTGAACTTGGCTCAGCGGGTGCAGGCGGATTTTGAAAACTTCCGCCGCCGCAACAAGGCCACCCGCGCCGAAGCCTACGAGGATGGGGCTCGGGAATTCATCAAGCAATTGCTGCCCGTGGTGGATAACCTGGAACGGGCCGTCGCTCAGGAAAGCAGCGACGAAACGCTCATGACCGGCGTGAAGCTGGTGTATAAGCAGCTGATGGAAACCCTGGAAAAGCGGGGCGTCACGGTCATCGACCGGCCCGGCGAAAAGTTTGACCCCAACCTGGAAAACGCCGTGATGCAGGGCACCGCCGACGAGGGCGAGCCCGGCACCGTGTGCGCGGTGCTGCAAAAGGGGTATAAGATGGGGGACTTTGTTTTACGACATGCCATGGTCAAGGTCGTCGAAGAATAACCCCTCCGGCCCTTCGGGCCACCTCCCCTGATAGGGGAGGCAAAAAAGGCTCCCCTATCAGGGGAGCTGTCGGCGGAGCCGACTGAGAGGTTTCATAAACCGCCATCATATAGCTTACCAGCTATTTGATTATAAATACAAAATCAACCAAACCAGCAGATAGATTAAAGGAGGAAACAACAATGAGTAAGATTATCGGTATTGACCTGGGTACTACCAACAGCTGCGTGGCCATCATGGAAGGCGGCGAACCCGTCGTGATCGCGAACGCCGAAGGCAGCCGCACCACCCCCTCTGTCGTCGCCTTTACCAAGGACGGCGAACGCCTGGTGGGCCAGATCGCAAAGCGTCAGGCCATCACCAACCCCGACCGCACCATCTCTTCCATCAAGCGCCAGATGGGTACTTCCTACAAAGTGACCATCGACGGCAAGAACTACAACCCCCAGGAAATCAGCGCCATGATCCTGCAAAAGCTCAAAGCTGACGCGGAAGCGTACCTGGGCGAAACCGTGACCCAGGCGGTCATCACCGTGCCCGCCTACTTCTCCGACTCCCAGCGCCAGGCCACCAAGGACGCCGGACGCATCGCGGGCCTGGAAGTGCTGCGCATCATCAACGAGCCCACCGCCGCGTCCCTGGCCTACGGCCTGGACAAGGAAAACAGCCACAAGATCCTGGTGTACGACCTGGGCGGCGGCACCTTCGATGTGTCCATCCTGGAAATCGGCGACGGCGTGTTTGAAGTGCTGGCCACCAACGGCGACACCCACCTGGGCGGCGACGACTTCGACAACCGCGTGATCGACTATATCGCCGACACCTTCCAGCGCGAAAACGGCATTGACCTGAAGAAGGACCGCATGGCCTACCAGCGCCTGAAGGAAGCCGCCGAAAAGGCCAAGATCGAGCTGTCCGGCGCCATGACCACCAACATCAACCTGCCCTTCATCACCGCCGACGCCACCGGCCCCAAGCATCTGGACATGACCCTGACCCGGGCCAAGTTCAACGAGCTGACCGCCGACCTGGTGGAAAAGACCATCGGCCCCATGAACAACGCTTTGAAGGACGCGGGCCTGACCAGCGCCCAGATCGACAAGGTCATCCTGGTGGGCGGTTCCACCCGTATCCCCGCCGTGCAGGACGCCGTGAAGAAAGTCACCGGCAAAGAGCCCTTCAAGGGCATCAACCCCGACGAATGCGTTGCCATCGGCGCGGCCATTCAGGCCGGCGTGCTGGGCGGCGAAGTGAAAGATGTGCTGCTGCTGGACGTCACCCCCCTGTCCCTGGGGCTGGAGACCGAAGGCCACATCTTCACCAAGCTGATCGAACGCAACACCACCATCCCCACCCAGAAGAGCCAGGTGTTCTCCACCGCCGCCGACGGCCAGACCACCGTGGAAATCCACGTGCTGCAGGGCGAACGCCCCATGGCCTACGACAACAAGACCCTGGGCCGCTTCCAGCTGACCGGCATCCCCTCCGCGCCTCGCGGCGTGCCCCAGATTGAAGTGACTTTCAACATCGACCGCAACGGCATCGTGAACGTGTCCGCTAAGGACCTGGGCACCGGCAACGAGCAGAAGGTGACCATCACCGCTTCCACCAACATGACCGAGGAAGAAATCCAGCAGCGCGTGAAGGAAGCCGAGCAGTTCGCCGAAGCCGACAAGCAGAAGAAGGAAGAAATCGAAACCTTCAACAAGGCCGATTCCCTGATCTACGAGATGGAAAAGCAGCTCAAGGACAACGGCGACAAGCTCTCTGACGAAGACAAGAACACCGTCCAAACCGAGATCGACAATTTCAAGAAAGTCCGCGAGGGCAACAACGCTTCTGAAATCAAGAATGCCATGGACGCCCTCACCCAGAAGGTGTACGCCATCTTCGGCAAGCTCTACCAGCAGCAGGGCGGCCAGCCCGGCCCCGATATGGGAGCCCAGGCGGGCCCTCAGCCCGGCACCCAGAATGACGACGGCTCCTTCAACGCCGACGGCTCTGTGCAGTAACGAATAAAGTTATCTGGGGGGAACCGCTCTTTGGAATCCAAAGAGCGGTTCCCCCCAGACCCCCTTCCGAGAAAAGCGTAAAGAGTGGCTTCATAATCAAGCGAAGTTGCTCAATCAAGCAAGTAATAAAAAGACTAACAACTACAATGTCATTCTGAGCCGCTCCCTCTACGGATGGGAGCGAGTGAAGAATCTCCATGCAACGCAATATTGTCAGCTTAAGGCGAACAATATCTACCAAGAAATTGGGACATGACCAACAAACAATGTCATCCCGACCGAAGCGGAGGCGAGAGCCGCAGCGGAGTGGAGGGACCTGAGAGAAACACCATAGCCCAAGCAACGCTATACCCAGCTTTCAGGTCCAGGTTCCTCGACTTCGCTCGCGATGACAAGGTTCGCGTCCCGTTCACCTTCGCTCGGGATGACAGCCGGGGTGGGTGACATTCCAAACAATGCGATCCCGTTGCTTGATAAAAAGCATCATGATTCTTCCGAATCAGGCATCCCCCAGGAGGAATGCGGCATGAAAAAGCTTTCCATCACATTCTTTCTCCTTCTGACGCTCTTGGCGGCAGCCTGTTCCCCTGCCTCCGCCGATGTCATCACCGCCATGGCGATTGAAATCAACCCGGAGCATTTGGAAAAGACGTCGTCCTACGCCCGCATCCTGGGCTACAACGCGGACAGCAACACCCTGACGGTGGAACTGATCGTGCCGGAAGTGTTTGATTATCACGATATAGAAGCACTCCAACCGGGAGACAGCATTTACACTGACGGGCATGAAGTGCTGATACAGACGATTGAAGTCAATGACTGGGGAACGTACACCATCAATCATGAAGATAAATGGGGTTACGTTTTCCTTTTGAAAGATTTGAACGGCGATTACAGAACCGGCTGCGATGACGATTATGTATGGCGTACAGTGGCGGTGATTGAATGCCCGGTCAAGGATTCCCTGCTGTTTCTGGACTATATCAATGAAGGCGACGGCGGCATGGTGGAGCTTCCCTTTGTGCGCACGTTGGAGGAATTCCTGGATCGGCTGGAAAACAGCCCCTATAAGTTCGCTGCGAATAATGTGTATGTCGTCTTTGACGGAGAGGGAAATTTGGTCACCATCCATCGGTATTACGTTCCATGGGGATAATACAAACCTGCAAACTGTGAGTTGATGATATATGGCAACAAAGAGAGACTACTACGAGGTGCTGGGCGTTCCCAAAAACGCCAGCGCCGAGGACATCAAAAAGGCTTACCGCAAGTTAGCCAAGGAGTGCCACCCCGACCTGCACCCCAACGACAAGCAGGCGGAGGAGCGCTTCAAGGAGCTGAACGAGGCCAACGAAGTCCTTTCCGACCCGGAGAAGCGCGCGCGGTATGATCAGTTCGGCTTCGACGGGCCGAACGCGGGCTTCGGCGGCGGCGCGGGGGGCTTTGATTTCAGCGGCTTCGGCGGCATGGGCGATATTTTCGACCAGCTGTTCGGCGGCGGCATGGGCGCCAGCGCGGCCCAGCGCAGGAACGCCCCCATGCAGGGGAACGACCTGCGGTACGACCTGCGCATTTCCTTTGAGGAAGCCGCCTTCGGCTGCGAAAAATCCTTTGAGTTCACCCGCAACGAAAACTGCGAAACCTGCCACGGCACCGGCGCGAAGCCCGGCACCAGCCCCAAGCAGTGCCCCAACTGCCACGGCACCGGCCAGGTGCGTATGAGCGGCGGCTTCATGGTCACGGTTCGCACCTGCCCCACCTGCGGCGGCAGCGGCAAGGTGATCACCGACAAGTGCACCGCCTGCGGCGGCACGGGCCGGGCACGGCGGCGGCGCACGGCGTCGGTCAAGGTGCCCGCTGGCATCGACAACGGCCAGACCATCGTGATGAACGGCCAGGGCGAGCCAGGCCGCAACGGCGGGCCCAACGGCGATCTGTACATTCAGATCACCGTGCGTCCCCACAAGCTGTTCAAGCGCGACGGCACCAACCTGCATCTGGATCTGCCCATTTCCTTCACCCAGGCGGCCCTGGGCGCGGACATCGAAGTGCCCACCCTGGGCGGCGGCAAAACTACCGTGCATATCCCCGAGGGCACCCAGAACGACGCGGAAATCCGGCTGAAAGGCCAGGGCATTCAGCAGCTGCGCTCCACCTACCGGGGCGATATGATCCTGCATGTGCGGGTGGAAATCCCCCGCCGCATGACGGAAAAGCAAAAGGAGCTGCTGCGCCAGTTCGAGGACATTTCCTCCGGCAGGGAATACGAAACCCGCAAGAGCTTTATGGATAAGGTCAAAGAATTGTTCAACGGCTGACCGAGCAAAGAAAAACCAGTTCAGCGCAATTCGCGCCGGGCTGGTTTTTTTTCGTATTTATTCTGCTGCTTCCGGGTCGGTTTCCGCCATCAAATCCGCCAGGGTGATGCCGTCAAAAAACTGCTGAATCATATCGTTCAGTTTCTTCCACATGGGCAGGGTAGCGCATTTTTCCGCCCGTGGACAGGATTCCGCGCCGCTTTCCAGACAGGCGACGGGTGCCAGGTCGCCTTCCGAAAGCCGCAGGATGCTGCCCACGGTGTATTCCTCCGGGGGCTTGGTGAGGCGATAGCCGCCGCCCTTGCCGCGGATGCCCACCAGCAGCTTTTCCCGCACCAGGCTTTTGAGTACGCTCTCCAGGTATTTTTCCGAAATGCCCTGCCGCTCGGCAATTTCTTTCAGCGGCAGGTAGCCTTTCTTTCCCTGCTGCGCCAAATCCACCATCACCCTTAGGGCGTAGCGCCCCCGGGTGGAAATCATGATCATGGGCTTTGTTCCTCTTATTATTTATTTTCCGGTGAACATCCAATCAATGGCCTTCACGATGTATTCGCTCCAGAACGCCATGTCGTGGACGCCCTTGCTTTCGTGGTACTCGTGTTTTATCTTGTGCGCTTCCAGGAAGCGGTGCAGTTCGCGGTTGGGTTCGATCAGGAAATCCTCCGTGCCACAGGCCATGTAAAGCTCCGGCAGCTTTTTCTTCACCTTTTTCCGCTTGAGCGCCAGCACTTCGGGATTGCAGTCCCGCTCTTCCACAGTCTCCAGGTCGCCGAAGCATTCATGGTAATAATCGTAATTCGCCACGCCGTTGCCCCCGCCCGGCTTCATATGGGCGATGCCGTGCACGATCAGCGCGGAGGACAGCCCCGCCGCTTTGCCGAAGGTTTCGGGATACGCCAGCGCAGTGTGCAGCGCGCCGAATCCACCCATGGACATGCCCGCGATGAACGTATCCTTGGGCGTGCGGGCCAGGTTGAAGGTTTTGCGCACATAGTTGACCAGCTCCACCCCCACCAGCGTCTGGAACGCGTGGCCGGTGCATAGGCCGTCCAGATAAAACCCATTCTCGCCGTTGGGCATCACGATGGCGAAGTTGTACTTTTCCGTCAGGTATTCCGGCACCCAGTTGCCCGCCTTGCCGGTGTAGCCGTGCAGCAGGAACAGGGTGGACATGGGCTTATCCTCTTTCGGTTCCCGCGGGTCGTTGGGAATGAGCATCTCAAAGGATGTCTGACGGCAAAGCGCTTTGGAAAAATATACAATACGGTAGTATGCCATGGAAACGCTCCTTTCGGCGGCGGGTGAACGAATTCTGCTGTCCTTATTATACAGGACGGAAGAAGAGGAATCAACAGCTTTTTTGGTTCAATACAAAATCTTGTGGGGATAGCAATCAATCTTTTTCTCTTTCTTCCATAAGGCATTGGAAAAGGAAGATCGGTATCTATCAATTCCTTTATTGCTTTCTCGGAGGGGGGTGTGGGGGGAACCGCTCTTTGGCATCCAAAGAGCGGTTCCCAACAATGGCCGCCTTGACAAAACGGGTGGGCTGTTCTATAATCCTAATAACCTATTTGAAAGGTAGGTAATTCGAATGAAGGAACGAATGCGGACCCTCCCGCGGCTGTCGCCGCTTCGTCCGGGGCTGTGCTGGCGCTGTTGACGCGCATCTTGCCATAGGACGGAAAGAAGCGTATAATGCAAACATGAAACGCCGCATCAAAGGAGGATTCGTTTATGAGCCGTATTTATACTTCCGCTGACCAGCTGATCGGCGGCACGCCGCTGCTGGAGCTGACCCATATTGAGGAAAAAGAAAACCTGAAAGCCAAGGTGCTGGTGAAGCTGGAATATTTCAATCCCGCCGGTTCCGTCAAGGACCGCATTGGCAAGGCCATGATCGACGACGCGGAGCAGAAGGGATTATTAAAGCCCGGCGCCGTCATCATCGAGCCCACCTCCGGCAACACAGGCATTGGCCTGGCCGCCGTCGCCGCCGCCCGGGGCTACCGCATCATTTTGACCATGCCGGAAACCATGAGCGTGGAGCGCCGCCAGCTGCTGAAAGCCTACGGTGCGGAAATTGTGCTGACCGAAGGCGCGAAGGGCATGAAAGGCGCGATTGCCAAGGCCGATGAATTGGCGAAGGAAATCCCCGGCGCGTTCATCCCCGGCCAGTTCGTCAACCCCGCCAATCCCGCCGCCCACTACGCTACCACCGGCCCGGAAATCTGGGCGGACACCGACGGCAAGGTGGACATCTTCGTGGCGGGCGTGGGCACCGGCGGCACCGTGACCGGTACGGGCAAATACCTGAAAGAGCAGAACCCTGCGGTGAAGGTGGTCGCCGTAGAGCCCGCCTCCTCCCCCGTGCTGAGCAAGGGTGTTGGCGGCGCGCATAAGATTCAGGGCATCGGCGCGGGCTTCGTGCCGGACGTGCTGGACACAAAGGTGTACGACGAAATCATTCCCGTGGAAAATGACGACGCCTTTGCCACCGGCAAGCTGATTGGCCGGTCGGAAGGCGTGCTGGTAGGCATCTCCTCCGGCGCGGCGGCCTGGGCGGCGATCCAGCTGGCCAAACGGCCCGAGAACGCTGGCAAGGTGATCGTAGCCCTGCTGCCCGACACCGGCGACCGCTACCTTTCCACCCCGCTGTTCGCGGACTGATAAAATGATATTCCTTTAAACTCTTAAGAGATTTGTCCTGAAGGACAAAAACAAAGGATGAGGCAGGGGCCTCCGCGGCCCCTGTACCCCGCGCCAGGAGGTTTCACCTCCTGGACCTCAATAGCGGAAAATGCTTGACTGAATAAATCAGCTTGGTTCCCGCTGTTGCATGGAAGAACGCGGAAGATTGGCTTGATGCCGTGGTGCTTCTGGCCCGGCGTCCTTTGGACGCCAATCCGGATGCTTTGCATCCGGGGAAAGCCAGGAAATCATCCGCAGGGGAAATTTTACTTTCCCCCTCGGATGTTCCCAGGCTTTCTTGGGCCAGAAGCCCTCAAACTTTCCGTAACCCCAGCGCGTCAGGCGGAGCTTGTCTGCTTATCCCAACCGCGTAAAAATCGCCTATTGTGGGTCCAGGGGGATCATCCCCCTGGTGGGGTTTGGGGTGAAACCCCAACGTTCCTTTTGCTGGTATAAGGCAGATCCTTTGGCAGATCAAGAAAAATCCCAGGGAAACAGTTTCGTTTCCCTGGGATTTTCCATTGCTTTTTGCAGGATCAAGCCAATCCGTTTACCCCTGATGCAGCGGCAGTTCCACAATGAAGGTAGCGCCGCGTCCTTCCTCGCTTTCGACGTTGATGGAACCGCCGTGGAGCAGCACGAGCTGGTGCACGATGCTCAGGCCCAGACCGGTGCCGCCTTTTTCGCGGCTGCGGGCTTTATCCACGCGGTAGAAGCGGTCGAAGATATGGGGCAGGTTTTCCTTGGGGATACCGGGGCCGTTATCGGACACCCTGAAAATGGCGTTGCGGCCCTGCCGCTGGAGAGTCACGCGGATGACGCCGCTGGCCTGGGTGTATTTGACGGCGTTCTCCATCAGGTTGTAAATCACCTGGTTCAGCTTGGACTTGTCGGCGTAAATATCGCAGGAGTCCTGCAATTGCAGCACGATCTTCTGGCCCTTCTGGTTGGCGATGGGCTGCAGGCGGTGCGCGTTTTCCTTGATGAGCTGGGCGATGGACAGGTTTTCCCGGGTCAGCTTCACGTTCTGGGAATCCATCTGCACCAGAGTCAGCAGGTCGCTCACGATGGCGGACAGCCGGTCGATCTCGTTGTTGATGTCCGTCATGAACTCCGTGCGCAGGTTCTTGTCCATGTCGGGCTGGTAGATCAGCGATTCGATCATGATCTTCATGGTGGCCAGCGGCGTTTTCAGTTCATGGCTGGCGTTGGACACGAACTGGTTGCGGCTTTGGTCCAGCGTTTCCAGCTTTTCGCTCATGGAGTTGAACGCCCGGGCCAGCTGTTTCATTTCACCCGAACCGCGCACCTTGACCCGGGCGGAAAAATCGCCCTTGGACATTTTCTGGATGCCTCGGTTCAGCCCGGCGATGGGCCGGGTGATGACCCGGGAAAACACCCACGCGCAAATCAGCGAGGTGAGCGCGATGGCGGCGAAGATCAAAACCATCTGATCCTGGAGCTGGTACAGGTTCTGCATGATTTCCTGCACCGGCGATACCAGCAGCAGCACGCCGATCACGTCGGAGGCGTAAACCACACCCGCAGTGCAGTAGCCCACCCATGCGGCCGTGGAGCGCCGGGCGAACAGCAAATGGGACGTATCCAGCGACACGCCCGTTTCCAATTCGTGCACCCCGTAATCCACATTCTGGCCCTTCACCAGGATGCTCACGATTTCCGGGTACTCCAAGCGGGTGCCCTGGATTTCACCATAGGAATCCAGCTGCACCTTGCCATTCTGATCCAGCAGCAGCACCCGGCCGCCCAGTTCGCCGCCCGCGGCGATGAGCTGACGCTGAAGCGCCGGAGCGTCGCTCTGCGCCAGCGTGGGGGCGATGCGCACGGCCAGGCTTTCCAGGCTGGCCCGATCCGTGCGGATGCGCTGCTCAAATAAAGAATCGCCCACCATGCCGCCGATCCAGGTGGCCATCACATAGAAGCTCAGGCCCACGATCGTCAGAAAAGCGAGCAGAATCTGCCAGCGGATGCTGGCGAAGGGATTTTTAATCCTTATCGGTGAAATAGTAGCCCACTCCCCACTTGGTGAAGATGAACTCCGGCTGGGCCGTGTTGCGCTCGATCTTTTCGCGCAGGCGGCGGATATGCACGTCCACCGTGCGGGCGTCGCCCATGTAGTCGTACTTCCAGACGGTTTCCAGCATGGTTTCGCGGCTGAACACCTTGCCCCGGTTGGTGATGAACAGCTGCAGCAGGTCAAATTCCTTCGCCGTCAGCCGCACTTCCTTCCCGCCCAGGGTGACGGAGCGGTTCACGATGTTCACTTCCATATCGTGGACGCGGATGATCTTCTTTTCCTCGTTGGTAACGGGCTGGGACACACGGCGCAGCACCGTCTTGATCCTGGCCTTTACCTCCAGGATGTTGAAGGGTTTGGTCATGTAGTCGTCCGCGCCGTATTCCAGGCCCAGGATCTTGTCCATATCCTCGCCCTTGGCGGTGAGCATCAGGATGGGCACGTTGCTGGTTTCGCGGATGCGCTGGCACACCTGGATACCGTCCAGCTTGGGCAGCATCACGTCCAGCAGCACCAGATCCACCGGCTCTGAATGGAACACCTCCAGGGCTTCTTCGCCGTCGGAGGCGGTCAGAATCTCATAGCCTTCCTGTTCCAGGGTAAAACGCAGGCCCTTGATAATGAGGGGCTCGTCGTCCACCAATAAAATTCGCTTTGCCACGTTCTTTCATCCTTCCTCAGATGATAGCGGAAACAGGAGGTTTTCACCCCCGTATCCTGCCTTTTCCTATTGTACACGAAACCGACACTAAAAATCAAGTGTTTTGAAACAATTTCTACACATTTTTGTCGAAAATATTTACAATTCAGTGACAATTTCATTACGGACAGCATAACGCATCCGCTTTCTTTCCTATAATTTATTCAATCTGTTTCTTTACAAATGAAAAATGACATGATATGATAAAGATACTGCAAACTGGTTGCAAAGACCCGTTTTCAGCCGGACGCCGCGCGGCGGCAGATTCATCCAAGGAGGTTCCGTTTCATGCGCAAAAGCATCTTTCGGGTGTTCATCCTTTTTTTGGTCTGTGTTCTGACCGTGCTGCCCACGCTGGGCCTCGGGGAAATCATTGATTTGCCGATTGATTTTTCACCCGGCATGCGGCCCGTGGACGTGTATGAGCAGGGCAAGACCACCTACGACGACCCCTCCATCCACGTGGAACGCAAGTGGGGCAAGAACGAACAGTTCGGCTGCACCGTGTACACGATGGACATTACCATCGCCAGCGCCACTCAGCTGCGCACAGAAAGCTGCAACGGCGGCGAGAACGGCTTCAATTCCCGCAGCGAATCCGCCACCGTTCCCCAGATGGCCAAGCGCGTGAACGCCATCGTGGCCATGGACGGCGATTCCTTCGCCAAGCGCGACGGGCACGACTATGTGCTGCGGCAGGGCGTTCTGTTCCGCGAAACAAAGGAAACCTGGCACGACCTGCTTTTGATCGACGAGGACGGCGACTTTCACGTCATCCTGGCCGGGAACCGGGATACCGAAGAAGCAAACAAGCCCCAGAGCTCCTTCCCCTCCACGCCCGTGACGCATGAACAGCAGACCACGGTGGATGGCAAAAGGGTCGTCAACGGCTTTGAGTTCGGCCCCTGCATCATCCTGAACGGGGAACTGGTGCCAGCCAACGCCCGCTCCATCGTGCATCCCCATAAGAGCCAGAGCTGGAACCCGGCGCAGCGCATCTGCCTGTGTCAGATCGGGCCGCTGCAGTACCGCATCGTGGCGGTGGCCAAGTTCGGCCTGAGCGTACAGGACATGGCGAAGCTGGTGTACAGCATGGGCGACGTGCAGACCGCTTATATGTTCGATGGCGGCGAAGCCACCCAGATCGCTTTCCTGAATACGAAAATCAATAATACCGACGCAAAGAATATCCGCCGTGTGTCTGATATTATTTACTTTGCCAGCGCGTATGTGCCGGACTGACTTCATGCAGGGGCGGATATTATCCGCCCGCTTCATGAACATGATTCAACCCAAATCATGTTTCTCGATAACTTGCTTTTGATCGGGCGGATGATATCCGCCCCTACAACATAGAGAAGGAACCGGAAATGAATCAATCTTATCTGATCTTTATGTTCGGCAGCGCCCTGATCACGGCGGGGGTGCATTACCTGCTGGCGGGCGGCATGAAAAAGCGCGAGCTGCTGACGGCGCTGACGTTCGTGTTCGGCGCGGCGCTGGGCGTGGTGTGCGCGAAGTTAGTTTACTGCCTGATCTGCATTCAGGACGTGCTGCTGGACGGCATTGAAGAAACGCTGCTGAGCGACAGCATGGAGTGCATGAGCTACTACGGCGGCGTGGCGGGTGTCATCCTGGGCGCGGTGCTGGCGGCGAAATGCACCGGGAACAAAGCTATAAAAGCGCTGAACGCTTATGCGCCTGCGGGAGCGCTGATGGCGGCGCTGGCGCGGTTCGCGGAATACTTCCTGAGCACTGTCAATGTGGGCAGGATGATCGAGGACGAACGGTTGCAGTTCTTCCCCCTGGCCCAGGGCGTGGATTACGGGTACGATTATACGGAATGGTATCTGGCGGTGTTCATGCTGTGCGGTATCGCGGGCGTGATCGTGTTCCTGGTGTCGCTGAATAAGTTCAAGGACAAACGCTTCCTGCGTACGCTGTTTTATCTGTGCCTGCCCCAGATCATCTTTGAAAGCCTGCGGAACTATAACCGGCTGACCTGGACGCAGTTCGTGCGGGTGGAGCAGCTGATGTGTATGCTGTATATCGAAGCGGTGCTGCTGCTGTATGGCGTGTGGGCAGGCAAGGAAACAAAGAAGCGATTTCTGCCCGCCATCGTGGGGCTCGTTTGCGCCGGGGTGTTCGTGGGCGTGGAATTCGCGCTGGACAAAACCAACCTGCCGCACGCGGTCACCTATGCGGTTATGATCGCGGGCTTGGTTGTCCTCGGATGGATGGAACAGCTTGGCTATAAAAAAGGAAGAAAATGATACTCCCCCTTACGCCTTTCTCGGAGGGGGGTACGGGGGGAACCGCTCTTTAGGCTCTAAAGAGCGGTTCCCCCCGCGAAAATGAATCACACAAGGAGGGGATGCCCGTGGAAAAAGCGCTTGCGCTGCAAATGCGCGGTATCACGAAGCGGTTCGGCAGCGTGGTTGCCAACGACCATGTGGACCTGGACGTGTACCGGGGCGAGATTCTGGCCATCCTGGGGGAGAACGGCTGCGGCAAGACCACCCTGATGAACATGATTTCCGGCATCTATTTCCCCGACGAGGGGCAGATTTTCGTGGACGGCCAGGAGGTGGTGATCCGGTCCCCCAAGGACGCGTTCCGCCACCGGATCGGCATGATTCACCAGCATTTCAAGCTGGTGGATTTGTTTACCGCGGGTGAAAATATCGTGCTGGGCGTGAAGGAGGAGGGCAGGTATAACCTCAAATCCGTCAACGCGGCGGTCACGAAGCTGGCGGAAAAATACGGGTTCCACCTGGACCCACAGAAGAAAATCTATGATATGTCCGTGTCCGAAAAGCAGACGGTTGAAATCCTCAAAGTGCTGTACCGCGGCGCGGATATTTTGATTCTGGACGAACCTACCGCCGTGCTCACGCCCCAGGAAATTTCCCGCCTGTTCGACGTGCTGCGGCGGATGAAGGCGGACGGTAAGTCCATCATCATTATCACCCATAAGCTGAACGAAGTGCTGGAGGTCAGCGACCGGGTCGCCATCCTGCGCAAGGGCGAGCATATCGCCACTGTGAATACCAGCGAAACCAACGAAGCCCAGCTGACGGAAATGATGGTGGGCAAGAAGGTGGATCTGGAAATCGACCGCACGATGCCGGTGAACGCCGCGCCGCGGCTGATGGTGAAAAACCTGAACCTGGACGACAACGAGGGGCTGCACGTCCTCAAGGATATTTCCTTCACCGCTTACGGCGGCGAAATCCTGGGCATCGCGGGCATCGCGGGCAGCGGACAGAGGGAACTGCTGGAATCCATCGCGGGCCTGCAGCCGGTCAAGAGCGGCGAAATCATCTTCCTCAATCCCAAGAAGGATAAGCCCGTCACCTTCTTCCATAAGAGCATGAAGCGCGTCAAGGAGCTGGGGGCCCAGGGCGCGTTCCACGACGGCAAGATGCAGCCCGTGTCCTTCGACGGCATGAGCACATCGGCGGTGCGCAAATGGGTGGAGTCCGGGGATGTTCTGTTCAAGGAGGATGAAATCATCAACCTGCGGGACAAAACGCCGCTGGAAATCCGGGGCCTGGGCGTGCGGCTGTCCTTCGTGCCGGAGGACCGCCTCGGCATGGGCCTGGTGGGCTCCATGGGCATCACGGACAACATGATGCTGCGCAGCTACCGCAAGGGCCCGGCTATGTTCCTGGACCGGAAAAAGCCCCGCGCTTTGGCCGATGAAATCATCGAAGAACTGCAAGTGAATACCCCGGGTACGAACACCCCTGTGCGCCGCCTGTCCGGCGGCAACGTGCAGAAGGTGCTGGTGGGGCGCGAGATCGCCTTCACACCCAAGGTGCTGATGGCGGCGTATCCCGTGCGCGGGCTGGACATCAATTCCTCCTATACGATTTATAACCTGCTCAACAAGCAGAAGGAAAGCGGCGTGGCGGTCATTTTCGTGGGCGAGGACCTGGACGTGCTGCTGGCGCTGTGCGACCGCATTCTGGTGATCAACTCCGGCGCGGTCACCGGCGTGGTGGACGCCCGCACGGCCACGAAAGAGGAAATCGGCCTGCTGATGACCAGGACCGAGCGAAAGGAGGACGCCTGATATGAGCCAGCATACCGCTGAAAACCGGGAACCCCTCGTGCATCTGAGCAAGCGTCCCACCATCCATCCCGTCAAAAGCGCGCTCATCCGGCTGGCCGCCATCGTGCTGGGCCTGGCCGTGTGCGGGCTGGTGGCCTTCCTGCTGATCGAAAAGATCCGGGAAAACCCGGGAAAGATCTGGGACTTTTATAACGCCTTCATCAAGGGCGCATTCTCCACCCCCCGCAAGTTCTGGAAATTCCTGCGCAGCACGGCCATCCTGCTGGGCATCGCCCTGGCGCTGACCCCCGCGTTCCGCATGCGGTTCTGGAACACCGGCGCGGAGGGACAGACCCTGGTGGGGGTCTTAGGGGCCATTGCCGTATCCTTCTACCTGGGCGACAAGGTGCCGGAAGGCGTTCTGCTGATGCTGATGCTGCTGGCGGCCATGCTGTCCGGCGCGGTGTGGGGCGTGATTCCCGCCCTGTGCAAGGCCAAATGGAACACCAACGAAACCCTGTTCACCCTGATGATGAACTACGTGGCCACGTTCCTCGTGTCCTATTTCCTGGTCATCTGGGTGCCCAACGGCTCCTCCTCCCTGCCGAAAATGAAGTACGGCAAGCTGCCCGCCATCGGCGGCAACGATTACCTGCTGCCCATCCTGGTGGTGCTGTTCCTGACCATCGCGCTGTATATTTACGTCAACTATTCCAAGCACGGCTATGAAATCAACGTGGTGGGCGAAAGCGTGCGCACCGCCCAGTACGTGGGCATCAACGTGCGCAAGGTCATTATCCGCACCATGATTCTGAGCGGCATGCTCTGCGGCCTGGTGGGCTACCTCATTGCCGCGGGCATGGACCAGACCGTGACCACCAACTCGGTCGGTGGCCAGGGCTTCACCGCCATCATGGTCAGCTGGCTCGGCAAATTTAACCCCCTGTTCATGATCCTCACCTCCGGCCTGATTCAGGTGCTGAACCAGGGTGCGGCCCAGATCAGCCAGGACTTCAACGTGTCCGGCGCGCTGCCCGCGGTCATTACCGGCATCATCCTGTTCTTCATCATCGGCTGTGAATTCTTCATCAACTATGAGCTGCACTTTCGGGGCCGCCACGGCCGCGCGCAGGCGAAAAAGGAGGGCGTGAAATGAACATCTGGCTGAATTTCCTGATTGACTCCCTGGCCTTCGGCGCGACGTTCATGTACGGCTCCACC
Source organism: uncultured Eubacteriales bacterium (assembly GCA_902801765.1). Classification (GTDB taxonomy): domain Bacteria; phylum Bacillota; class Clostridia; order Christensenellales; family Aristaeellaceae; genus RUG563. The sequence continues at coordinate 19,296 of CADCJO010000047.1, forward strand.
GGCGAGATCCTGACTGAAAAGGCGGGGCATCTGAACCTGGGCATTCCCGGCATCATGTGCATGGGCGGCGCGGGCGGCTGCCTGATGCTGAACCTGATCGGCAAATCCGGCCTGCCCCCCTTCCTGATCGTGCTGCTGGGCATCCTGGCGTCCCTGCTCATGTCCGGCCTGATGGGCCTGATTTATTCCTTCATGACCGTCACCCTCCGGGCCAACCAGAACGTGACCGGCCTGGCCCTGACCACCTTTGGCGTGGGCCTGATGAAGGTGATCATGAGCAAAATGGACGCCACGGTGTACCTGGTGGGCCCAAAGATGTTCTACCGCTGGCCCTTCGCCGGGCGGCAGGACGCTTTGCAGTGCCTGGGCGTGCTGTTCTTCCTGGCGATCATCGTGGCGGTCGCTTCCAGCTACATCCTGTTCAAAACCAAGGTGGGCCTGCACCTGCGGGCTGTGGGCGAAAACCCCGCCACCGCCGACGCCGTGGGCATCAACGTGAACCGCTACAAATATGTCGCCACCTGCGTGGGCAGCGCCATCGCGGGCCTGGGCGGTTTCTACTACATCATCGACTACATGGCCTCCCAGGAAGCGTACCTGAGCCTGGAAGCCTTCGGCTGGCTGAGCATCGCGCTGGTCATCTTCGCCCTCTGGCGGCCCCACATGACCATCATCGGCTCCACCGTGTTCGGCTTCCTGTTCTCCTGCTCTAGCTACATCACCAACATCGACTGGATTCACGTGACCATGGCCATGAAGCCTATCCTGAAAATGCTGCCCTATGTGGTCACCATTCTGGTGTTGATCATCTCCTCTGTCCGCAATAAGCGGGAAAACCAGCCGCCTTCCTCCCTGGGACTGTCCTATTTCCGTGAGGATCGGTAATGTCAGGAGCGTGACGCGGATGATGACCCAAGAAGAAATGAATCTCCTGGTGCCCCAAAAGCTGCGGGAAATCGAAAAAAGTCACGGCGTCAAAACGCTGTATTCCGCTGAAAGCGGCAGCCGCGCCTGGGGCTTCGCTTCCCCGGACAGCGACTTTGACGTGCGCTTTATCTACATCCGTCCGCGGAACGATTACCTGCGCCTGAACGAAATCCGGGACGTGATCGAAATGCCCATCGACGACACCTGGGACGTGTCGGGCTGGGATCTGCAGAAAACCCTGCGGCTGCTGTGGAAAGCCAATCCGACGATCTACGAATGGATGCAGTCGCAAATCCGCTATGTTGCGTCTGATTTTGAAAAACGTTTTGCGCCCCTGCTCCGGGAATACTTCTGCCAGAAGAGCATGATGTACCACTACTACCACATGGCGGGCAACAACATCCGCACCTTCCTGAAAGGCAAGGAAAGCGTGAAGCCGAAAAAGTATTTCTACGCCCTGCGTCCCATTCTGGCCTGCCTGTGGATTCTGGAAAACAATTCCGCTCCGCCAATCCTTTACGCCGATCTGGTGGAAGCGCAGCTCCCCGCAGAACTGAGAAGCGTCAATCAGGAGCTGCTGGAGATGAAAGTATCGCTCCCCGAAGGCGCGGAGATTCAGCCGGTCAAAGTAATCGACGGCTTCCTGGACAGCCAGATAGAGCAGTTGGGTGAATACCTGCGTCAGCTTCCCGATTTCAAACCCAAGAGCTGGGACGCGCTGAACCAATTCTTCCTTTCGGAACTGGACAGGATGGAACAAGCAACATGAGCAAAACCGTTTCTGTCGTGGCCGCCATCATCGAAGCCAACGGGAAATTCTTCGCCACCCAGCGGGGCTATGGCCCGCAGAAGGACGGCTGGGAGTTTCCCGGCGGCAAAATCGAGCCGGGGGAGACCCCGGAAGCAGCACTGAAAAGGGAAATCCGGGAAGAACTGGACGCGGATATTGCCGTGGGAGAAAAGCTGATTCAGGTGGAATACGACTATCCCGATTTTCATCTCTCCATGGGCTGCTACCGGTGCGCACTGGCGTCCGGCCATCTCACCCTGAAAGAGCATGAAGCAGCCCGGTGGCTGGCGCCTGCGGAACTGGATTCCGTGGCCTGGCTGCCCGCCGATGTGATCGCTGTGGAAGCGCTGCGGCGGGCCATCAGCCAATGAGCATCGAATGCATCCCCCTTTGCGGAAAAACGCAAAGGGGGTTTTTTGCCATCAAAGAAAAATGCCGTCTCTTGACGCTCCCGGTTCCGCATAGTATAATCGAACCGACAAATGAATAGCCGGTGTATCTGCGCAGCAATGCGCGACGGCAAGGATGGAAATGGCTGCCAGTTGCCCCCTTGCCGCCATGGGAACGCGGATGAGATTTCCGGGCTATCCCAGTAACCGTGAAGCGGACGAACGCGCAAGGATGTCACTGCGGGCGGAGAAGAAAACGATCGAACCCTGTGGGAAGACGCGTAAGTAGGATGAGGCCAAGCCGGGAGACCTGTTTACATCGTCAGTTGCCCCTGGGGATGGGAAACGCTATTGTGTCGGCCGATGTATTTCGGCCGGCTTGATTGGTGTTCCTCTGGGGAGGGACGCTTTTTGTTTGAAGGAGCGCCCTCGCGGATTCATTTGTGAATATGCTTTGGAGGAACAAGAAATGACCAAACGAATCGTTGCTTTGCTGCTTGTGATGCTGCTTCTGCTGCCCGCCTTTGGCGCGATGGCGGAAGGCACCGCCGTCACCTTCACCGACATGATGGGCCGGGAAATCACCCTGGCGGAGCCCGCCACCCGCATCGTGGCCCTGACCGCGGCGGACTGTGAAATTCTCTGCGCCCTGGGCTGCGAGGACGCGCTGGTGGGCCGGGGAGAATACTGCGACTATCCCGCCTCCGTGCTGGACAAGCCCTCCGTGCAGAGCGGCTACAACACCAACATCGAGGAAATCATCGCCCTGCAGCCCCAGGTGGTGCTGATGGGCACCATGGCCCAGACCACAGAACAGGTGGAAGCCCTGGCCCAGGCAGGCATCCAGGTGGTGGTCAGCGACGCGCAGAACATTGAGGGCGTCTACACCGCCATCCGCCTGATCGGCGCGATCATGGGCAAGGACGCGGAAGCCGAAGCGATGGTTGCCGATATGCAGGCTGCCTTTGCCGACATCGCCGCCAAGAGCGAAGCCACCGGCAAGACCGTGTACTTTGAAGTATCGCCCCTGCAGTGGGGCCTGTGGACGGCGGGCAAGAACACCTTCATGGACGAGCTGGCCGCCATGTGCGGCCTCACCAACGCCTTTGCCGACGTGGAAGGCTGGGCGGAAATCTCCGAGGAACAGGTGATTGCACGCGACCCGGACTACATCGTAACCATCACCATGTACTACGGCGAAGGCCCCACCCCCGTGGAGGAAATCAAATCCCGCGCCGGCTGGAACGCGCTGAAGGCTGTGCAGAACGATGCCATCCTGAACGCCGATTCCAACGAAATCTCCCGTCCCGGCCCGAGGCTCAAGGATGCGGCGGAAACGCTGTTCAACTTTGTGTACGGCGCGGAAGAAGAAGTCCCCGCGGCGTGACACGCAAAAAGGGGAAGGCAGGCAGCGGCCTTCTCCCGATCTGTCAATGATACAATGGGTACTATAATTCACAACGGGGCGAGGGCCTCTGCGGCCCTCGTGCACCTGCACCAGGAGATTTCATCTCCTGGACCTCAATAGCGGAAATAGCTTGAACTGGTGAATGAACTTTGTTCCCGCTGAACGGGAAGGGAACGCGGAAGTTTGGCTTGGTGCCGTTGTGCTTCTGGCCCGGCGGATGAATCGCCGATGACCGCCTGTGGCGGGAATTTCATCGGCGA
>CADCJO010000048.1 GCA_902801765.1 uncultured Eubacteriales bacterium
TTTGCATCCGGGGAAAGCCAGGGAATAATCCGCAGGGGAAAGTTTACTTTCCCCCTCGGATTTTCCCAGGCTTTCTTGGGCCAGAAGCCCTCAAACTTTATGTAACCCCAACGCGACAGGCGGAGTCCATTGATATTCCCAACAACGTTATTTCGCCGGTTGCGGGTCCAGGGTCCTCAGGACCCTGGTTGGGGTCTGGGGCGAACAGCCCCAGTGGTTCCCTTGGTGATTTAAAAGTGCCCAATAAACATCAAAAAGGTCAATGCAAATGAACCACGATCATTTTTCCCTACGGGAATACCTGGTTTGCAGCTTGGCGCTGATGGCCGCGCTGCTGCTGTGCGTATGCGTGGGCAGCGTGAACGTTCCGCTTACGGACACGGTGACCGCCATCTGGAACAGCGTGTTCGGCCTGCCGGTTCCGGAGGGCGTTTCCAAATCCATCATCTTATCCGTCCGCCTGCCCCGGGTGCTGTGCGTAGCGCTGAGCGGGGCGACGCTGTCGCTCTGCGGCGCGGCGATGCAGGGCCTATTGCGCAATCCTTTGGCGGACGGCTCCACCCTGGGTGTGTCGGCTGGCGCGTCCCTGGGTGCGGTGGTTGCCCTGGCCTTTGGCGTCACGGTGCCGGGGCTGCCCTATGCGGGCACCATGGGCATGGCGATGCTGTTCGCGTTCGGGTCGCTGATGCTGATTCTGTTCCTGGCCTACGGGCTGGATAAGAGCCTGGCCACCCACTCCATCATCCTGATCGGCGTGATTTTTTCCATGTTCGCCTCCAGCCTCATGAGCCTGGTCATCTCCTTCGCCGGGGAGAAAATCAAGTCCATCACCTTCTGGACCATGGGCTCCCTGTCCGGCAGCAATTACGCTTACGCACTGATTCTGCTGGGCGCTCTGATCGTTTGCGGCGGGGTCATTCTCTGCCACAGCCGGGAGCTGAACGCCTTTGCGGTGGGGGAGGAAAATGCGGCGCACGTGGGTGTGAACGTGCGGCGGGTGAAGCTGACGCTGCTGATCGTGGTATCCATTCTGATCGGCGTCTGCGTGTCCATCGGCGGCACCATCGCCTTTGTGGGCCTGGTCACGCCCCATACCGCGCGGCTGATCGTGGGGCCGAACCATAAGCAGCTGCTGCCCGCCTCCCTGTTTTCCGGGGCCATTTTTCTGCTGCTGGCAGACTTGGCCGCCAGGGTGGTGCTGCGGCCCATCGAGCTGTCCATCGGCGTGGTCACGTCGCTGGTGGGCGCAGTGGCGTTCGTGCTGATTTTTGCCCGCACGCGGAAGGGGGGAGCCTGATGCTGCAAGGAGAAAACATTTCCGTGCAATACGGCGTCCAAACGGCGGTCTATCAGGTTTCCTTTACGCTCCAGCCGGGCCAGTGGCTGATGCTGGCGGGGCCCAACGGGGCGGGAAAAAGCACGCTGATCCGCGCCATTGCCCAGACGATTCCGTATACGGGGCGAATCACATTGGATGGACGCGACTTGCGCACCTTGCGTCCCACTGAACGGGCGAAGCAGATTGCCGTCCTGTCCCAGCACCACAGCGCCCAGTACGGCTATACAGTGGAAGAAATCGTGCAGCTGGGCCGGTACGCGCACCGGAAAGGGTTCCTTTCCTCCAGGCCGGATAGCGAAGACCCATGCGTGGACGACGCCATGGCCCTTACCGGTCTGACGGAGTACCGCCACCGCAGCGTGCTCACCCTGTCCGGCGGGGAATTGCAGCGGGTGTTCCTGGCCCAGGTGTTCGCCCAGAACCCAAAAGTCCTTCTCTTGGACGAGCCGGCGAATCACCTCGATCTGCCCTATCAGCAGCATATTTTTTCCCTGCTGTCGGATTGGCTGCAAACGCCGGGCCGGGCGGTGCTGTCCGTGGTGCACGATCTGAGCCTGGCAAAAAAGTACGGCACCTACGCCTTGCTCATGCACCAGGGCCATTGCGTGGCCTGCGGGGAAACCGACGCGGTGCTGACGCCGCGCAGCCTGCAGGCTGTGTACGGCATGGATGTTTATGCCTGGATGAAGGATTTGTTTTCCCGATGGTAATTCAAACAAACGCACGCGGTCCGCGTGCGTTTGTCTTATACTTTTTTTCAAGGAAACCATCGCGTCATGAAACGCGCTTTTTTATTGTCAGGATATTGTAGCCATTCCGGTATTCATAAGTCATGACGTCCATGCTCTTTTTCACCATATAAATTCCCAGGCCCCCGATTTGCCTTTTTTCGGCGGGCAGGGTCGTATCAGGGTCGCTTTTTTCCAGCGGGTTATAGGGAACGCCCTGGTCGATGAAGGTAATGGCCACCGTTTGCGGGTCGTTTTCATCTGTTTCCACACGGAGGGTGGCAGGGCCCACGCCGGGCTGATAGGCATAGCTGGCGATATTCACGAACAGTTCTTCCACCGCCACGTCAATCTGCATCTGCGTTTTCGTGCCGCAGTTCATCTGCCCCAAAGATTCATCCACAAAGGCCAGCGCCCGGTTCAGGTTTTCCAGTGTGGCCTCCACGGTTATTTCGCGTATTTTCTTGTCTTTCCGTCCCGCGTAATGGAACCCCAGCATGGTAATGTCGTCGAACTGAGGCGCGTCGCCCACAAAGTCATCAATATCGTGCCGCACCGTTTTCAGCAAATAATCGGGGGAAGCGTTTGGATTCCAGTTCAGGGCGGCCAGCATACGATCCGTGCCAAACAGTTCGTTGCGGCTGTTGGTGGCCTCTGGCACGCCGTCGGTGTAAACGAACAGACTGTCGCCGGGATACAGCTCGAAGGGATGCTCCCGGAAGCGGACGCCCTCCAGGGCGGCCACCGCGGGAGAATGACGGTATTCCACCAGTTCGTATTTGCCGCCTGCCCGCCGGAGTACAGGATGCTCGTGGCCCGCGTTGGCGGCCAGTCCCCGGCCGGTGGAAATCTCGATCACCGCCAGCCAGACCGTGACGAACAGCTCGGCTTCGTTGCCCTCGCACAGCTGCTCGTTCACATTTTTTAAAATTTCCGCCGGGCTTTCTCCCAGCTGCGCCCGGTTTTTGATCAGGGTTTTGGCAATCACCATGAACAGGGCGGCGGGCACGCCCTTGCCTGACACGTCCGCCATCACCAGGCACAGGTGGTCGTCATCCACCAGGAAGAAGTCGTAGAAGTCGCCGCCCACTTCCTTGGCGGGGGCCATGGTGGCATAGAGGTCAAACTCGTGCCGCTCCGGGAAGGGCGGGAAAATACGGGGCAGCATATCCGCCTGAATCTGGGCGGCCACGTTCAGCTCGGCGCCGATGCGCTCCTTTTCAGCGGTGACCCGGGTCAGATTGTCCAGGTATTCCACAACGCGGGTTTGCAGCGTTTTGATTTCCCCGTACAGATCGCCGATTTCATCCTTGGAGTGGATGGGCAGGTTGATCACGTTTTCTTTCGTGTAGCTGTTTTCGCTTTCGGTAAAATCCACTGTGGCCCGGGCCAGCATGGACAGCGGTTTGGTGGCGATTTTGCGCATGATCAGGATGAAGCACAGGCCGAACACCGCCATCAGCGCTACGGCAAAAACCACCATGTACATCAGGAACTGATAGCGTTCATTCATCACGTCGTTCATGTCGATGTCCACGCCCAGGATGGCCCGGGACTGGCCCTCGGAATCCAGCACCGGTTCATAGGCGGAGCAGAGCCATCCGTATTCCGTGGTGGACACCGTGGGCTCGATGCGCATGTTTTTTTGATATCTGCCAAATTCAACCGGGGATATTTCAATGCTGCCAACATAGAGCATATCCTCGTCGGGATCAATCAGGTTCACGCTTTTGCTGCCCTCCAGGGACTGGAGATAAACGAACTTGGCCCCCAGCTTTTCCTTGTACAGCGTCAGGGTTTCGCTGATTTGCACAAAGCGGTCATACAGCCCTTTCTCCATGAGCCAGGAAACAATGGCCTCCTCATCCTCCGCTTCCACCGCGGCGCTGCGAATTTGCTGAAATTCATCGCTGCCGATTTCCTCCCGCAGCCGGCCCGCGTAATCCCCATCCATGAACGCGGCCACGGCGGCGGCAGCCTGGGAGGTGGTCTGTTTAAAGTAACGATCCACCCGCTCGCTGTTTACATAATAAGCAATCCCGGTCAGCCCTGCAGCCAGCACGAAGGTGATTGCCAAGATCAATGCGTTTGTTTTTAACGCCAGCGAGACCCAGCCTCTTTTTTCCCGGTTCATATGTGTTTCAACCTCCCAATGCTTTGCCGCGGCTCACAGAATCACAAGGATCACGTTGAAGCCTTCGTAGTTGCGGAAAAAGATGGATTTTGCCTGCTTCTTCACCAGCATTACACCCATGGATTCCAGGAATTCTTCCTTCACATCCTGCTGCAGCCGTCCTGTTTTCATCAGGAACGGATTGAAATACGGCGCGCTGTTGCGGATGCGGAGGATGTAATCATCATTGTGATCCTGGTACATCGTCACCTGGATGTATTCGTTCGCCTTGCCGGTGAATGCCTTTTCCATCGTAACCAGACACAGCTCTTCCGCGGCGAGCTGAATCTGCACGGCCTTTTTCATGGGGATTTCCTGCGCTTCGCAAAACGCTTCCAGCTCGCCCAGCAGCAGGGGCAATTCATGGTTGCCGTTGTCCATCACGGCGCTGAAAACAGGAAGCGACGCCTCCGGAACCGCCCTGCGGCGCGCACGATTCACCAGCGCCAGCGTCAGCAGGGAAAGCGCTTCACAGATCGGAAACAGCCACCAGAACCGCGCCGGGAAGAAATACCCCAGCACGAACGTGGACGAAAGCAGAAACAGCGAGTTGCGCAGTACGGTGATCAGGCTGCTCATCCATTTCTTTCCGACAGATTGATAATACCCCGCCAGAATCACCAAAGCGCCCGCGAAAGGCGCGCTCACGCAATACACGCGGATGGCGTACGCCGACACCGCCTGGGGCTCCGCGCCGACCAGGCCGAAGAACGAGGAGACAAAGGGAGCGAACACCGCCGTCAGCCCCGCCAGCGCAACGCCCAAGGCCAGCCCCCATCGCATCGCAAGCTCCAGGGTGTATCGCAGGCTATCCCGATCCCGCTCTTCGGAAAAAACAGAGGCCAGGGGCTGCATGGTTTCGGAGGACGCTTCATAAACGGACATGGCTACATAGGACACATTCATCACCACGTCGAACACCGCAACGTACAAATCGCCGTTCAGGATGCCCATGTCCCCGGCCCGCAGCAGCAGCCGGTTGCCCAGCGGCAGGAACAGCAGAGTAAAGATGTAGCGGATGGAAACCGAACAGCCCGCGGACAGGGAATCGATTGCTTTTTTCCGAACCTCCGTCCTGTCTGCCATTGCCCGGATCATTTCCGGCAGGCGCAGCACGCCCTTGCGGTTGAACAGATGCACGCTCAGCACCGCAACGCTGACCGCCTGAGCTGTGACGGTAGCCAGAATCGAGCCCGTTACGCCCATATTCAGCACCAGCACCAGCAGCAGATTCAGGCCCAAATCCACGCCGCAGCCCAAGGAAAAGCCCAGGGACGCCAGATCGGGGTCATCGTCGCAGCGGACGAAATCATACAGCAGATAATTCAGCAGAAACACCGGCGCGGCGGTGACCAGCGGGCGGGCATACGCTTCACATTGGGCCAGCAATTCAGGGCGGGAGGCGTTCACCCCCAGCAGCGAAAGAAGGGGCAGCAGCAGCCAATTGCCGATCGCGGCAATCAGCAATCCGATACTCAAGGCCCGGACCGCCAGCCAGCGAAAGTGGCACAGGGCCAGGTAGTTTTTTCCGGCGGAGGTCAGCTTGCCGTGGGTGACGCAGCCGCCCGTGGAAAAGCCGTAGCCGAGGAAATTATAAATCATGTACAGTGGGGTTACAATGCCAATGGCTGCCAGGCCCTTTTCTCCCACCCGGTTGCCAATCACCAGCGCGTCGGCAATGTCCGCCACAGCCAGGGCCAGCGCGGAAATAAGGGAGGGGCGCAGCACCTGAAAAAACATCTGCCGTGGTATCCAAAGCTTTTTCTTCACCTGATCGCCTCGTAAACATTCAGCCGATCCACCGGGCTGTATAATAATTTTGCCTGCCGCAGACCCGTCAGGCCCAAATCCTCTTCCAAATTGATCAAAGCATACTTCTCTTGCAGCAGAACGGCCATTTCATGGATGATCACCATGGTCATGGACGCGGGCAGGGAGGGATCGTGCTTCGCCATGGTCATGGTAAATTCGTCCGTGTTGTTTTCATAACCCAGCAGAAAAGCCCGCCGCCCATCCTCCGTTTTCAGAAGAACGCCCTGAAGCCTCAGGGGAATAAAATCATTGAGCAGGGTGTTCACCACATTCCAATCCCCCAGATCGCTGGAAGTATCCATCATCACCCGGACAAACCGCCGCAGGTCGGGAAGATCCTTTTCCGTGATGAAGCGGGTGGAATACGCGGTGTCCCGCTGAAAATGATGAATCTTGATCCGGAAGCTGTGGGTGATATGGTGGCCCTGGGCCAGCGCCACAGCGGAAGTGGAGGCGATATATTCGCTAAGATCGTCCCGCAGCAGTGTGAAAAACCCATCCTTCCTCATTTGCTCCCCCTGCTCCCGGGTCAGGTACAGAAAACGCGGCTCTTTTTCCCGGCCGCAGGTTTCCTCGATAAACGCTTGGCACTTGTGTGCGTCTCCGCAGGGGCAGTAATACGCCTTGTCATGCTGGCTGCGGACAACAAAAAAGTCCGCGTCCCCTCCAATCGCGAGCCCATACGTATCCTTCCAGGAATACAGCGATGGAAAAGAAAGGGCGGTAAACGGATGCACCCGTATGTCACGGCAGGCTTCCACCCACGCCTGGTCCGTCAATTCAATTGGCCGAAATGCTTTCATACTTCAGCCGATAAAATATCCACGAAATCTGGTGCGCCGGAATTTTTCCTATCTTCAGGCTTTTCATTCGGAATCAGCCTCTTGCCTTGCCTTTTTTGAATCGTCAAGCACTATTCACTCCTTTATCATTTCTGCCTGCGCAGTTTCTTTTTATTCGATGCGCTGTTTTTCTGATTCATTTCCAAATTATTCTTCTTTCGTTCATCATTATATCTTATCTTTTCCTTAATTTCAATACGCGGAAATATGACAGAAAAAAAGAAGGGGCCCGCTTCGTCCCCCAGCCCGCGTGAACCGAGCAGAACCAGCCGTATTTATTGCGGCCGGCCAGCACAAGGCGGTGCCGCCAGCGGCCCGCGGGAAGGCCGGGTTCGGAAAAGTCGATGGAGCGCACCTGCGTAAGCGGCGCGCGGCTCAGGAAGGCCACGCCTTCCGCCCGGCCGCGGTAGCCGATATGGACGCGGCTCCTATGCGGCGGATGAACGCTGTATCATTCCGGCTTTCCGGAAAAAGTAAGATTGGAAGACATTTTCACGCAATGCCCTCCGCGCTCTGGATGCTGTTCATGCGCGCATAGCTGCCGCCCAGCGCCACTAATTCCGCATGCGTGCCGCGCTCGGTGATGCGGCCCTCCTCGATCACCAGGATCTGATCCGCGTTGCGGATGGTGGACAGCCGGTGCGCGATGGCGACAATGGTTCTCTGGCCCGCGATGCCCGCGATGGCTTTCTGAATCTGCTGCTCTGTTTCCACGTCCACGGAGGCGGTGGCTTCATCCAGAATGATGATCGGGGATTTGCGCAGAATCGCCCGGGCGATGGCCACGCGCTGCTTCTGCCCGCCGGAGAGGCGCAGGCCTCTCTCCCCAACCTGGGTTTGGTATCCCTCCGGCATGGCCAAAATGTCCTCATGGATGTTGGCGGCTTTGGCCGCTTCCTCGATTTCTTCCGCGGAGGCCTCCGGCATGGCATAGCCGATGTTTTCCGCGATGGTGCCGTTGAACAGAAAGGTGTCCTGCAGCACGGGCGATATATTCCGCCGCAGGCTTTCAATGGTCACATCGTTCAAGTTCTGCCCGTCGATCAGGATGCTGCCGGAGTCCGGCTCGTAGAACCGGGAAATGAGCTGGGTCAGGGTGGTTTTGCCGACGCCCGTGGGCCCTACCAGCGCCAACATTTTGCCGGGTTCGCAATGAAAGGAAACATCCCGCAGCACCGGCGCGTTTTCACCGTAGGAAAAGCTGACGTGGTCAAAAACAATTTCTCCCTGTACGTCCTTCAGCGGCTTGGCGCCGGGCTTGTCCTGTATTTCCACCGGCGCGTCCAGGATATCCAGCACCCGCTCCGCCCCGGCCATGGATTGCTGCATGCTTTCCAGCAAATTGGCCAGGCCTGTGACCGGCCCGTAAAACAGGGAAAGATACAGCAGGAAAGCCACGATATCCGCCACCCGGAGACCGTCCCGATAGGCCAGGTATCCGCCGAAGGCCACCACCAGAATGGTGCCCAGGGAAGAAATGAATTCCACGGAAGGATGAAAAACCGCGCTGATCTTGAGCGCCTGGAGCATCGCCCGGACATGCTCAAAGTTTTTTTCGTTCACCCGCTCGGTTTCGTATTCCTCCCGCCCAAAGGACTGGATTTCATGGATACCGGACAGATTGTCCTGGAGCTTGCCGTTCAGCTCGCCCATTTTCTTTTGGGAGATTCGGAAGAAGGGCCGGACCTTTTTGGAAAAAATGACGCCGGAGGCAAAGATCAGCGGGATGGGAGCGCAGGTGATCAGCGCCAGCTTCCAATTGATGGTGAGCAGCACGATCAGAACGCCGGTAAAGGTGACCACGTTAGTGATGGTTTCGGGAATCATGTGGGCGTACAGCAATTCAAAATCCCGGGTATCATTCACCACCCGGCTCATCAAATCGCCGGTCTGCTTGTCGTGGAAATAGCCCAGGTGCATGCGCTCCAGCTTGTCATAGGTTTTCGTGCGCAGATCGCCTACCAGATACCAGGCTGCCTTGTGCGCCAGATAATTGCTCAGGAACCGGAACAGCACCCGCAGCAAATACAGCGCCACCAGCGCCGCGGTCAGCCAGCCGATGGTATGCAGGCCGTTTTCATCCACGCCGCTTTCCACAATGCCTGTCATGGCGGACAGCACCTTCGGCGCGGTCAGGTTCACCGCCGTCAGCGCCAGGGTGGACAGGATGGCGATGGTATACAGGGTTCTGTACCGGATGGCTTCGCGGCTGAGCCGCCATAGCGTTTTGATCATCGTGTCTCCTTTGGGCGGCGCTTCCATCGCCCGCCCGCTTTTTTCATAAAAATGCCCAAGGACGCGGAACACGTTCGGATTTGGGTTGTTCAGCATGGTGAACCAGCCCCGCAAAGCCATCTATCAGCCGTTTTGTTTGTTCCTTTGTCCCATTTCGCTGAGCATGGCAGCGCCGATGATCAGGCATGCGCCGATCATATGCATCCACGTGAACGGTTCCTTCAGCAGAAGGGCGGAAAACAGCAGAGCGGATACGGGATCGATATAGCTGAGCACGGCGATGGACTGAACGGCTAACCCCTCCATGCTGCCGAAATACAGCGCGTAGGCCGTGCCTGTATGAACGATGCCCATCACAAGCACCAGGAAAAACGTGGACGGCGTGAAGGTTATTCCGGTGAACCCGTCTGTCAGCAGCAGGTAGGGCAGCATAACGATTCCGGCGGCGAGCAGCTGAACGGTCGTTCTTTGACCAGCGTCAGCGCCTTGGATTTTCTTGTTCAGGATGACAACGCCGGCATACAAAGCCGCCGCGCCGAGGCCCAGGAAAATGCCCAGCGGGTCCTGCTGCCGGGAACCGTCGCTGCCCACCACACCGGAAATGAGCACCATCCCGACGATGGAAATCAACGCGCAGGCCATCTTTCTGCCGGTCAGCTTTTCCCGGAAAACGATGGGTGACAGCAGGATCACGATGGTGGGCTGCATGTAGTAGCAAAGCGTGGCCACCGCAACGGTCGTGTGGTTGTACGCCTCAAAGAGCAGCATCCAGTTGAAGCCGATCATCGCGCCCGTCAGGGCCAGTCGCAGCAGCAGGCGGGGGGGCAGCCGCCGGGTTATGCCCTTTCCGCGCAGCCTGGTAAAGACCAGCAGAAAGAAACCGCCCAGTATTCCCCGGGCAAAAGCCAGAAAAGCGGAAGGAAGCGGAATGTACCGCCGGAAAACGCCGATGGTGCCGAAAATCAGCATGGAGGCAATCAGCATCCCCAGCGATCCGCGGTCATTTGTTTTGTTCATCATGACTCAGCCGTTCGCTTTCAGATTGGATTCCGGAATCCTGAAAGCATCCTCCTCAGTCTTCCTGATTCGTATAGGGCGCGACGAAACCGAATACAGTGTCAAAAGTTACATCAAAAGGCGGCGCCGCGTTTGCTGTGCCGGCCGTGCGGCCAATGGCGAAGCTGACCCATATATTTCCCGGCGAAAGCCACCGCGGCAAGAAGCAGGATCAGCAGAGCGCAAATCACGAGCAGCGTATTCTTTTCTTCTTTGACATTGCTTTTTCCTCAAATGATGGAACGTACCGAAAAATATACTTGCCCCTCACGGCAAATATACGATGTATTGCATGAACTGTCAACGGGCTCGATTGTTCTTCCCCTGTATTTGTCCATGAATATCAGCGATTCTGGCCATGGGATCATTCCCCGGGAAAAAGTCCGTGGCGCGCCATGGGAAACCTCGTGGAAGCCCTCCCGCTGATTTGGCGAGGGCAGTCAGAATTTCAAGCGGGGACTGTGCTGCCGCGGATTTTTGCCATGCCGCATGCATTTTGATCCCCTGCGCACATTGACACTGTGTCATTATTGTGCTATACTCATTATGATGACATGATGTCATTTTATAAAAGTATATTGGCCGCGGCCAGGAGCCGTGCCCCGCGGCGAGCCGCTCCGGCAGCGCTTTACGGAACGAAGAAAAACCCCTGACGAAGACTGCAAATCAAGGAGGAAAACAAGATGATCCAGAATCCCTTTTTCCCGGAAATCCACGGCAACTTCGGCTTCGGCTGCATGCGCCTGCCGATGAAGGACGGCGAAGTGAACTATGACGAGTTCTGCCGCATGGCGGACGCCTTCATCACTTCCGGCCTCAATTACTTTGACACCGCCCACGGCTATATTGGCGGACAGAGCGAAACCGCCATTCGGGATTGCGTAGCCAAGCGTTATGACCGCGGCCAATTCCTGCTCACCGACAAGCTGACCGCGCCTTACTTCAACAAGGAAGAGGATGTTCGGCCCTTCTTTGAAAACCAGCTGCAATGGTGCGGCGTGGACTATTTCGATTTCTATCTGATGCATGCCCAGGATCGGAACAACTACCCAAAATACAAGCAGTGCCGGGCATATGAAACAGTGCTGGAGCTGAAAAAGGAAGGCAAGATCCGCCACTTCGGCATTTCCTTCCACGACAAGGCGGAAGTTCTGGACATGATCCTGACCGAGCACCCGGAAATCGAGATCGTTCAGATTCAGTTCAACTATGTGGACTATGAGGACGCCTCTGTGGAAAGCCGGAAGGTGTACGAAGTCTGCGAAAAGCACGGAAAGCCCGTCATCGTCATGGAGCCGGTGAAGGGCGGCAGCCTGGTGAATCTGCCTGCGGAGGCAGACAAAATCCTGCGGGTGCTGAACGGCGGCAGCAACGCCAGCTACGCCCTGCGCTTCGCCGCTTCCTTCCCCCGCATGGCCATGGTGCTCTCCGGCATGAGCAATATGGAGCAGATGGAGGACAACCTGTCCGCCATGGCGGACTTCCATCCCCTGAACGATCAGGAAATGGAAGCTGTGCGCAAGGTGTGCGATATTTTCCACAGTCTGAACCTGATCCCCTGTACCGGCTGCCGCTACTGTATTGATGAAAATCATTGCCCCAAGGACATTCTCATCCCGGACGTTTTTTCCGCGATGAACGCCCATGAGGCGTTCCACGATTGGAATTCAGGCATGTACTATGGCATCGTCACCCGCGGCGGCCACGGCAAAGCCTCTTCCTGCATCCGCTGCGGCAAGTGCGAAAAGGTCTGCCCCCAGCATCTGCCCATCCGGGAGCTGCTAAAGAAAGTGGCGGCAGCCTTTGAGGGGCAAGCATAAAGCTACAAACCCCAAAACGTGACACTCGTTATCATGGTGCAAAGCAGAAGTGAACCTGGATGAATAATATTATTTCTCGTCTAAACCATTGAATCTTCGGGCGTCTTTTCCGTCCTGGCTGTGCTTCATTCCGGTCAACGTAGCGGTGCTTTGCCGCAGCCTCAATCGT
>CADCJO010000049.1 GCA_902801765.1 uncultured Eubacteriales bacterium
TGTTTTCTGTGTAATCTCTCAGCTTCATGGTCGTGCCCTCCATGGTCTTGTTTCGATGACTCTGGCATTATAATCTGTTTTTTGAAAAAATGCTTGCAGCTTACGCTCGCTAAGTTGTATAAGGCAACCTCCAATAACCTCCGATATTAGGTTGCGTCGGCCAATTTTCCGTGCGTAAGCGCGGCCAAGGTGCTCAAAGCGGCGAAAAGTTGAGGATAACGGGGGGACACCGGTGCTAAAAGATCGGTATTACTCAGCATTTTCATGCGGATGCGCACAGGAAACAATACCTGCGCATGTTATACAGCAGGTTGGTCAGGCCGATGTCGAAGGCCGCACGTGTAATACCGATTGTCCGAACGGTGATCCCGTTCATGGAGCCCGTCATGAATCCAAATATGTGCTCCACCCTCGAACGTACCTTCGATTTCTTCCTGTTGCAGTCTTTCTGTTCATCAGTCAGGGGGTGATTCCGAAAGCCTTTCTCGCAGATTTGGTTCTCGATTCCATTGGATGCCAGGGCTTCGGCAATGGTGCTTCCAATATAAGCGCTGTCGGCGTACATGGCTTGGTCGTCTTTGGTGATCAGGTCGGGCATTGCCTGGCTGTCATGGACAGAAGCGTCGGTCACGGTGTACTTGTCAATCAGTTTGCCCTTCTGGTCTGCTTTCACATGATTCTTGTATCCGAAGTGGCGTTCTTTGTTCTTCGTCACCCAACGGGCGTCCGTATCCTTCTGCCGGAGCTTGTGCTTAGCTTTCGGCTCATCCTTCTTCCAGTCCTCCGGAATCGCTCCCGCTTTGATCTTTTCGTTCTCCTCACGTGTGTTCCGCTGACGCGGCGCGTCTACGAACGTTGCGTCCACAATGCTGCCTTCCCGCAGAATCATGTGCTCATCCAGCAGCTTCTGCTTGAATGCGTCGAACATCTTGTCGGCCAACTGTGCCTGGGAAAGATCGTTGTAAAAGTTCCAGATGGTATTCGCATCCGGTACTTTGTCGCTGATGGTCAGCCCCAGAAACCGCATGAAGCTGAGTCGGTCGTTGATCTGATATTCCGTCTGCTCAAACGAGAGATTGTACATCCTCTTGAGCATCAGCACTTTCAGCATCAACTTGATGTCGTAGCGGGGGCGTCCGCCTGGCCCTTTGGGCGTCTTCGCCAACGCTTTCCTGATCATCGGCACGAACATATCCCAATCAATCTCGTTCAGCTTATTCAGCGGATCACCTAGCTCACTCAAACGTTCCAGCCGTTCGATTTCATCGAATATCCCTGCTTGCTCCATCTTTCATCACCCATTGGTATTATACCATTTCTCGACTTGATCTGCTGTTCTTTCTTAGTTTTTGGAGGTTCCCTTATTTTATGTGATTTCGCAGATTCCTTCAATGGATATTCTATGACCAATTTGTCAATCCTCAATCTTCCTGACCCGGTAATACACCGTCGCCAGGGGCGGCACGCACACGGTGGCCGAGCAAGGCAGATCGTTGAGCGGCGCGTTTTCCGCCCGGATGGGCCCGGGATTCTGCCACCCGCTGCCCGCGAATTCCGCCCGGTCGGAATTGAGGATCTCGGTCAGCTCGCAGGGATAAGGCAGGGCCAGCCGGTATTCCCCGTAGGGCTGGGGGGTGAAGTTGGTCACGGCGGAGATGGCGTTTCCCTTGCCGTCCATGCGCAGGAAAGCCACGATGCTGCGGTCCGCGTCGTTTACATTCAGCCACTGGAAGCCGTTCCAGCTGTCGTCCACGCTGTGCAGGGCAGGTTCTTCCCGGTACAGGCGGTTCAGGGCCTTCACATACTGCTGGAGCCGGGCGTGGTTTTCATAGTCCAGCAGCATCCAGTCCAATTGCTCCGCGTCCCGCCATTCCACGAACTGGCCGAACTCGCCGCCCATGAACAGCAGCTTCTTTCCCGGATGGGCCATGTAATAGCCGTACAGGGCGCGCAGGCCCGCGAACTTGCGCCAGTGGTCGCCGGGCTGCTTATCCAGCATGGAATGTTTGCCGTGCACCACCTCGTCGTGGGAGAAAGGCAGGATGTAGTTTTCGCTGAAAGCGTACATCATGGAGAAAGTGATTTTATCGTGGTGGTATTTGCGGTAAATGGGGTCCAGCGCCACATAGGACAGAATATCGTTCATCCAGCCCATGTTCCACTTGAAGACGAAGCCCAGGCCGTCTTCCCAGGTGGGATGGGTCACCTTGGGGAAAGCGGTGGATTCCTCCGCCACGGTGATCGCGCCGGGGCACTCCCGGTACACGGTTTCGTTCATCCGCCGGAGGAACGCGATGGCGTCCAAGTTTTCCCGGCCGCCGTACTGATTGGGCAGCCAGTAACCCGGCCCGCGCCCGAAATCCAAATACAGCATGCAGCTCACCGCGTCGCAGCGCAGGCCGTCGGCATGGTATTCCTTCAGCCAGTAGACCGCGTTGGAAAGCAGGAAGCTGCTCACCTCGCCCCGGGCGTAATCGAACAGGGTGGTGCCCCACTGGGGCATTTCGGAACGGCGCTCGTCGGCGTGCTCATAGCACGGCGTGCCGTCGAAGCGGCGCAGGCCCACTTCGTCCTTGGGGAAATGGGCGGGCACCCAGTCCAGGATCACGCCGATGCCCGCCTGATGCAGCCTGTCCACCAGGGTGCGGAACTGATCCGGCGTGCCGTAGCGGGAGGTGGGGGCGTAATAGCCCGTCACCTGATAGCCCCAGGAGCCGTCGAAGGGATGCTCCATCACCGGCAGCAGCTCCACGTGGGTATAGCCCATGTCCTGAACGTAAGGAACCAATTGGTCGGCGATTTCCGTGTAGTTCAGCATGCGGCCATTTTCTCCCCGCCGCCAGGTGCCAAGGTGCAATTCGTAAATGTTCATGGCGCTGCGGCAGGGTTCCCGCTTGGCGCGCTTTTCCATCCAATCTCCGTCGCCCCACTGGTAGCCCTCAAGGCTCCGCAGCTTGCTTGCGTTGTTGGGCCGCAGCTCGCTTTCAAAGGCGTAGGGGTCGGCCCGGTAATGCCATTCCCCGTCCGCGCACTCGATGGCATACTTGTAGGCCCGCAGGCGCTCCGCCGCTTCGGGGAAGGAAAAGCGCTCCGGATCGATTGCCGGGGTGAACAGCTTATCCGGCAGCCGCAGTTCCCAAATGCCGTCGTACTGCTTTACCATGGGATAGGCGTCCCGATCCCAGCCGCAGAATTCCCCGATCAGCGACACGCGCCGGGCGTTGGGCGCCCAGACGGAGAAGTGCCATTTCAGTTCCCCGTTTTCCTCCACGGGATGGGCCCCCAGGAAATTGTACGCGTCAAAACACATGCCCTGGTGAAAACTCTCGCGCCGCGCGCCGTCCGGCGGATTATACCACATACGCATCCGTCTCCTTTTCATTTTTGTTCTGTCTCTGGAATCATTGTATCATCTTTTTTCCGTTTTTTCCAGTATTTTTATTATTCTTTTCTGGAAATAATACGGTACAGCCGTATATATTCCGAAACGGTGCATTTCTGCCTGTGTTTGGAGGATCGTCATGGTCAATTCCATTTCTCATAAAACCCGCCTGCGCTGCCCCAAGGGACTTACGGAGCATATCCGCAAGGCCCGGGAGGCGGTCTGCGGCATCCCCAGGGAGGCCCTTTCCCCCGCCGGCGCGTGGTTGGAGGATCACGCCCTGTTTTTGCTGGAGGAAGCGGACGCCCTGAAACGGGAGATCAAGCGCTCCCCCCGCCTGCCGGGGGAAAACGGCGTGCCCCGGCTGTTGCGCTGGGCGCGGGCGGTCTGCGAAGCGGGCCAGGGGGAAATCACCGCGCCGCTGACCGTGCGGGTGATCCAAAGAGAAGCGGGAGAGGAAGAAATCACCGAAGAAGAGCTGTCGCTGCTGCCAAATGCCCTGGCCTGCGCTTTGTTTGAATGCCTGCTGGAGCCCCTGGAAGCCTGCCCATGTGAAAAGGAACGGCGTGACCGGGCCTTGGCCTGGGCCTAGCGTTTTTCCGCCGGGGACCGGGACAGTCTGCCCAAGGACGGCGCGCTGCTGGCCGCTGTGCTGCGTGCCCTGAACGCGGAGGAAAACCCGTCCGGCCTGCGCCGGGCGGACGAAACCCTGCGCCGCCTGGGCCTTCGCTGGGAAGAGGCCGTCCGGCGGGATCAGGAAAACCAAACCGCCCTGGGGCTGTATGCGGGATGGCTGATCGCCTCCCTGCGCATGCTTTCCCGCCTGCGTTTCGACGCGGTGCGGCAGAGGCTGAGCCCCGTGATCCGGGCGCTGCGGGCCGATCCCACCTTCGGACGCATGGATCAGGAAAGCCGGGATTTATATGTCTGCCATGCCTGCCGCGCCGCCCGGCGTCTGCATATTTCTCAAAGCGCCGCTGCGCGGGCGGCCGTATTGATGGCCGCGGGCAAAGAAGGGCCGGAAGGGGAAGCGGGTTATTACCTGCTGGAGCGCCCCGATCTCATCGCCGTGCATTTAGGCAAGCGCAAAAAGCCCTCCTTTGCCCTGCGCCACCGGACGGCTCTGTTTCTCGCGCCGCTGTACGGCGGGGCGGCGGCGGCTCTGGCCGCTTCCATCGTTTTGGGTGCTCCCATTTGTCAAGCACTTTTTGTAACGTTGCGTTACAAAATTTTTGGAGCGAAGATTCTGAAAGCGTATCATATTGCATCCCACGCTGGTTCCTCGCGCAGAAAGGCGATTCATACAAGTCTCCATGGACAAAATAGTTGTAGGAACGGCACCCGCCTCTGCAAAGCCAGTTATCCGGGCACTCTGCGCACTTTCCATGCAGGTCTTCCCATGTAAGCTTCCGGTTGTACGCGAAAGCATCCGGATCTTCCCAGATTTCCCGAAGGGATCGCTGCCTCAGGTTTCCTTCGATGAAGCGGTCATCATACAGCGCCTCGCATCCCTTGACGTTCCCAACGCTGTCGATGCCGATGGCATCAATCCCCGCCCGGTATCCCTGGAATACCGCCGCCCCGCTGAGGTTGCCCCGCAGGCTGCCTTCATCCTCCGTAAAGTATCCGATATTATCGGCGACCCCAAGGGCAAAAGGCGCATGCCTGGCATGCGCTGATACGAAGTCGATCACCGTTCTGAAATCAAAGCGGTAATCGATCCCACCCTTGGCCGCGTTGCCCATCGGGGAGCAGGCCTGAATCTGCCAGACCGCAATGGGATATCTTTTCAGATAGGCGTACATATCTTCCAGGTCCGATACGTTCTCATGATTCAATGTAGTGATCACGGAGACAGGGACTCCGCTCTGGCTCAGGCGGACAATGGCCGCCTCGGCCCTGGCAAAGCTCCCGGGTTGCCGCAGTTGGTCATGATGATCCTTCATACCGTCCAGGGATACCGCGACAGACTCGATTCCGATCTCCCGGATCCTGGATACGAGGGATTCCGCCATCTGGAATCCGTTCGTAACGATCGCTGTACGAACCCCTTTGATGATCAGGCGTTCAGCGATCAGGTCCCAGTCACTTCGCATGAAGACTTCCCCGCCGATCAGGGAGACTCTCTGGCAACCCAGATCCGCCAGTTGATCAGCGAGGTCAAGGCATTCCTCCCGCGTCAGCTCGTCAGACCTGGCTTTCCCTCCGCCAGAACCGCAATGCTTGCAGGAAAAGCAGCATGCCAACGTGATTTCCCATACACAGTTTCTGAGCGTGTACATTGCTTTCCCTCCGTGTATTGCTGTTTTGCTTTCACGGCGCTCCCCGCGCCTCTGGTCCGCTGTACCCGACGGAATCCTGTTAAACGATACCGAGGTCAGAATTTAAAGCTGTTTGGCGCGGCATAAAGCGTCATAATCATCGGATTCTGAATTAGACTCCAGTTGCGGCCGATAATGCCGTTTCCGCCCCCATCCCTGATGCTGTTGGTGGCCTGCTCGTCCGCTTCCTGGTAAGCCTTGGCTGCGCGCTGGATCATCTGGACATAAGATTCCACCAGCGCTGCCATTTTCTTGAACCACTCCGCGGCTTTCCGCTGTTCTTCCATGAACGCTACCTGTGAATCCCCTTCCCAGGACCCCCCAAGCACTTCGGCGAGCGCATAAACCTTGCATGCAGTGGTCAGATAATCTTCAGCGGCCTGATGAATCTTGGTGGCGGCATTGTACATTTCGGAGATCGTGACTTCAAATCTGGCCATTTTGGTTTCCTCCTTTTTGTTGTATATGATTCTTTTGCGCTCTTGTGGTGTGCAAAGAATACTACACTGTGGTTTCACCCCAGACCCCACCAGGGGCTTTTCGCCCCTGGCCCCCTCTTCTGGCGAAATGTATTTTTTATTCCTCCGTCTGCCGCTTGGCTTCCCGGTTCAGGCGCTTGAGCTTATCCGCCAGGGTCTTGGTGGTCTGGCCGGGCTTCATGCGCCACAGCCAGTTTCCGCCCACGGTGCCGGGCCGGTTCATGGTAGCCCAATCGTCCAAGCCCAGCACGTCCTGCATGGGGGCCATGGCGATGCGGGCCTTGCTCTCGAACACCGTGCGGATAAAGGCCCAGGGCGCGTCCTTGAACTTTTCAAACCCGGCGATTTCCTTGGCGCTGGCCAGTTCTTCCTTGGTACAGTTCTTGACCCTTGCCAGAGCGGTCACGTTATCGTGGGTGCCGGTGTAATAGGCGGTGTTTTCCTGAATATTCTCCGGGATATGCACATTGGAATCATCCGCGCCAAAGGCGAAGGACAGCACCTTCATGCCCGGGTAGCCGGTAAAGGCGATCAGCTCCCGTACCTGATCGGTTACCAGCCCCAAGTCCTCGGCCACGATGTCCAGCCCCGGCAGCTTCTTGTTCAGGGTGATGAACAAATCTTTCCCCGGCCCGTCGATGTACCTGCCCGTTTTGGCGGTAGCGGCCCCGTGGGGGATGGAATAGTACCTGGCGAAGCCGATAAAGTGGTCCACGCGGATGATATCGTACATTTTGCTCAGGTGTCCCAAGCGCTTCACCCACCAGTTATAGCCCTTCTGTTTCAGGTAAGACCAGCGGTACAGCGGATTGCCCCACAGCTGGCCGTCCTCGGAAAAGTAATCCGGCGGCACGCCCGCCACCCGGCGGGGCACCCTGTCCTTATCCAGCTGGAACACCTCGGGGTGGGTCCAGGTATCGGCGCTGTCCTCCGCCACATAGATGGGGATATCGCCGAACAGCTTGATGCCTAAGCCGTTTACATATTCTTTCAGCGCTTTCCACTGCTGGGCGAAGATATACTGGCACCACAGATGGAAGCGGATCTCCTTGTCCAGCTTCTTTTCGTACTTTTTCAAAGTTTCCGGGTCCCGCATGCGCGCGCCTTCATCGGGCCATTTGGTCCACATCTGCAAATCAAAATGCGCCTTGATGGCGGCGAACAGGGCGTAATCGTACACCCATTCGTTTTCCTCCTGAAACTTTGCGATGGCTTTTTTCAGTTTCCGTTCGGATTGGGCGAAAGCCTTGCGCAGCAGCCGGGTCTTATGCTCCTGCACCGCGGCGTAATCCACCTGTTCCAGGTTTTCCGGGGTATACCGTTCCTCGCCCTCCAGGTCCAGATAGCCCGCTTCGGCCAGCTTATCCAGGGAAATCAGCATTGGATTGCCCGCGAACGTGCTGGGCGATTGGTAGGGCGATTCGCCGTAGCCCGTGGGGCCCATGGGCAGCACCTGCCAAATGCCCATATTGGCGGCGTGCAGAAAATCCGCGAACGCGTAGGCTTCCTTCCCTAAGCTGCCGATGCCGTCCGGCCCGGGAAGAGACGTAATGTGCATCAAAATACCGCTCTGCCGCATGTAATTTTCGTCCTTTCGTAGATGAAATGATCCAATACGCCGCCCGCCGGCGCTGTCCGGCGGGCGGCTGCGGAGCAATATAGATCAATCGCCGTAGATCAGATTCAGGGAGGAATCTTTATCGAAGAAGTGCATCACCTTTCCTTCAAAGGTGATATACAGCTGCGCGCCGTAAACCATGGCTTTGCGCTGCTCGCTGGTCAGGTTGATGGTGGGCACGCGCACGATGAGGCGGGTTTCGTCCGCGGTATATACGTGCAGATGCAGCTCGCTGCCCATCATTTCGTTGACCTCCAGCTTGCAGGGAATGGCGTCGAGGCCGGGCTGGTCGGCCAGCACGATGTGCTCGGGCCGCACGCCCAGCAGGATCTTCCGGTTGCCGATGCCCTTCTGTTTCAGGCCCTCGGCCTTGTCGCCGGTCACTTCGATCTTTGCGCCGAAGGGCGTGACGAAGTATTTGCCGCCTTCCTGTACCAGCTCCGTCTGCATCAGGTTCATCTTCGGCGCGCCGATGAACTCGGCCACGAACACGTTGTGGGGCATCTCGAACACTTCCATGGGCGTGCCCACCTGCTCGATGTAGCCGTCGTGCATGATCACGATGCGGTCGCCCAGGGTCATGGCCTCGGTCTGGTCGTGGGTGACGTAGATGAAGGTGGTGTTCAGCTTCTGGCGCAGCAGGATGATTTCGGCGCGCATCTGGTTGCGCAGCTTGGCGTCCAGGTTGGAAAGCGGCTCGTCCATCAGGAACACCTTCGCGTCGCGCACCATGGCGCGGCCGATGGCCACGCGCTGCCGCTGGCCGCCGGACAGGGCGCGGGGCTTGCGGGTGAGGAAATCGGTGATGCCCAGCACTTCGGCGGCGGAGGTCACTTTTTCGTACACCTGATCCTCCGGCATCTTTTTCAGCCGCAGGGAGAAAGCGATGTTGTCGTACACCGTCATATGCGGGTACAGGGCGTAGTTCTGGAACACCATGGCGATGTCGCGGTCCTTGGGCTGCAGGTCGTTGACCACCACGCCGTCGATTTCCACGGTGCCGCCGGAGATGTCCTCCAGCCCGGCGATCATACGCATGGTGGTGGATTTTCCGCAGCCGGAGGGGCCCACGAACACCACGAATTCCTTATCCTTGATGTCCAGGTTGAAATCGTGCACCGCCGTTACTTTATTGTCATAGACCTTTTTTACATCGGTCAGCTTTACGCTTGCCATAGCCTGTTTTCTCTCCTTCCAAATTGTGCGGTTCCAAGTGCTTAGTTCCAAGTTCCAAGCAAATAACGATTTGCTTTGTATGTGCCTGTGTATAACGCTTTCAGGCTTAGAACTTTGAACTTAGAACTTAGGACTCTTCATCGGCCAGACAATGATAGATTACCCTTTGACCGCGCCGCCGGTGACACCCTCGACGTAGTACTTTTGCAGGCACATGAACAGGATCGTGACCGGCACGGCCACCAGCACGCCGCCCGCGCAGAACATGGTGTAGCGGGTGTTGATCTGATCCTTGCTCAGCCAGTTATACAGGCCCACGGCCACGTTGCTGCCCGCGGACGAGCCGAAGGCGATGTAGCGGGCAAACACGAAGTCGCCCCAGGGGCCCATGAAGGCGGTCAGCACGGTGTAGATGACGATCGGCTTGGACAGGGGCAGGATGATCTTTTTCAGGATCTGGAACCGGGTCGCCCCGTCCACCCGCGCCGCCTCGTCCAGGGACTTGGGGATGGTGTCAAAGAAGCCCTTGCTGACGTAATAGCCCATGCCGGAGGAAGCCACGTACACCAGGATCAGGCCGGGCAGGGCGTTGGCCTGGGTCATGCCCAGGTCCTTGAGGACGCGGTACAGGATGATCATGGTCAGCATCCCGGGGAACATGCCCAGGATCAGCATGAACCGCATGAGGCCGTTGCGCATCTTGAAGCGGAAACGGGAGAGGGTATAGCTCATGCACAGCACGATGATGGTTTGCAGCGCGGCGGTGCACAGGGCCGCGATGAAGGTGTTCATATACCAGCGGGGGAAGTCCGTTTCAAACAGGTTTTTATAATTGTCCAGTCCCCACTGCTGCGGGACGACGTAACCCACCTGCCAGGTGCTTTCCACGCGGAAGGA
The DNA here is from genome assembly GCA_902801765.1 of uncultured Eubacteriales bacterium. GTDB lineage: Bacteria > Bacillota > Clostridia > Christensenellales > Aristaeellaceae > RUG563. Next base: position 9,874 of record CADCJO010000049.1, read on the forward strand.
CTGCAGCAGGATGCAAATGAAGGGAATCAGCCAAATAGCGCTGACTACGATCAGCAGGACGTAAATGGCCGTGTTGCCCAAGGCACGGGAGGCTTTCAAGCCCATGTGCTTCTTCACCGGGCCAGCGGGCGCAATCGCGTTTTGTTGGCTCATCACTGGAAATCCTCCTCATTCTTGATGGACGGCAGCACGTTGTAGACCACCAGAGAGATCAGCGCCACCACCACGAACACCAGGATGCCGACCACGGACGCCAGGTAATACTGGCTTTCCGCGCCGGTGGTGATCTTGAACAGCCAGGTGATCAGCAGGTCGGTATAACCCACGCTGCCCGCTGCCGAGGACGCCGCCGGGTTGGTAGGCGCGCCGCCGGTGAGCAGATAAATGACGTTGAAGTTGTTCATGTTGCCGGTAAAGCTGGTGAGCAGGTATGGGCCGGTTACGAACAGCATGTAGGGCAGGGTGATTTTCGTATACTGCTGCCAGGGGTTCGCGCCGTCGATGCGGGCGGATTCGTACAGATCGGCGGGAATGTTCATCAGGATGCCGGTGGCGATCAGCATGAGGTAGGGAATACCGATCCAGATGTTGATGAGCACCACCGTCACCCGCGCCCAGGTGGGATCGTCCCAGAAGGGCAGGGCCTGCTGAATCCATCCCATGCTCATGAGGAAGCCGTTCACGATGCCGTTCTTGGCGAACATCTTGGAAACGTACAGGAGGGAAATGAACTGGGGGATGGCGATGGTCAGCACCAGGATGGTGCGCCATACCTTCTTTAGCTTAATGCCCTTCTTGTTGATGGCCATGGCCACGAACATGCCCAGGAAATAGTTGGTAAACGTGGCGAAGAAGGCCCAGATCAGCGTCCATACCAGCACTTCGCCGAAAGTGGCGGAATAGGACTGGGTGTTGCCGCCGCTGCCTGCCGTCCAGGAGAGCATGGTGTTAAAGTTGTCCATGCCCACCCAGGTGAACAGGTTGTTGGTGTAGCCGTTATGGGTGCCGTCATAATTGGTGAAAGCCACCAGGATCATGAACAGGATGGGCAGCACCGTAAAGAGCAGGATGCCCGTCAGCGGCAGGGCCAGCAGCGTCTTGTGGAACTGGTCGTCCACCAGGGAGCGCAGGTCGTCCTTACCGGAACGCAGCTTCTTGCCGGAGGCCAAGATTTTTTCGGCCAGCTGGTTCTGCTTGATATTCTGCCGCCAGGTGTAAATGAAAGCCACGATAAAGAACATGGTCAGCACGCCGTACAGCAGGATCTTAAAAGAATTGTCGTGGAAGGCCGTCACTTCCACGTCCAGGATCTCGTTGTATTCCTTGGTCGGCCCCTGCAAACCCAGGCTGGGCAGCATGGAAAGCCAGTAGCCGCCCGCCAGCGCCATGTAACCGATAAAGACGATTTCAAACAGCAGGAACAGGACGCCGCGCAAAATTTGTCCCCGGGTCAGGCAGCCGAAGCCCATCACTACAAAGGACAGCTTGGTTTTCCAGTCGCCGTGGACGAACGTGGAACAGATGTCGGCGATTTCTTTCCCGACGGTCACGCCCGCGCCTTTGATGAGGTTCCACAAGGCCAGCAGCAGGTTCAGCAGCGCCTTTGGAATCCCGGCGAAGAAGCTCAAAAATTTATACTTGAATTTCTCGCCTTTGGAGAGCTTGAGGAATTCAAGGTCAGTGTAAGTTTTCATGCCCTCGCTCCACTCCTTTATGAAAAGGCCGGAACCAATCGGGACTGGTTCCGGCCCATCCGGTTTTTTCCGATTGCTGGATTAGGTCAATCAAGCAATGATGTTTCCTTATTCGGCGGACAGGGACACTTCGCCGGTGCTCTCGTTGAACATCACGAAATAGGTGCCCGCTTCTTCCACCTTGAAGTTATCGGCGGGGAAGTTGTTGTCCCAGCTCAGGCCCTGGCGCACCTTGAATTCGGTGCCCGCTTCCATGGTGAAAGCTTCGTCGCTCTTCCATTCAGAAGCG
>CADCJO010000050.1 GCA_902801765.1 uncultured Eubacteriales bacterium
TCCGAGGGGGAAAGTAAACTTTCCCCTGCGGATTATTCCCTGGCTTTCCCCGGATGCGAAGCATCCGGGCTGGCGGCTTCGCCGCCGGGCCAGAAGCACTACGGCGTCAAGTCAGACTTCCGCGTTCCTCCAAGCATCAGCGGGAACCAGGCTGTTTTTCCAATCCATGCCATATCCGCTATTGAGGTCCAGGAGATGAAATCTCCTGGTGCAGGTGCACGAGGGCCGCACAGGCCCTCGCCCCATTGTGAATTAAAGTGCCCACTAAATTATCATCATGGAGCGCAAAATGAAAAGAAACATGCTGATCGTCCTGATCGTTTCGATGGTTATACTGGCCGTATCGGCGGGAGTAACGGCGCAGGTATCGGCCCGAGCCGAGCGGCTGGAAGCGCGGCTGCGGGAGGTGTATGAAGGCGCAGTGCTGTCCGCGCTGCGGCAGATGGAGGATATGCAGGTGGCATTGAGCAAGGCGCTTTTGTCCTCCGACCATGGCGCGGAAGCCCAGTACCTGAACCAGGTCAGTTCCGGCGCGGCCCAGGTGCAGCGCAGTCTGTCATTGCTGCCGCTGGGGCATGCTGCCACGCAGAACGCGGTGAAATTTGCCAACCAGCTGACCGATTATACCGCCGCTTTATTGAAGCGGGAAACCCTCACCGAAACAGAAGCGGCGACCCTCGGCACACTGATCTCGGCCTGCGCGGATTCCGCCAGCGCTTTGGCAAAGGCCGGCCAAGACGTGACCGGCCAGGCTGTGACAGGAAAGACGCCCTATTACCCCACCGGCAATCAGGCAAGCACCGCCTACGACAGCGCGGTGGCTTATCCCACGCTGATTTACGACGGGCCCTTCTCCGACGCGCGGGAAAGTGGTACAGCCAAAGCACTTTCGGATCGCACCGTGACGCAGGCGGAAGCGCTGCAAATCGCCCGGGATTTCGTCGGCGCGGACAGGGTGACAAATGCGGTGGCAGGCCCGGAAATGGGCGGCGTGATTCCCTGTTGGGGGGTGATCGTCCATTTGCCCGATGTGACGTTACAGGCAGCTGTGTCAAAGCAGGGCGGAAAAATCCTCTGGCTGGCCCCGGACAGCGCGGATTTCAGCCCGCAGAAAAACGTGGAGGAATGCCGGGAAAACGCGCTGCAATTTCTGGAAAGCCACGGCTACGAGCACATGCGGCCCACCTACTTCCAGGTCTACCAAGGTGTGGCGGTGATCTCCTTTGCCGCCACACAGGGTGAAACCCTGCTGTATCCTGATTTGATCAAAGTACAGTGCCGCCTGGACACCGCGCAGGTGGTGGGCTGGGAAGCGCGGAACTACCTGATGAACCACACAAACCGCGGCCTGCTGACGCCCCGGCTGACACAGGAAGAGGCGCGGGGGCGCGTCAGCGAACGCCTGCAAATCAACGCATCCCGCCTCTGTCTCATTCCCACTGAGGCCGGAGAAAAGCTGTGCTATGAATTCCAGGGTGAGTACGGCGGGCATACTTACCTTTCCTACATCAACGCCAACAACGGACGCCAGGAAGACCTGCTCAAGGTGGTAGAAGGCGCTTCCGGCCTGGAGGCGGTTTGACGGAAAGATTTTTTCAAGGGCTTCGGCCCTTTTTTGTATTCAAGCCGCATGAGAATTTGCAAAATGGCAATCAATAACATAGACGAACAGTTGTTTTTATGGTATACTATGGCAAGGCAGGTTTTACCGCGCATACAGACAGGCAAAGGAGGGGCGGGATAGATGTCCGGGGAAGCGTATGAAATTTTGGCGCTGCTGATGCGGTATGTGTTTGCCCTGATCGGCGCGCTGATCGTGTTCCGCTCCTTCATCTGGCTGCGGAAGGACGCGCGGGCGTACAGAAAAGAAATGAAGACCCTGCCGGACGCGGGACTGGTGGGAGAGATCGTGGATCTGGACACCGGCAAGGCCCAGCCCCTGCCCCGGGAAGGCGTGATCGGCTCCGCCCGGGAATGCGACATTCGGGTGAAGGGCGACGGCGTGCTGCGCCGCCATGCCCGGTTTGAATTTACAGAGGGAAAAGGCTTGAAAATCATTCCTGCCCGCCGGGGGCTGACGCTGCTGAACGGCGTGGAAATGCGCGGCCCCGGCTACGCCCTCCACGGCACGCAGCTGGGCATCGGCGTTCACGCACTGCGGGTGCGCCTGTTCGCGGGGCTGAACGTGCCCACGCCTGTGGCATACCCCGAGCCCGACTCCATCCTGGACGCGGTGGACGAGGAGATTCCTTGGACGAATATCACGGTGGACAATTCCTATTACCTGCCGGAGGAGCGGTCTGCCGACGCGGTGCCCTTCGGGGGGCAAACGCAGGATTACGATGGACAATATGATGACGACGGCCAGATGACCTGGCAGTACGCTTACTCCTTGGAGGATTTGCGTCAGGAGCAGGCCGCGCGGCAATGGATCGACGCACAGCAGGATGAGGAAGAACCCGAACCGCCAAAACGCCGCAGAAGGAGGAACCGCCGTGAGTGAGAAAAAAACAAAGCGCGCTCACGAGCCTGGGCGCAACACGCTGCTGGCCATGATGGTGTTCTTCTTCCTGGCCTTTTTTCTGCTGGCCTTGAAGGACGGACAATGGCAGAGCTTCGCCCTGTCGGTGGTAGTGCCCGCCATCATATATATCGGCACGGCGGGCATCTCTCATCTGTTCCCGTCCGACCGGCTGCTGCTGTCGCTGACCAACTTTCTGTGCGCTCTGGGCGTGCTGGTGCTGTACCGGCTGAGCCCCAGCCGGGGCATGACCCAGGCGTTCAACTACGGCATCGGCGTGGGCTGCATGATGCTGTGCGCGATGATGGTGCGCTACATCCGCAGCTGGAAATGGCTGACGGCGCTGATTATGGTGGGCAGCATCGGGCTGTTGGCCCTACCTTTGGTGTTCGGCCGGGAAACCAACGGCGCGAAAAACTGGTTTTATATCGGCGGCTATTCCGTGCAGCCCAGCGAAATTGTGAAACTGGCGCTGCTGGTTTGCGTTTCGTATTTGCTCAGTCAGCGCAAGGTTTTCCTGAGCCTGCTGTTCGCGGGGGCGTGCCTGCTGATGCTGATGCTGCAAAAGGATCTGGGCACGGCGCTGCTGTATTTCGGCGTCACCTTCATCCTGCTTTATACCGCCACCGGCTCGGTGCCGCTGATGATCGGCGGCGTGGCGGGCGGCGCGGCGGCGGCTGTGCTGGGCTATCAGATGTTTGCGCACGTGAAAAAGCGCGTGGCCATCTGGCTGAACCCCTGGGCGGATTCCGAAGGCGCGGGCTACCAGATCGTGCAGAGCCTGATCGCCATTGTGAACGGCGGCGCCTGGGGCGTGGGCTTGGGCCTGGGCAATGCCCAGGTGATTCCCGAATATTACAACGACTTTATTTTTTCGGTCATCCTGCATGAGTTCGGCCTGGTGTTCGGGCTGGTAGTGCTGTGCATGTACCTGTTCATTATCATCCGGGGCGTCATGATCGCCCGGCGGTGCCGCACGGTGTTCCACGCTCTGCTGGCCACGGGCTGCGCCTCGCTGATCGCCCTGCAAACCTTCGTGATCATCGGCGGCAACATCAAGCTGATTCCTTTAACCGGCGTCACCCTGCCCTTCATCAGCTACGGCGGCACGTCCATGCTGTGCAGCCTGTGCGTGATCGGCCTATTGCAGGGCGTCGCCAGCCGCAATAAGGCGGGCGTCAAAGAGGACCGGGAGCTGGCCATGGCGGGAGGTGACGCGCGGTGAAGCAGCTGCAAAAAAACATCCGCCGGGTCGCCATTTTCCTGTGCGCCCTGTTCGCGCTGCTGGCTGTGTGGGGCGCGTACAGCCTGCTGACCTACGGCAGCCGGTGGTTCGCTTCCTCCGCCAACACCTTCATGCGCACCCGGAAAAAGGACGTGATCGCCGGGAACATCCTGGACCGGAACGGCATTGTCCTGGCCACCACCGTAAACGGCCAGCGCATATATCAGAACGACCTGAACGCCCGCAAAGCCACCGTCCACACCGTGGGCGACAGCGGGTCCAACGTGAACAACAGCGCGGAGTCCTTCTTCGCCTCCTATCTATATGGTTTTAATTCCTCTTTCCTGGAACGGCTGTCCTTTGCCATCCGCGGTGAACAGCGACGGGGCGATACGGTACAGCTGACCATCGACTGCCGACTGGCGACCTACATCGCTTCTATCTTCCCCAGCGGCAAAGCCGGGGCGGTGGTGGTGATGAACTATAAAACGGGCGAAGTGCTGGCCGAGCAGTCTTTCCCCACCTTCGACCCGCAGAACATCACCGCGGCGGTGAAAAGCGACCCGCAGAAGCCCTTCTATAACCGCGCCATTCAGGGCCTGTACACTCCCGGCTCCACCTTCAAGATGGTCACGGCGGCGTCGGCCATTGAAAACTATACCAATTACAATGCCATCACCTTTGACTGCACGGGACAGCTGGTTCTGGGAGAGAGGATCATCACCGACGCGGGCACGAATTTAAAAGAAAACAAGCTGACCAAACATGGGGTCATCGATCTGAAAAAGGCGTTCCAGGTGAGCTGCAACAATTCCTTCGCCCAGCTGGCCCTGCAATTGGGCGACGCGCGGCTGCGCAAAACAGCGGAGGATTTCGGCTTCAACGACAATTTCCTGTTCCGGGATCTGGTAGTGGAAAACTCGTCCTATCCCACCGCCAACCGCAACGACGGCGAAATCGCCTGGACCGGCGCGGGGCAAAGCGCCCTGACCGCCTCTCCCCTGCACTTGTGCATGATCGCCTCCGCCATCGCCAACGACGGCGTGATGATGGAGCCCAAGCTGCTGATTTCCGCCACCGCCCCCAACGGCACCCAGCGGGCGAAGCTCACCTCCAAGGTGTACCGCAAGCCCCTGACTTCCGACCAGGCCGCGATTCTGAAGGATTACATGCGCGCCGTCGTCACGGGCGGCACGGGCACCAGCGCGAAGATCAGCGGCACGAAGGTCTGCGGCAAAACCGGCTCCGCGGAAATCGACGGGCAGGAGTTTACCAACGCTTGGTTCGTGGGCTTCCTGGATGAAGCCGCCTCCCCCTACGCCCTTTCCATCGTGGTGGAAAACGGCGGCGGCGGCGGCAGCGTGGCCGCGCCGATCGCCCGGAAAATCTTCACCTGGATGCTCAGCAATGGGTATATTCAGTAAAATTTCTTCCATACTTGACATGGTTTGCAGATAGGAATAAAATAAGGCTGATCACTTTTAAAGGGGATAGACCGTTGCAGGAACGGCGTCGGAGGCGCGGACGCGGAATTGTGATAGCCATTTGCGGGTTAGCGTTCACATTTGTGCTGCTGTTTTTCGGGCTGGATTGGCTGGAAAAGCAAGGAAGAAAACCCGAAATTCGAGGCGACCTGAGTGCGCGGTACGAGGATGAAACGGTCACCATCAACGGCGCAGTCTATCGCAGGCGGCCAAACCTGACAATGGTCCTCCTGCTCGGCATCGACCGGCCCGCGCGCAATGCAGACGAAATCGACGATTATCACAGCGGCGGCAACGCGGACTTCCTGCGGCTGATCGTGATCGACAGCGCGAAGAAAGCGATTTCACAAATTCAAATCGACCGGGATACCATCGCGCCGGTCACGGTGCTGAACCTGATCGGCGATCGAACGGGCACGCGGCCCATGCAGATTGCCCTTTCTCACAGCTATGGCGACGGGAAGGAACAGAGCTGCGAGCTGACAGCGGAAGCCGTGAGCCGCCTTTTGCTGGATACGCCGATTCCGTATTATGCGGCGTTAAACCTGGACGGCATTGCCGCGCTGAATGATTTTGTCGGCGGCGTGACCGTGCCCATTGACGATGATTTCAGCCAGGTTGACCCCGCGATGATTCAGGGAACTACCCTGCGCCTGACCGGGCAGCAGGCGGAGTATTTCGTCCGCAGCCGCGCCGACATGCTCATCGGCACCAACGAAGCGCGCATGGCGCGGCAGCAGGTTTACTTATCGCGCTTAGCCGACATGATCCGGGAAAAAATGAAAGCTGACCCGGACTATGCAGGCGCGGTATTCGACGCCCTGCGGCCGTACCTGGTCACCAACATGACGCGGTCCTATCTGGCCGACATTGCTTACCGCGCAAGGAACGATGAGCGTCTGCCGCTGATTCAGCTGCCCGGCGCGCATGCAATCGGCGTTACGGGATACATGGAATTTCACCCCGACGAAGAAGCGTTGTCCCACATGATTACAGAAGTATTTTATCAGCCAGCCAAATAACTGCCTGGCATCAAAAAGGGGAATCGAAATGAGAAAAAGAGCAGCCGCTCTGGCGTTGGCCTTCCTGCTGTGCTGCTGCGCAGCTTTCGCTCAGGCCGTCAGTTCGCCCATGCTGGAATCCTTTGCGGGCAGCGGCATCCGAAAAAAAGAACCGGCGGGCAAGCTGCAAAAGACGATTCTGAGCATCATGCGCGCCAGGAAAAGCACCCGCCTCAAGGACGGGGTGACCGAAATTGATCTTTATGTGGATCAGGAAAATCAGGAGACCGAAGTCCGGGACGCGGAGATCGAAGTGCTCTTTACGCCCGAAGTTTACCGAGTGAACCAGGACGGAACCGCCGATTTCCTGATGCGTCTGGCGGACGCAGGCGCTTTCACGGAAAAGGAAGCCGCCGTCGTGATTGGCATCCCCCAGGGAACAGGCGAACATGCAAGCGTCAAATACATTGAAATCCCCGCGGAAGCGGCCGACGGCCTGGTGCAGGCCAGCTTTCCCGCGTGGGCCGTTACCGAAATGCGGCGCTCCATTACCTCCGGCTGGAACTGCGTGTGCATGGCCGTCAGCCGGGAACAGAAAACGCCTGGCCCGCTGCTTGAATTTTCCGCAGGGGACGAATTGAACATTTAACCCGACAAAACACGAAAGTAAGGCACAGAGCATGACGGAACAGCAAAAACAGCAGCCGGACGCTGCCTTGCCGGCCAGCGCGCGGATGATCGACCTGACGGATTTGGTTTATCATCTGGCGGCCGGTTGGAAAATCATTGTGTGCGCGGCGCTCATCTGCGCGGTACTCGCCGGCGTATACACGGTGTATTTTGTCACGCCGATGTACCGGGCCACGTCCATCCTGTATGTGCTCAGTCCGGAATCCATCCTCAACATGGCCTCCCTGCAGCTGGGCACCGCCCTGACCAGCGACTACATCAAGGTGTTTGATATGTGGGAGGTGCACGAAGCCGTCATCTCCAACCTGAGCCTTGATTATACCTACGCGAAGCTGCGGGAAAACCTGACCGTTACCAACAGCGCAGGCACCCGGATGCTGGACATTTCCTTTACTTCTCCTTCCCCCACGGAGGCCGCGGCCATCGCCAATGAATACGCCAAGGTAGCCAGCGAATATATTCAGGAAACCATGTCCACCGACAAGCCGAACATCATGTCCCTGGCGTTGGAGCCGGCCAATCCCGTCAGCCCCAGCCGCACGCGGAACATCCTGCTGGGCTTTGGACTTGGCGCTTTGCTGGCCGCCATGGTCATTGCGCTCCGCTTCCTTCTGGATGACAAAATCAAAACCGCCGATGAAATCAGGGACTGCGCGGGGCTGGTCACGTTGGCCGTGGTGCCTATCGACGAAAGCGCGCCGACGGAAGAAAAAGCGCAAAGGAGGGAAGCGCGATGAACGCTCTCGTTCTGTACAAGTTTCCCCCTTTGTCCGATCCATGCGGCGAAGCAATCAACATGCTCTGCACCAACCTGTCCTTTTCCGGCGAGAATGTAAAAAGAGTCATGGTCACCAGCTGCCACGCTTCGGAAGGAAAGAGTTACCTGTCCATGAACATCCTGCGCACGATGGCAAAACTGGGCCGCCGGGTGGTGATGGTGGACTGCGATCTGCGCCGCTCCATGATCATGAAGCAGTACGACATTCAATTCCGGGACAGCGAGCACAGCCAGGGGCTTTCGCATTATCTGGCGGGCATGGCGGATGAACGCGACGTGGTCTATGAAACGGACATTCCGGGCGCTTATCTTGTGCCGGTGGGCGCCAATGTGACCAACTCCCTGCCGCTGCTGAACTCCGCGCGGTTTCAGGCCCTGATGCAAAGCCTGGGCGAGCAATTCGATTACGTTATCGCGGACGCGCCGCCCATCGGCATCGTCATTGACGCGGCGCAAATTGCCAAGTATTGTGACGGAACACTGCTGGTCGTCGGCTACAACACGGTCCGGCGTCCGGAATTGCTGGACGCCAAAGCGCAGATTGCCCAGACGGGCTGTCCCATTCTGGGTACGGTAATCAACATGGTGGAATACGACAGCTTTTTGAGCAGAAAATACGGCTATAAATCCTACTATTCCGACAGCTATTACCAAAAGCGCGAGGAAAAGAACCTGAAAAGACGGCGGAAAGCCCGATAACCGCCGCAAAAAAGCCATGACGGCAAGCTGGCCGTCATGGCTTTTTCCATAGCACCGGGGCAGAGGTTCACGCGATGGCTTCGATGATTTTCTGCATCTGGCCGAGCTTTTCTTCCATATCCCGCACCATCCTGATATGCGTGCGGGCGCGCTGCAGATTCTGACCGGGGCGCGCGTTATGGAAATATACATCGCCATTGAAATAATCCGTCAGGAAGCGGGAACCGCATTCCAGGGTCATCAGCAGCGCGCCCATGGGCAGCGTTTCCTTTTCCAGCGGCGTCAGGCGCTTTCCACAGGCGGTCAGGAAGCCCCGGGCATACGCTTCAAATAAGGGCAGCGACATGCCCACTTTGCTCAAATCCTGTTCGTCCTCCCGGCCGGTCGCCGCGCCAAAACGGATGGAATCGCCAAAATCGTTAGCGGCCAGGCCGGGCATCACGGTGTCCAGGTCGATCACGCAGAGCGGCGTGCGCGTGGCGGCATCCAGAAGCACGTTGTTCAGCTTGGTGTCGTTGTGGGTCACGCGCTGGGGCAGCTCTCCCTTTTTGAGTAAATCCATCAGGCACCCTGCGTATTTTTCGCAGGCCAGATACGCTTCGATTTCCGGCCCGGCTTCCTTCACGCGGCCTGCCCGGTCCAAACGGATGGCTTCCTTCAGCTGTTCATAGCGCGCGGGCGTATCGTGGAAATGCGGGATGATCTCCGTCAGGGTCTGGACGGGAAAAGCCGCCAGCTGGTTCTGGAACGTACCAAAGGCCAGTCCACTCTGCTGCAAGTCGCGCTCGTTCTCCGGCCGGTCCAGGCACAGGCTGTCCGTCACGAATTCATAAACGCGCCAGATTTCACCGTCCGGGTCGGTATAATACATGCCGCTGTCCAGCGTGGGCACCAGCGTCAGCACGCGCCGGGGATCGGGCGTCTGCTGCCAGAGGTAGGCCGTAACGCGCTCGATGTTCCGCATGAGGCTGGGAATATCGGGAAACACATGGCGGTTCACCTTTTGCAGGATGTAATCATGGGGCGCATCGGTCCTGAGCAGATAGGTTTCGTTGATATGGCCGTTGCCATACCTATCGCAGCTGATAGGCGCGCCTTTCAGCTGAAACTGAGCAATGACAGATTTCATGGCAATCCTCTCCTTGCAAGTATCGAAATCACGGAAAACATTTCCTTTCCGGCATGAAAAGCATTCTCTCTGCCGTTATTATAACTGAACCCGGTTCATTTGTCATCCGATTTAAGCGGGTTGAATTTAATAACAATTTGTTACAAAAAAGTTACATTTTTGATACAATCAAGTATATTTTTCTATTGACAACCACATTTCGACATTTTATAATGATTTGTGGAGTATATGGAAAGGGGTACGGGGAATGCGAAAAGCATGTCAGCGGCTGTTCATTCTTCTGTGCGCGTTTGTTTTTATTTGCGCCGGACCGGTGCAAAGCATCGCTGCCGCGGAAACAACATATAAATTGCCATGGGATTTTTCAGGCGGGATGCCGCTGAAAACCGAATACTTCTACGGCAATACCACCTACGCCGACCCGACCATTGCCGTGAAAGTCCAGTACGGCGTATTTAACCGCGGAGCGGAAACCGGATGCGAATACTGGGTGGCCTCGATCAAGATCGCCCATCCCTCCCAGCTGCGCACCACGGCGGCCAACGGCTTCCAGTCCGAAATGACGATGAAGGGCACGGCCATGGCTAAACGGGTCAACGCGGTGCTGGCCATCAACGGCGATTATTTTTATTTCACCCATCACGGCTATATCCTGCGCCAGGGCCAATTGTTCCTGGACGACCTGCGGGGTGACCGCGACGTGCTGCTGATTGACGAGGACGGCGATTTCCACATCGTGCGCAATCCCTTTACCGGCCAGGTGGGCCAGACCATCAACGGCAAGCGGGTGGTGCAGGCATTCTTCTTCGGCCCTGTGCTGGTGCAGAACGGCAAAATGGTGCGGGATATGGATCTGCGCTACGATATGCGCGCCGAGGAACGGCGCCAGCGGATGTGCATCGCCCAGGTGGGCCCGCTGGAATACAAGTGCATCTGCTGCGGCCCGCCCGCCCGCGGAAATTCGGGCATGAACCTGACGGAATTCGCCCAGCTGGTTTACAGCCTGGGCGTGCAGACCGCTTATAACCTGGACGGCGGCGACTCCACCATGCTGATTTTCAACGGTCAGAAAATCAACGACCCCAAGAGCCCGGACACCCGGGACATTGCCGACATCATCTACTTCGCGTCAGCGTTTGGAGCAAAATAAATGAACATTGCATATTGGCTGATTCTGTTCGCGTCGCTGGCGCTGGGTACAGCCTGGCTGGCGATTCGGGCAAACAAACGGGGGATCAAATTTGCCCCCGTTTTCACTGGCGTTTTATTGGGCGCTGTGTTGGCGTTCGTGCTGGCGAAAGTGCTGTACACGCTGCTTTTGTCCAACAAGGTGTGGCCGCGGTACGGCTGGGCCTCCCTGGTGCGGATGGACCCGGCAGAGTTTTCCTTTATCGGCGGCTGCCTGGGCATGGTGCTGGGGATGGCGCTGAGCGCAAAGCTGCATCAGATTCAGGTGTCCCGGCTGCTCAGCCTGTTTGCTCCGGTTGGCGCGTTCATGACCGCGGGCGCGCGCGTCGCCGAAGTCTTTCTGGACATGCAGGGCGCGGGTGCGTATGTGGAACGCGAATCCTTCGCCCGGATGCCCTTCGCCATCAGCAACGAATGGGGCGAATGGTTCTGGGCCGTGTTCCTGCTGGAAGCCCTGTTCGCGCTGATCGTGGCGGTGGTTTTCGCCCTTCGGAAAAAGGAGGACCCCATCGTCAGCCTGCGCTTTGAACGGGTGGTGTATTACCTGTGCGTGCCGCAGATTTTCTGCGAAAGTCTGCGCGCTCTGGGCATGCGCTGGGGCTTTGTGCGCATCGAGCAGGTGCTGTGCGGCGTGATCATTGAAGGGCTGCTGATTTACGGCTGCCTGCAATATGCAGCGGATAAGGGCTTCTGGAAGCGCTTCTGGCCGTGCTTCGGTGCGCTGGGCTGCGTGGGCGTGATCGTGGGCGTGGAATTCGGCCTGGACAAAGTGCCGTCGGTTTCCGATTTCATTTGGTACTGCGTGATGATTGCCGCGCTCCTTGGCTTCGCCGCGCTGGAACGCTTCGTCACCCACAGACGGCTGCTGCAGGCAAAACAAGCCTGAATGAAGAATACATAATAAACCACCGGTCAGCGGTGGTTTTTTTGTGTGCCTATTCATTCTGTTAACAGTCATGTTGTGAAGGGTGAAAAACAAAGACGAGGCAGGGGGCTTGTTCAGCCCCCTGTACCCCTGAACCAGGAGATAAATCTCCTGGACCTCAGCAGCGGATTTAGCTTGCATTGGAAAACCAACTTACTTCCCGCTGATACGGGGAAGAACGCGGAAGTCTGACTTGACGCCGTATTTTCCCCCTCGGATGTTCCCAGGCTTTCTTGGGCCAGAAGCCTTCAAGCTTTTCGTAACCCCAGCGCAGCAGGCGGAGCTTGTCTGCTTTTCCCAACTACGTTCATTCGCCAGTTGTGGGTCCAGGGTACTCAGTACCCTGGTTGGGATCTGGGGCGAACAGCCCCAGCGTCTCCTCCTCGGCGGCTTTGAAATTCGCCCTTGAGAACGTAGTTGTTAGTAATTTAGAATGGTTTAAACCATGTTGATACGATAAATTATCCTCACAGCGTCACGCCACTCTTGAAAATGGCGATTTCGCGGTAACCGTGCTGTTCGGCCTTGGTTTCCTGGCCGTTGGCGGTGGCAAGGACGAGCTGGAAGAGCTGCTTGGCGGCTTCCTCCATGGTGGTGCCTTGCAGCAATTGGCCGGCGTTGAAGTCGATCCAGCCGTGCTTCTTCGTGGCCAGGTTGGCGTTGGTGGCCACCTTCAATGTCGGCGCGGGGCCGCCCAGGGGCGTGCCGCGGCCGGTGGTGAACATGATGAGCTGCGCGCCGGAAGCGGTCAGGGAGGTGACGGCGCAGATGTCGTTGCCGGGACCCCAGACCAGGTTCAGGCCCTTGCGGGTGACGGGCTGGGTGTATTGCAGCACGTCCTGCACCTCGCCCAGGCCGCCCTTCTGGGTGCAGCCCAGAGACTTTTCTTCCAGGGTGGTGATGCCGCCTGCCTTGTTGCCGGGAGAGGGATTCTCGTAGACGGGCATGTGGTTGTCCTGATAATATTTCTTGAAGCCGTTGATCAGGTCGCAGGTCTTTTTAAAGACTTCCTCGTTCCGGCACCGGCCCATGATCAGGGATTCCGCGCCGAACATTTCGGGCACTTCGGTAAGCAGCGCCGTTCCGCCTGCCGCGCAGATGCCGTCGCTGACCGCGCCTAAGAGCGGGTTGGCGGTGATGCCGGAGAAGCCGTCAGAGCCGCCGCACTTGAGGCCCACCACCAGCTTGGAAATGGGCTGCTCGGTGCGCACGTCGTTTTTCATTTCGTTCTGCAATTGCCGGATGAGCTTGAGCGCTTCGGCTTCTTCATCCTCCCATTCCTGGCAGACCAGGAACTTGACCCGCTTTTCGTCCACGGGGCCCAGATGCTCCTTGAAAGCATCCAGGGTGTTGTTTTCGCAGCCGAGAGACAGCACCAGCACGCCGCCCGCGTTGGGATGGCGCACCAGGGCGGCCAGCAGGGCGCGGGTGTTGGCGTGGTCTTCACCCAGCTGGGAGCAGCCATAGGGATGGGGGAAGGTGTATACCGGCGCGGGGCCCAGCTTGCTGCCTTCCGCCGCGATGCGCTGGGCGGTGTGGTTCACGCAGCCAACCAACGGCAAAATCCAGATTTCATTGCGGATGCCCACCCTGCCGTCCGGCCGCTCATAGCCCATGAAGGAGCCGGTAAAGGGCGCGGCTCGGTGGATGGGCTGGGGATCATAGGTGTATTCCTTTTCGCCACTGAGGGCGGTTTTCAGGTTGTGGGAATGAATCCACTCCCCGGCCTTGATGTCCGCCTGGGCGGTGCCGATGGGGCAGCCATACTTGATCACCTTTTCGCCCTGGGCAATGTCCCGCAGGGCGATCTTGTGACCGGCGGGGATTCCTTCCCGGGGAGTGATCAGCACGCCCACGTTATCCAATTCATGCAGCTTGATGTAATCGCTCATGTTTTTCTCCATTTTCATAATGCTTTTACTGTGATGAAAATAATCTACCCCCTTACAGCTTTCTCGGAAGGGGGTCTGGGGGAAACCGCTTTTCCAGCCATGCGGGCCATACGGGACGCATGGCGCGCCGCCACTAAAGCATCTTAGAAAAGCAGCACGGACAAGCGCAGCGCAGGACGCGCAAAGCAATTTCAAAGAGCGGTTTCCCCCAGTTATTTTTCGTTACTTCTCAAACGTCTTGCGCATGGCGCAGCGGATGCAGCCGTCGGCAATGTCCTTGAGTTGGGCAGTGACCTTGGCTTCCAGGCCGGGGATGGCAGTCAGGTCTTCGCCCCAGAGCGCGGTGTTGGAAAGTACGGCATGGGCGTCGGGCGTTTTCAGGCCGGAGAAGAAGGTGAGCACATGGGCGTCATCCTTGACGGGATAGGGCTTGCCGTCCCGGAAGCCCTCATAATCGCCGGAAGCGTTCTGTTGGATGCCGGTGTAGAAGCAGATCAGGGAGGTCAAGCCAAAAGCCAGGCAGGCGGGGATTTCGCCGGTCTTTTTCTGGTAGTCCTTGAGGGTGGGCAGCACGCGGGCCGTCCACTTGCTGACGGAGTTCAGGGCAATGGACAGCAGCTCGTGGCGGTTGAAGGGGTTTTCAAAGCGCAGCATAACCGCGTCGGCAAAGGCCTTCACCTCGTCCTGGGGGAGCGGCACGTTGGGCATGATTTCGTCGTTCAGGGCGTGCTCCAGGAAGGGCCGCACGTCCTTGTCCGCCATGCATTCGCCCACGGTGTCCAGGCCCGCCAGGTAAGCGCCCAGCACCATGGTGGTGTGCGCGCCGTTGAGCATGCGGACTTTGCGCAGTTTATAGGGCTTCACGTTGTCGGTGAAGATCACGGGGTTCACCTGGTCGAGCGGCAGCTCCTTCTTCACCTGTTCGGGGCCTTCGATGACCCACAGGCCGAAGGGTTCGGCGGTGTCCAGCTGCTGATCCTCATAGCCCAGTTCCTCGAACACGCCGGGCACTTCCTTGCGGGGGAAGCCGGTCACGATGCGGTCCACCAGGGTGGAGCAGAAAATGTTGTCGTTCTTGAGCCAGCTGATGAAATCGTCCCCCAGTTTCCACTGCTCGGCCGTTTTCAGCACGGCGTCTTTCAGGTGATAGCCGTTGTCGTCGATCAGCTCGCAGGGCATGATGATGAAGCCCGGCTTGCCCAGCAGGAAGCGTTCATGCAGGAAGCGGGTCAGCTTGCCGGGATAAGAGGGCTGGGGCTTGTCGTCGTAATTGTCGGTGCCGGTATAGACGATGCCGGCCTCGGTGGTGTTGCTGACGATGAAGCGCAGGGTGTCCACCTTGGCCAGATCGAGATAGCTCTGGAAGTCGGCGTAGGGCTCAATGGTCTTGAGCACCGTGCCCACCACCTTCACCTTCTTCACGTCGCCGCTTTCCTCGCGGCCGCGCAGCATCACGGTATACAGGCAGTCCTGCTCTTCCAGCATTTTGCACATGCCGCGTTCGAGGGGCTGCACGATGGCAACGCCATAATCGCCGCCGCACTGGGTGTTCAGGTTGTCCAGCATTTCATCCACGAACGCGCGCAGGAAGCCGCCCTCGCCAAACTGCATGACCCGAATATTCTGGGGCCGCTTCACCTGGGGAACCAGAGCCTTGTTCAATCTTTCCATAGCAATCCTCTCCTGTCTGTATTTTCGTGTTGATTGAGCGATGGGGAGTTCAAAGTTCTAAGGATCAGTGTTCAAATGCCCAACTGTTCCTTTTCAAGCTAACTTTCGCTTAGAACTTGGAACTGATAACGTAGAACTTATCATATTCCAAAATACGCCTTTGCATTATGATAGCAGATATCCCTGACCATTTCTTTCAGGAACTCGATATCGTTGGGATATTCGCCGTTTTCCACCCAGCCGCCGATCACGTTGCACAGGATGCGCCGGAAGTATTCGTGGCGGGGGTAGCTGATGAAGGAGCGGCTGTCGGTGAGCATACCCACAAACGACCCCAGCACGCCCAGATTCGCCAACGTGTGGAGCTGTTCCTCCATGCCGTCCTTCTGATCCAGGAACCACCAGGCGGAGCCCATCTGAATCTTGCCCTTTATGCCGGACTGCTGGAAGTTGCCCAGCATGGTGCCGATCACGTGATTGGCGGCGGGGTTCAGGGTGTAGAGGATGGTCTTGGGCAGCTGGCCCGAAGCGTCCTGCAAATCCATCAGGCGGCTCAGATGCTGGGCCACGGGCGCGTCGGTGATGGAATCAAAGCCCACGTCGGGGCCGTAGCGCTTGAACATGGCGGTGTTGTTGTTGCGCATCGCGCCGATGTGGTATTGCTGCACCCAGCCGCGCTGGGCGTACATCGCGCCCAGGCCCGCCAGCACCACGGTACGGTAGCTTTCAATGTGCTTTTGCTTGATGGCCTGGCCTTCCATGGCGGCGTGGAACGCCTTGTCCGCCTGCTTGAAGGAGGGTTCGCCGTAAGGCACGGTGTCCAGCGCGTGGTCGGAAATCCGCGCGCCGCAGGCGTGGAAGTATTCCACCCGGCGCTCCAGGGCCGTCAGCACGTCGGCGGTGGAGTGAATCTCCATACCCGCCACCCGGGACAATTGCTTGATATACTCCACGAAGCCCAGCCGGTCGATGTTCAGCGCCTTATCCGGGCGGAACGCCGGGTAGACCTTGGCCTTCATGCCGTTCTGGGCGGCAATGGTCTGGTGGAAGGACAGGTCGTCCACCGGATCGTCGGTGGTGCAGAGGTAGTCCACGTTGAATTTGTCAATCAGCGCCTGGGCACGGAAATCGTCGCCCTGGAGCATTTCGCTGGCCCGGTCATAGATTTCCCCGGCGGTGTCGCGGTTCAGCGGCGTATGGATGCCGAACACCCGCTGCAATTCCAGATGCGTCCAGTGGTACAGGGGATTGCCGATGGCGTGGGACACGGCGTCGCCGAAGGCGATGAACTTTTCCCGGGGGTCACCGTCGCCGCGGATGAGTTTTTCATCCACGCCCCAGCTCAGCATGGCACGCCATTTGTAGTGGTCGCCGCCCAGCATCAGGTGGGACAGATTGTCAAATTTGATATTCTGCGCGATTTCTTTCGGTGACAGGTGGCAATGGTAATCGATGATGGGCATGGCCTTCGCCGCGTCGTGAAACAATGTGCGGGCCGTGTCCGTCGTCAGCAGGAAATGATCATCCATAAAAGGCTGCATAAACGAACCAACCTCCTTCTTTCTTCCATTATAAAGCCCGAACCAAGGAAAGTCAATAAGTTGAAAAGCGGGCGGATTAGGATAATTTTGTTCCTGAAAAAACAGGTTTTTATTACGTGCAATTTGAGTACAGTTTGCCGTGCCTTGCCGGAATTGACACGCCCCCGTCAAAGGCATATAATGGTTTTCGACTGATTTCCCAAGGAAAGAAGCGAAGCACATGAGCCAAACGAACGCGCAACAGTTTTTCAAAGGATGCCGGGACGGGGTGCCGATCATGCTGGGGTATCTGGCGGTGTCCTTTTCTTTCGGCATTAAGGCGTTATTGGAGCACTTGACAGTAGGCCAGGCGGTGCTGATGTCGGGACTGAACCTGACCAGCGCCGGGCAGTTCGCGTCCCTGTCGGTGATCGCGGCGGCGGGCAGCTATCTGGAGCTGGCCCTGAGCCAGCTGATTATCAACCTGCGGTACTGCCTGATGAGCGCCAGCCTGAGCCAGAAGGTGGACCCCAAGGCCCCATTTTTCCATCGGTTCATCATGTCCTTTGGCGTGACGGATGAAATCTTCGCCCTGTCCGCCGCGGCGGAAGGGCCCCTCTCCCCCTTCTATACCTATGGCCAGATGGCCGTAGCCATTCCGGGCTGGACGATTGGGACGCTGCTGGGCGCGATCGCGGGCAACATCCTGCCCGCCCGGGTGCTGGTGGCGCTGAGCGTGGCGCTGTACTGCATGTTCATCGCCATCATCGTGCCGCCCGCGAAGCAGAATAAAACGCTGGCCTGGGTGATTGTCGTTTCCATGGCAGTGAGCGCGGTGTTCTGCTACGCGCCGTACCTGCGGGAGATTTCCGCCGGGATGCGGGTGATTCTTCTGACGGTGGCGCTGAGCGTAGCGGCGGCGCTGATTCGCCCGGTGAAGGAGGAGGATGCGGCATGAGCGGGAACATATATATTTACATCCTGGTCATGGCGGGCGTGACCTACCTGATCCGCATGCTGCCCCTGACCCTGATCACGAAAAGGATTCAAAGCACGTTCATTAAATCGTTTTTGTACTATGTTCCCTATGTGACCCTGTCCGTCATGACCTTCCCCGCCATCCTGCGGGAAACCTCCACCCCCTGGTCGGGCCTGGCCGGGTTTGTCACCGCGCTGCTGCTTTCCTATAAGGGGAAAGGATTGATCTTCGTGTCTCTCTGCTCCTGCGCGGTGGTGTTTTTGCTGGAGCTGGTACTGGTGGCATAAATAGAATCATTCTTTTAACAGCTATATTCTCAAGGGTTTTTTAAACCGGCAAAAGGGAACGCTGGGGCTATTCGCCCCAGACCCCAACCAGGGTGGTGACCACCCTGGACCCGCAATTGGCGAAATAGCGTTGTTGGAAATATCAACAACCTCCGCCTGACGCGCTGGGGTTACGGAAAGTTTGAGGGCTTCTGGCCCAAGAAAGCCCGGGAACATCCGAGGGGAAAGTGAGCTTTCCCCTTCGGATGATTCCCTGGCTTTCCCCGGATGCAAAGCATCCGGGTTGGCGGCTTTGCCGCCGGGCCAGAAGCACCATGGCACTAAGTCAAGCTTCCGCGTTCTTTCCCCGTAGCAGCTGGAACCATATTGTTTTTTTCGTTCAAGTAATTTCCGCTATTGGAGTCCAGAGGATGAAATCCTTTGGTGCAGGAGTACGGGGGCCGCACAGGCCCCTGCCTCGTCATTGCCCTTTGAAACATGGCTGTTAAGAGCTAAGAAGAATAAGAGCAGGAAAACAAAAAAGAGGGGCGTTCCGTTGCTGGAACGTCCCTTGTAAATTATATCCTGATTACGGCTGCTTGCCGATGTAGGCCAGGATGCCGCCGTCCACATACAGGATGTGGCCGTTGACGAAGTTGGAAGCATCGGAGGCCAGGAACACAGCGGGGCCCTGCAGGTCAGTGGCTTCACCCCAGCGGGCAGCGGGGGTCTTGGCGATGATGAACTGATCGAAGGGATGGCGGCTGCCGTCGGGCTGGCGCTCGCGGAGCGGCGCGGTCTGGGGGGTGGCGATGTAGCCGGGGCCGATGCCGTTGCACTGAATGTTGTATTCGCCGTACTCGGAGCAGATGTTCCGGGTGAGCATCTTGAGGCCGCCCTTGGCAGCGGCGTAAGCGGACACGGTTTCGCGGCCCAGCTCGCTCATCATGGAGCAGATGTTGATGATCTTGCCGTGGCCCTTCTTGATCATGGAAGGAATGACGGCCTTGGCGCAGATGAAGGGCGCGTTCAGGTCCACGTCGATGACCTTGCGGAAGTCCGCGGCGCTCATTTCGATCATGGGGATGCGGCGGATGATGCCGGCGTTGTTGACCAGGATGTCCACCACGCCCACTTCCGTTTCGATCTTCTTGACCAGCTCCTGCACCGCTTCCTCGTTGGTCACGTCGCAGACGTAGCCGTGGGCCTTGATGCCCTTTTCTTCGTAGGCGGCCAGGCCCTTGTTGACCAGATCCTGGTTGATGTCGTTAAAGACGATGGTGGCTCCCGCGGAAGCGTAGGCTTCCGCGATGGCGAAGCCGATGCCGTAGGAAGCGCCGGTGATCCAGGCGATTTTGCCTTGCAGGCTGAAAGCATTCATGTCCATGATGATCTTCCTCCTTTGATTATTGGGGTATTACAGTTTGGTTTCTTTATAGAATACGCCCACCATTGCGCCTGTGCCGTCGTCCGGCGTGGCGATTTCCTGGAGGGTCCATCCCTCGGAAACATATTGATTAATGACTTCTTCGGCTTGAGCCAAATCCTTTTCCCGGCTGAACTTAATGCCCTTGTTCAGGTAGACCAGCTTGTACTCTTTCATATCCTGTTACCTCACCTCAGTTCTGTGGTGGGGATATTGTCCATATCGTCGAAGGCCTGGTTCTCGCCGCCCATGGCCCAGATGAAGGTGTAGTTGCTGGTGCCCGCGCCGGCGTGGATGCTCCAGGAGGGAGAAATGACGGCCTGCTCGTTCTGCATCACGATGTGGCGGGTCTCGTTGCCTTCGCCCATCATGTGGAAGACCACGTTATCCTTGGGCACTTCAAAGTAGAAGTACACCTCCATGCGGCGCTCGTGGGTGTGGGCGGGCATGGTGTTCCACACGGAGCCGGGCTCCAGCACCGTCATGCCCATGGAAAGCTGGCAGGTCTTGAGCACGGAGGGATGGATGAACTGGTTGATGGTGCGCTTGTTGCTGGTTTCCAGCGCGCCCAGAGGCTTCTTGGCGGCGTCGGCGATCTTGATCAGCTTGTTTTCATAGCTGCAATGGGCGGGAGCGGACACGAGATAGAACTTGGCGGGGCAGGCTGCGTCGTCGCTTTCAAAGTACACTTCCTTCGCGCCCTTGGTGATGTACAGGCAGTCCTTGTAGCCCAGGGCGTACACCGTGCCGTCCACGGTCACCTTGCCAGCGCCGCCCACGTTGAACATGCCACATTCCCGGCGCTCCAGGAAGTATTCGGTGCCGAAGTTGTGCCAGATGTCGATGCCCTTGTCGATGCTCACCTTTTCGTTGACGGGCTTGATGCCCATGGTGACCATGCGGTCCACGTGGCTGTACACGGCCTGCACGGTGTCGTCCACGAACAGGGTTTCGATCAGAAACTCCTTGCGGGTTTCCTCGGTGGTGTAGCGCTTGAAATCGCGCTGGTTGCAGGAATAACGAATGTCCATAGCGGTTTCCTCCCTTTATTTGAATGGTGATTTGCAGCATAGCTGATGAAGGAGAGCGCAGAATCAACGATTTTTCTGTGTTCTCTCGCTTACTCGCAATCGGAAATCGTCTTAACCTCTGTGGTCGTGACCCTCTCCCCCTGGACCCCTTCCATGGTCACGTTATCCAAGGTCAGCTGATCCACGTAATAGGCCACGACGCCGCGGTTCATGCATTCCTCCACGTTGGCGGCCATGGCGGGAACCATCGCTTTTCCATCGGGATTGAAGGTGAAGCGGCAGTCCTTCAGGGTGATGCTCCGGGCGGGACGTTCGGGCAGGCCCAGGACGTAGCCCGCGCAGGCTTCGCAGTTTTCCGCGTCCACCCGCTCAAAGCGGATGCTGCCCACGGTGGGGGTGGTGTCGTCCACGATCTGGGGCTCCCGGCTCTGCACATATTCCGTGCGCCCGTCCGGGTCGCAGAAGTACATAGCGTTCACTACCATGGGGCAGCGTACGCCCTCCATTTTCACATCGGAGAACACAATGTCGTCAATGACGGCGTACTTGCCGCGGCCCCGCCGGGTCTTGACGCGCAGGCCCCGGTCGTTGCCCCGCATGTAGCAATGATGGATGTGCACGTGCTTTACACCGCCCGCCATTTCGCTGCCCACCGTCACGCCGCCGTGGCCGTCCAGCATGCAGCACCAGGCGATTTCAATGTCCTCGCAGGGGGTGTGGTACTTCATGCCTGTGTAAATCTTCCCGGCTTTCAGGGCAATGCAGTCGTCGCCCACCGAGAACACCGTGCCGTACATCCGCACGTGTTTGCAGCTTTCCGGGTCGAAGCCGTCGGTGTTGGGGCTGACAGCAGGTGCTTCGATGCGCACGTTGAGGAAGGACAAATATTCGGAGAACGTTGGATGCAGGTTCCAGGCCGGACTGTTGCGCACGGCAATGCCCTGCATGGTGATGTCTTTGCAGTCCTTCAAATAAAACATCCGGGGCCGGTAGGCGATGCGCTTGATCTTGGGATTCACCCACCAATCGCCCACATTGCCCTGGCCGTCCAGGACGCCGGGGCCGATGAGCTTCACGTCCTCCACGCCGATGCCGGTGATGAAGGAGGCGAAGGAATCCAGCGGGTTGCCCTCCCAGGAGCCCAGCAGGTATTCTCCTTCCTCATCCGTGGTACGGGTCATGCCGGGCAGGATGGGAAACTGCTCCCGCTCGGTTTTCAGGTACAGTGCCGCGCCTTCCTTAAACTCCACCGTGATATGGCTTTTCAGGAACAACGGGCCGGTGAGATATTCTCCCTTGGGAATCAGCACGCGCCCGCCCGCGGGGCAGGACAGGATGGCAGCCTGCAAGGCGGCGGTGTCGTCGTGGGCTTTGTCGCCCTTCGCGCCGAAGCGTTTCACGTTCAGGGAAACGACTTCTTTTTCCGTGTGGAAAGCGATTTCAGCTTCCTTTTCACCGTTCAGCCAGCTTTCCAGCGTGTATTCCGTGTCGGGCCAGAGACCGTACAGGGAAGCCACAGACCGGTTTTCCTCGGGCAGCAGTTCCCCATTCAGTTTTAATGTCCGGGGCGTTTTCGCGTAATAATCGCCCTGTTCATCCAATAAAACCGTGCAGCTCCGGGCGGAAACAAACAGGCACTTCATGGCTTTTCCCCCTCCCCGCATGCCGCTTCCTTCATTTTCAGCGCGATGGGCAGATACTTTTCTTCATCCAGCAGTCCAAGCCGAACCCCTTTCAGCAAAGCGTCCGCGGCCATGGGGTTTGCTTCTGTTTCGTGAGAAATCAGGCCCCGCGCCGCCTCTAAAAACATGTCGGCCAAAGCGCGGTAATGCTCATACAGCTGCATATCCATTTCTTCGATGGTATCGACCAGCGTTTTCAGCGCCAGCCCTTCCGCCTCGTTGCAGCCCGGCACGCGGTACAGGCCCGTTTTACGGTCAAAATACCGTTCATGGAACTGCCTGCAATGCCGCGAAATCATTTTGTAGGTTTGCTTGTCCCCGAAGCGCGTGTCACAGGCCGCCAGGAAGGGCAGCTCCTCCTGCATTTTCCGGGGGTCCTCCGACAGGCCGCCGTCCTTGAGGCGCCGCATTTCTTTCAGCGCCGCGTCCTTCACCTGTCCGTCCCCGTTCCGCATCTTTTCCAGGATTGCCTTTTCTTCCATCTTCGCATCCCTCCGCGGACAAAATCATCTTTTCCCATATAATACATGGGCAAAGCCCCGCATGTCAAGTCATTTTCCGGTAAAGGGCATGGACTTTTCATACTTGAAGCGGGGTGGGGCCGGTTTTAAAGAGCGCTTTCATACATTATCGAGAGTGTACAGAGCGCAGATCATAATGAGCGCTTTGAAACTGACGGACAAACTTTTTATCATACAATAAGCGCTGTCATTCTGAGCGCATCCGGACGCGCTCAGAATGACAGTGTTAGGGAGTGTTCACACTACCCGAAAAGAGCTGATTCTGAGCAGATTTTTCGTCAGACAAGGCGCATTTCCGCAGGAATACTGGCGGTATTTCAAGGAACAGCCTTTGAGCGGTAGTGTGAACACTCCCTATTTGAGCGATATACAATTTGTCCGCGAATTATGTTACTTAAAGTAAATTCGCTGCACTCTGTACACTCAAACGATCGTGTATTAAAATGCCCTGTAACTCTCTTTTAAAGCCCATATACATCCTTGCATTTGGCTTCCAGATAGTCCAGGTAATAGGCCGGATCAAAAGGCGCGCCGAGGGTGTTTTGCAGGATTTCGGCGGGGGTAAGCAGGCTGCCGTAGTGCCAGATGTGCTCTTTGTTCCAGGCGTTGATTGCGCTGAAATCGCCTTTGGCAAGCGCCGCGTCCACATCCACGGTTTCCTTCATCTTCGCCAGGAACTGCGCGCCGTAAGCGCTGCCCAGGGCGTAGGACGGGAAATAGCCGAACGCGCCGAAGGACCAATGGCTGTCCTGCAATACGCCGCGCTTGTCGTCGGGCACGTCGA
This sequence comes from uncultured Eubacteriales bacterium, assembly GCA_902801765.1. Lineage (GTDB taxonomy): Bacteria > Bacillota > Clostridia > Christensenellales > Aristaeellaceae > RUG563. The sequence continues at coordinate 23,413 of CADCJO010000050.1, forward strand.
TGCCCAGGTATTCCTTGTACAGTCGGTTCCATTCCCGGGGCAGGTCGGCCACCTTCAGTTCGCCCGCGAACAGCCGCTTTTCCAGCTCGAAGCGGATCATCACGTGCAGGGTGTAGGTCACTTCGTCGGCCTCCGTGCGAACGAGGGAGGGCTGGACGCGGTTGATGGCCTTGTAGAAATCCTCCCAGGTGTAGGGCTTCATTTCCTCGGGGAACAGCTCCTGCAGCTTGGGAAATACGAACTTCGCAAAGCCCTTGCTGCGGCCCAGAATGTTTTCATAGAAGCGGCTCTGGCTTTCATGGATGCCCATGGACACGCCGCCGTCCAACACGGTATAGGCCAGGTTGTCGTCGGAGCCGGTGTCATACAGCGCGTGGCCGCCCTCATGGACGACGCTGAACATGGAATAGGACAGGTCTTCGGGGTAGTAGTGGGTGGTGATGCGCTCATCCAGGTGCGACCCCAGGCTGGTGGTGAAGGGGTGCTCGGTGGTGGACAGGCCAACGTGATCCCGGTCCAGGCCGATCAAATCCATCAGCCAGTAGGCCAGGGCTTCCTGCCGCGCGTCGTCGAAATCACCCTTGATGCAGGAATCGCTGACCTGGGGCTTTTGCGCGACCTTGTGAATCAGCGGCACCAGGCGCTCCCGCAGGGTGGAGAAGAACGCTTCGCAGGTTTCCTTATTGATGCCGGGCTCATACTCGTTCAGCCAGTAGTCATAGGGATCCTTGTCCGGGGCGGCGTAGTGGGCGAAGCGGACGCAGTAATCCACCATCTTTTCCAGATAGGGCCGGTAGGACGCGAAATCGTTGTTCACCTTCGCGTTGTGCCACACATCCTCGCACTCCACCACGAATTTCTGATACGCCACGTATTCATCCATGGGGATTTTCTGCATGAACCGGATGTCCTTGAGCAGCAGGTACACCATCCGCTGCTCTTTCTGGTTCAGCTCCTCTTTGTGCGCGTCCAGGAATTCCAGCAGCTCCACGGTTTCCTTGCCGGTGGAGAGCTTATACATGATTTCGCTCAGGATGCCCATGCTGTGGCCGCGGTTCGCCGCCGTGCCCGCGGGCGCGGTGGTTTCGCCGTCATAGCTGAGCAGGCCCATGGCGTGGTCATACGCGCTCATCTGATCCTGCAAAGCAATCAGTTCTTTTCTTGCCTGTTCCAAGTCCATGGGAAGATTCCGCCTTTCTATACTGTAATCAATCCAACGCGTGGTCAATGGGGATGTGCCCGCCCTGCCAGACCCGTTTGCCCGTCCAGTCCGTGTCCGGGGCCGTCCAGAAAGGATCGTCCGGCGTCAGCCCCAGGGGCAGGAACACGGCGCTGCACAGGTACAGGGAACCGATGTTGATGTAGCCCTCCGCCAGCTCGGGCTGGAAGCCGTACACGCCGGGGCGCAGGAAGCCCGCTTCGTCGAACATGTCCGGGCTCGCCATCACCCGGCGAATGACGGCGGTCAATCCGCATCGCACGGAAGCGGGCGGCAGATGCGGTTCGAGCATGTGTTCCAGCGCGGCCTGGGCCAGCATCTGGAACGCGCCGAAGCGGTAACAGATGGAGCGGCCCACGATGGGGTAGCTGCCGTCCGGCCCGATCATCCGCTCCAGCACGGAGGCATACCGCGCGGCCCGGCGGTTCACGGTTTCCCGCAGGGCGGCGATTTCAGGATGTTCCGCTGAAAAGAGGTTCACAAGATCCACATACATGGGCTGGATGACGAAGCTGTTGTAATAATCCCAATGGAAATCCGGACCGTCGCCATACGCGCCGTCGCCCACGTACCAGCCCTGGAAGGAGCGCAGGGCGTTCAGCACGCGCATGATATCGTATTCTTCGCCCAGCACATGCAGCCCCGCTTCCACCATGGCCGAAAAGAACAGCCAATTGGTGTTGCACGCGGCGATATTTCGGGAAGCGCGGAACGCGTTCGCCAGGTTTCTTCGAACCCGCTCGTCCAGCGCGGCGCTGAGGGCTTTCGGCGCGCGCAGGACGGCGTGGGCCAGAAACGCCGCGTCCACCAGCGGCTGGCCACCCCGGTCGAACAGCATAAAATCGGGCGAGGCGGGGTCGGTAGCCCGGTCGATACACCGCAGCGCTTTGCTTCGCCACTCCGCCTGCAGCGCGCGTTCCTCCGGGTCAAGAGCTACGGCAGCCGCTTCCAGCCATGGCGTCAGCCCCAGCATACTCCGTCCGAACGCCTCCAGCGGCGCGAACTCCGCCCGATCCGCGTGGAAACCCAAAGGCAACGTTTGCTTTAGCTTTCCCTCCGCCAGCGCGTTCAGCACCGGGCTGACGATCTTCAGCAGCGCATCAAGCCATTCCTTACGGTTCGACATGGTTTGATCCTCCGAAAGTTTTCATTCAGTTATTGGACACTTTAATTCACTACCTACAATCGAAGGAGAGGGAACGCTGGGGGCTGCGCGCCCCCAGACCTGCGCCAGGGCGGTGACTGCCCTGGACCCGCAATAGGCGATTTTTCGCTGCTGGAATAAGAAGACAAGCTCCGCCTGCCGCGCTGGGGTTACGGAAAGTTTGAGGGCTTCTGGCCCA
>CADCJO010000051.1 GCA_902801765.1 uncultured Eubacteriales bacterium
GTTCATTCAAGCAGTATCCACTAAATGGGTCCAGGGGGCGAAGTCCCCTGGTGCGGGGGTACGGGGGCCGCACAGGCCCCTGCTTCGTTTCACTTAGTGCGTTAAAGTGCCCTTTATCTCTAAACCGAACAGATACAGGATAAGTTCGCCCCTCCTGATGGGGAGGGGCGGAAGCGGCGCTGAACGCCTGGATTATCCTTTCACCGCGCCCGCGGTCACGCCGTCCATCAGATACCGGTTGAAGAACAGGAACAGCAGGAACACGGGGATCAGCGACAGGGTAGACATGGCGAACATGGGGCCGAAGTTGGTGCCCTGGGCGTCCGCGAAGCCCTTGATGGCCAGGGACACGGTATAGAGCGCCGGCTTGCTCAGATAGAGCAGGGGGCCCATATAATCGTCCCAGATCCAGTAGAAGGAAATCACGATGGTGGTGATGATGGACGGGTAAAGCAGCGGCAGCACGATCCGGACAAAGATCGAATATTTGTTGCACCCGTCAATCATGGCCGCTTCGTCCAGTTCCTTGGGCAGGCCGCGGATGAACTGCATCATCATATAGATGAAGAAGGGCCAGCCCAGGAATTTGGGCAGGATCAGCGGCACGAAGGTGCCCACGAAGTTCAGCCGGTTCCAGATGATGTACTGGGGAATCATCAGCACCTGGCCGGGCAGCAGCATGGTCATGATCATGGCGGTGAACCAGAACTTGCGCCCCCGGAAATTGATGCGGGCCAGGCTGTAGGATACCATGGCCGAGGAAATCACCGTGCCCAGCGTGCCCAGAACGGAAACGATGATGGAATTGCGGAAGTAGGTGGCGAAGGTCAGGCTGCCGCTGCCCTGCCAGCCGTTGGGATAGTTTTCAAACACCCATTTGGAGGGCAGGAAGGGCGCGTTGTTGCCCAATATTTCGCTCTTCATCTTGAAGGAGGAAAGGATCATCCACAGCACCGGGTAAATCATGAGCAGCCCAAAGGCGACCACGAACAAATGATAAATCGTATTGCGGAAGGCGCGTCTTGTATGCATCGTTTCACCCTCCTCAATTCTCGTAGAACGTCCAGTGGGACGAGGTTTTGAAGATGATGCCCGTAATCGCCGCCATAATCAGAAGCATGATCCAGCTTTGAGCGCAGGCATAGCCCATGCGCTGATAGGAGAAGCCCTCCTTAAAGATATTCAGGGCGATGTAATTGGTGGCGTAATTGGGCCCGCCGTCGGTGATGATCTGTGCCTGGGTGAACGTCATGAAGCCCGAAATCAGCTGCATGATGAGGTTGAACAGGATAATGGGGGAGAGGATGGGCAGCGTAATGGAGAAGAACCGCTGGACCGTGCTGGCACCGTCGATCTCGGCGGCCTCATAGTAATCCTTGGGAATCTGCTTCAGGCCTGAGGCGAAAATCAGCATGGAGGAGCCGAACTGCCACGCGTTGCACAGCACTAGGGGCGCGAAAGCCCACATGGTAGAACCGAAGAAGCTGAAATTCTTTACGCCCAGGGCCTTGATGAACGTCACCACCGGGCCGCGGCTGCCGAACAATTGCTTCCATACCAGCGCTACGGCCACGGAACCGCCGATCAGGGAGGGAATGTAATAGACCGCCCGGTAAAAGCCCTGCAGTCTGGTGGGCTTGGTGAGCAGCATGGCCACGAGCAGGGCGAAGACCAGTTTCAGCGGCACGCCAATGATCACATACTGAATGGTGACCAGCAGGGAATTGCCGAACGTGGCGTCCTTCATGAGGTCGGAAAAGTTTTTCAGCCCCACCCATACCGGCTCCGCGGCGATTTTATAATTGCAGAAGGAATAGTAAAGCGACAGCGCCATGGGGATCATGGTCAGACACAGGAAGCTGAGAATGAACGGCGCGGCGAAAAAATAGCCCACCACGTTCTCATTCTGCAGAAAGCTGCCCCTCCGGCTGACGCTTCGCCCGGCTTTTGCGGCTTGCATCGCGCGACCTCCTTTGGGAAAAATGATTTGAAGAGGGCACCCTGAAAGAAGGCTTCAGGGTGCCCAAACACTCATCGGGCTTACAGCCCTGAATAGTGATTTACTGATGCTTGGCCCAGATTTCCTGCGCTTCGGCCCAGAACAGGTCTGCAGCGGCCTGCGCGCTTTCAAACTTGCCCTCGGCAAGGCCCTGGAAGTAGGTCTTCTTGAGCACGTCGGAGATTTCCTCGTTGGCGGCGGGCTCGGCGGGGCTGGTGTTGGCGGCATCCGGGAAGGAGCCGATCAGGTCGATGATGGTGTAAACCTTGGCGGTCACTTCGTTGGTCTTTTCGGTGTCAGCCTTCAGGGCAGCCAGCACGTCGCTGTTGATGGACACGCCGCGTTCGCAGTTGAGGATCTTGTTGGCTTCCACGCTGTTGATGAAGAAGTTGATGAAGTTGGCGGCCATTTCCTTCTTTTCGGAGCCCTTCCAGATGCTCATCTGCTGGGAGGAACGCACGACCATGCCGCTCTGGCCTTCATGGGACACGCGGGGGATGGTGCACAGCTCGAGGGTGATGCCGTTCTCGGCGGCAACGTTGCTCAGGGCCTGGAACTGGTTGGAGGACAGCATGATGATAGCGGAATCGCCATAGGCAATCCAGTCCGCTTCGATGTTGGAGCCGATTTCATTCTGAATGCCGTAGTCGGCGATGGCGCCTTCCTGCTGCAGGGTGGTCAGCAGATCGAACAGATAGGCCAGAGGCGCGGTGTCGCCGTCAAAGCCGAAGCCGGTGCCGTCCATGGTGTAGAAGTTGGAGCCTTCCTTCCACTGGGTGAACACGGAGAAGGCCAGGGAGTTGTATTCCAGGGTGGTGACGGCGGGATTGCCGGTGGCTTCATGAATCTTGCGGCAGGCGTCCGCGAATTCGTCCCAGGTCCAGGTTTCGGTGGGATAGGGCACGCCCGCCTGGTCGAAGAGCGCGGGGTTGTAAGCGAAGCAGCGGGCGTTGGTGCCGTTGGAGATGCCGGTCACGTCGCCGTTGGCCTGGTTCACGGTGGTGGAGATCATGGCCGGGCCGATGGCGGTGGTGTCGATGGTGCCCGCGTCAATGTAAGCGTTCAGGGGCTCGATGGTGTCGTAATAGGTGAGCCAGTTGTTGCCCATCTGGAACACGTCGGTCAAGCCGTTGGCAGCCATCTTGGCCTGGAACTGGGTCCAATAGGTGCCGCCGTCATAGTACTCGAATTCGACCTTCGCGCCGGTTTTTTCTTCCCACAGGTGAATGACTTCCTCGGTCATCTTGGCGCGGGTGTCGGAGCCCCACCACATGATGCTCAGGGTCTGGCCGGAATAATCGGGGAACACATAGCCTTCGGCGTTTACGTTGTTCCAGCCCTTTGCCTTCTCTTCGGCCATGGCGGGAACAAACAGGGTGCACAGCATGGCGGCGATCAGCAGGATCACGATGGATTTCCTCATTGAGGGATGCCTCCTTTTATTTTTTTGCTCATCATTTTGAAATGTCCTGAGCAACTTTTGTCTCTATTGTACCTTTTTTTTGCTGTTTTGTCAATGCGGGCAGCCGCAAATTTTCAAGAATGGCATGGAGGACTTCTATCTTCCTTCGTCCAAAAAAGCGGGGCGGGCGTCTGTCCCCTGGGGAATTGCCTGATAATCCTTCAGTGTGACCCCGTGCGCGTGGCGCGCCCACAGGGCATATGCTGGGGCGGGCCCAATGGTGTCAATCATGTGGGCGTCCGGGTATACGCCCTTTAAATCGGGATACTGCCGGGAGTCCGGGGCGGGGCCTTCCCAGGGATATTGCAGCAGCTGCACATCCTCAAAGGCGATATCTTCCATCGGTTTTTCGGGAATACCCAGAAGATAGGAGCCCCGGGGTCCGTTCGCTTCCCCCCGAATATGGGAAATGAGGATTCGGCGCAGCGTGCCGATCCCCGGCTTCGGGTCGCCCGGCTTCACCCGCCCCCGATCCTCCAGACGGAAAAAGAAGGGACTCCAGGCCCGGGCGATATGCAGATCGGTCAGCCAGAAGTTTTCCAGGGCGCCGCCGTCCACCATTTCCAAGGAAACGCCGCTGTCCGCGCAGGGATGCTTTAAGCCCGAGGGATCTTCCGCGAGGCCCCCGATGCGGCAGCGCCGGATGAGCACGTTGCGGAAATCCCCCTGGGTGTCGGTGCCCACCTTCACGGCGTTGCAGGCGGAATAAAAATCGCAGTCCTCCACCAGCACCCGGTCCAGGGGACGCTGGGACGCGCCTTTAAAGCACAAAGCGTCATCCCCGCTGGAAACCCGGCAGTGCCCGATCACCACATCCCGGCAGCCGTCGATATCCATACCGTCGTTGTTGTAATTGGCATGGTTGCGCACGGTCAGGCCCTCGAGGAGCACTTCGTCGCAGTTCAGATAGTTCTGCATCCAGCAGGCGGCGTTTTTCAGCGTCAGGCCGCTGACATGCACCCGACGGCAGTCGATGACGCGAAGAAGGAAGGGCCGCCCCGGCGTGCCCTGAGCCGTTTCGTCGCCGGGGAAATTCCGGGGGCTTCCCTGCCCGTCGATCACCCCCGCGCCGCACAGACTGATGTTTTCACAGCCTTCCGCGTAAATCAGGGATTGGTGCATGCCCATGCTGGTATCCTGCACGGTGAGCCGCCGGGCGTGCATTTCGGGATAATCCCGTAAATCCGTACTGGCCAGCAGCCGGGCGCCGGCGCAGATTTCCAGCCGCACATGGGAGCGCATTTTCAGCGTGCCGCTCCTATAATCCCCGCTCCGCAGCCGCACGGTGCCGCCTGCTTCTCCCGCGGCGTCGATCGCCCGCTGAATGGCGGCCGTAGCCATCTCGCCGGGCACATAACCAAAATCCTCCGGAAGAAACACAGCGCTTCCGCCCGCCCAGGGGTGAGTGCTGTGTCTCAATGCTTCCGCCATGGCGGTCAAAGAAGCCTGAAGGGAAGCGCACCACGCCGGCAGGGGGCCAAACGACAGGCATTTGTTATTTTCCGTCATCGCTCTCGTTCCTTTCTTCTTTGGGCTCTATGCGGACAGCGCTCAGAATTTGCCCCTGAGCGTCGGTGATGAGGCGCTGACCGCAGGGATACGTGCCGATGCTCCGCCCGTCCACCGTGATTTCCGCATGCCGTCCGTCGCCGCTGATAGCGTAACGGTGATCATAAAACACCGCTTCGTATATGTACTCTTCCTCACTGCCCAAGCTGAACCACACCTGACCCAGATGCGGGCGGATGCCGAAGAGATGGGCAATATATTCCAGGCAGGCGAGCATCGTTGGGCCGTAGGCGTCCTGGATGGGTTCGCCGCCGCCTTCCTGAACCGGCTGATGGGTCACGGCATGCACCAAAGAGGGTTTGCCGGTGAAGGGATCGAATTGCTGCGTAAAGCGATACCCGTTTTCCGCAATGGTCTGAATCAGCTTCTTTCCCAATTTGGTAACGAGGGTATGATCTCCGTAGTTTTCCAGCGCCAGGATAGCCCGCTGATAGGTAAGCCCTTCCGGCTGGCCGCTCCAGTTGTTTTCCGGCGCGTTGCGGAAGGCGGGATCGCATACCGCCACGCTGGGCAGGGGGAAGGGCGTCCAAAACTCCCGGGGGTTCAAAAGATGCTCCTTCACAAAGCGGTTCGCCATATCCGCAGAAATGGAACCCCAGTACATGCACCGCAGGGTGTTATGGCACAAAATGTCGATGGTCTTTCCGTTCCTGTCCCGGTCATAGCAGGCCCCGCGTCCTTCGTCCCAAAGGTCCTGGCGAAGTGCGGCCGCCACCTGGGCGGCGCTGGTTTCCCACGCATCCGCTTCGCCGTCCTTCAGGATGCGGCTGATTTTGGCCAGCGTGTCCCGACAGGCATAGCTCCAGCTCATCACGTCCATGCTGGCCATGGGCACCACGGCATATCCCTGGGGCGGAGCGTCCTCTGTCCACCAGCAGGGCGCGTCCCCATACCGCAGGGCCAGGTCTTCTCCCGTATCGTATACGCAGAAGGATTCCAGCAGCCCGTCCCCGTTGCTGTCCCGGGTTCGCCACAGGCATTCGTCAAAGCGGCGCAGGGTGTCCCGGAGCTGGAGAAGAAATGCCCGATCCTCTCCCAGCAGGTAATACAGGTTCAGGGCGGGGAAGGGAAAACAAAAGCCCTGATATTTGTTGAATTGAGGTTCTGCAGCGCCGTCCACGCACTGGATGGACCCCGGCAGACGGCCATCCGAGCGCTGGTGCCGCATAAACAGCAGGCAATTGTTTTTCGCCGCCTCCAGATTCCGCAGAGCGTACATTTCCCCGCCCATGGGCTGGGTTTCCAGCCAGATTTTTTCATAGCCGCCGCCTTCCACCAGTACCAGATCGCTTCCAAAGCGCTTCAGGTTCAGGCGGCACTTTTCTTCCGCTTCATCGTACACCCGCTGCAGCTTCTCGCTTTTGCACTGGAAAGATACGCTTGTCTCGGGCAGCATGCGATTCATCTGAGACACCTCTTTCTGCGAATTTGATGCTGTTCAGCGCTATGCCGTAAAGAGCGCTTTTCAATTCATCTGAATACAGCATTGCTGGAAAACTCATCTGCGGCTGATTTCCTCATCATTCTACCACAGCAGGAGGAGCTGATCAAGAAGAATCCCTGCGATCGGAACAAAGGTTCTTCGTGACAGGAGCTATTCTCCATGGTATAATTTCATTAGATACAACAGGAAAGGAAGGAATCGCCATGCCCGCTTTCGATACGATGTCATTATCCGAACTGATCCGCCCCCAAGGCTATGACTGTCCTTGCGGGAAGCATCACGCCTGTCCGATGGATTACTTGAAAATCGGCCCCGGCGCGATTGGGGAAACCGCCGCCATGGTGAAGGCCATGGGCAGCGAAAAGCCGTTTATTGTCTGCGATCAGAACACCTATGAAGCCGCCGGGAAACAGGTGGAAGCGCTGCTGACGGCGGCGGGGATTCCCCATGTACTTTATATCATCCCCTGCGCCGGCCAGAAGATTGCCCCGGCGGAGTGGGAGGTGGGCAGCGTGATCATGCACTACGACCCCTCCTGCGACCTGATTTTGGGCGTGGGCAGCGGCGTGGTGAACGACATCTGCAAGGTGGTCGGTAACGCGCTGGGCAAAAAGAGCGCCATCATCGGCACCGCGCCGTCCATGGACGGCTTCGCTTCCAATTCCTCCGCCATGGAAATCAACCATGTGAAATTGACCCTGTTCAACCGCGCGCCCATGGGCATTCTGCTGGACACCGACATTCTGGCCAAAGCCCCCATGCGGATGCTGTGGGCGGGCCTGGGCGATATGGCGGCCAAGTACATCGCCCTGTGCGAGTGGCGCATGAGCAACATCGTCACAGGCGAATACTACTGTGAGCACGTGGCGGCCCTCATGCGGGCGGCGCTGAAAAAGGTGATCGATGCGGCGGCGGGCATCCCCAACCGCGACCCGCAGGCCATTCAGGCCATCGCGGAAGGACTGATCATTTCCGGCATTGCCATGGCTTATGCCGAGATTTCCCGCCCCGCCTCCGGCCTGGAGCATTATTTCTCCCACATGTGGGAGATGATGGCGCTGGAGCGGAACCAGCCCTACGATCTGCACGGCATTCAGGTGGGCATCGGCACGGTGCTGACCATGAAGATGTACCGCAAATTCCGGGAAATCCAGCCCAGCAGAGAGCAGGCCAAGGCGTATTGGGACGCCATGACCACCGAAAAATGGGAAGCGCAGATTCGCCGCATCTTTGGCAAGACCGCCCCGGAAATCATCGAGATGGAGCGGAAGGGCAAAAAGAACGACCCCGCGGCCCACGAAGAACGGCTGAACCGCATTCTGGCCCATTGGGACGGCATCATGGCCGCGGTAAACGAGGAACTGCCAGACGAAGCGCGGCTGCGGACTTTGCTGGAAAGCACCGGTATGCCCGTGAAGCCTTCCCAAATCCATATTTCTGTGGATGACACGGTGAACGCCTTCATCGGCGCGCGGGACGCCCGGATAAAGTATATGTCCTGCTCCGTGCTGTGGGATCTGGGCCTGACCGACGTGTTCGCTGATTATCTGCGTCAGGTGGCCGAGGAATGACCTTCCGGAGCGCATAAGCCCAGCCCAAAAGCGAAAGCTCATGCCGGAGATGCGTCCGGCATGAGCTTTCATTTTCCTACCCGTTTTTTTCTGCGTTCCTGGGCGGCGGCGTATTCCGCTTTTTCTGCCTCGGTTTCCGGCACAAAGGGCGGCACGGGCACAGGGCGATCTTCTTCGTCGATGGCGACGAACACAGCGTAGGCCCGGTTGACCATCGCCCGCGTGCCGTCCAATTGCTCCACATAGCTGTCCACCCGCACCTCCATGGACGTGCGGCCCGTCCACACCACGCAGGCTTCCTGCACCACCGTGTCGTTCAGGTAGGCGGGCAAAATGAAGGTCAGGTTGTCCACACACACCGTGGTGACGGCGCAGCGGGCATACCGCCGGGCCGCGACCGCGCCGACGATGTCGATCCACGCCATGATCTGCCCGCCGAACAGGCGGGGCTTTTTATATCCGTTGCAATGCTGGGGCAGAATGATCTGTACGCTGGTGGTGATTTCAGTCATTTTGTTGTTTCCTTTGCGTCAGTCCATATCGACCACGTTTACGAACACGTTGTCGATCACGCTTTCCTGCAGTGCGATGCGGCAGCCGTTATTGAAGGAAGCGGTGATCTTCACGCGCAGCTTTTTAAAGGGCTGGCCGGTCTTTGGATCGATAATCAGGTTTGCCCTGTTGACGGTCACGGGGCAGTAGGAGTTCTTCGTTCCCATGGCGTATACCCGGTAATTCTTTTCCAGATCACCGGGATGATAAATGGAAACGGTATTGCTGCCGGTGTTCACGCTGATGACAGCGCCTTCCCAAACGTCCGGCCGCAGGTCAAGATGGTTGTAGCGGTCTTTCCACTCTTTCGTTTTTTCGTCGTAATACTGCGCCACGTTTCCCTGCTCGTCGTACATCAGCTCCGGCACGTTGTAGGCTTTTCCCTTCACCCAGTCCGCCCGGTATACCGTCACGTAGCCGGAGGTATCCTTTTCAAAGCTCTCGTAGTAATCGTCCTCTTCGTCGGGGCCGTTCCAGCCCTTGAGCATGATCTCGATGGAGTTCAGCTTGGTCTGGAAGTTTGCTTGATTATACACCTCGTCAAGGAGAAGCGTCATGCGGATATTGTATTTGACCTTTTCCGAATCAAAATTGGCCGCCGCGCTGCCCTTGTTGTTTCTTACCGTCGCTTTCAGGTAATGCTTCTGAACGTAACGCTGCCAGGTCGTATGGCCGGAGTAGTTTACTTCCTTATCCTGCTTTTGGCCGCTGGGGGCGGTGGTCGCCGTTGCCGTCTGTTCCGTGGGCGCCCAGGCAAAGCCGTGATTCACGCACCAAAGATAGGCATAGCTTCCCGTTTTTCCCGCCCCGACGAATTCCGCGTCCTGAAACGCGTCATCCGCAATATATTCAATGCCCTCGGGGAAAATGACCTTGTCCTTTTTCAGTCCCGCGTAGGCCAGACTGTTGATGATCTTCAAGTCTTCCGGCAGCGTCAGGGTGTCCGCCAAAGCCCCAAGGGGAGCGGAGAGCAAAGCCATGATGAAAACGCCGCAAATCGCTGAACGAATCCGCATATACAATTCCTCCCTGGAACCAATAATCCGCAGCAACGTTCGTATCACAGGGTATCACAAACCGCGCAGATATTCAAGGAAAATTTCATCTTCTATATCAAAAACCGTGCCCGTTGACAAAAGAACCGGCGGCGGTATAATGGAATTATCAGAACGGCAGGAGGAGCGGGCCATGAAGGAAGCGGCGTTTTTCGACATCGACGGCACCATTTACCGGGAAGGGCTGATCACGGAAGTATTCAAGAAGATGGTCACCCATGAGATTATCGATCCCAAGCGCTGGCATGACGAGGTAAAGCCCGCTTATCAGGCCTGGGACCGGCGGGAGGGGGATTACGACACCTATCTGATGCGCATGACGGAAATCTTCCAGCAGACGCTGGTAGGGTTGTCCTCCCAGCACATTGACTTTATCGCCCGGAAAGTGATCGAGCAGAAGGGCGGCCGGGTGTACCAGTTCACCCGGCAGGAAATTGAGCGCCATCAGCGGGAGGGCCGCCGGGTGATCGCCATTTCCGGATCGCCCGATACGCTGGTGAAGCTGATGGCGGAAAAGTATCATTTCGACGATTGGCGCGGGTCGCTGTATCCGACGGATGAAAAGGGCTTCTTTACCGGCGAAATCATCCCCATGTGGGACTCCGCTTCGAAGCTGAAGGCGCTCAATACGCTGGTGGCGCAGTATGATCTGGATTTATCCCGCTGCTGGGCGTACGGCGACACGAACGGAGATATTACCATGCTCAAAGCCGTGGGCCATCCCACCGCCATCAACCCGACCCGCGAGCTGCTGCTCAATATCCGGGAGGATGCGGAGCTGAACAAAAAAATCCGCGTTGTGGTCGAGCGGAAAGACGTGATTTACCACATTGATCTAAACACCCTGGAGCTGGAATAGCGTTCAGCGAACGATATGCCAGGCTCGTGTTTCCTCCGCGTCCGGGGCTTCGAACAGCCGGACGCATTTTTGCAGCAGCCCTTCGTCCACGTAATAATCGGCAGGGCCGGGGGCGGCGTTTCGCCCTGCGATGCGCTCCTGCCATTGGGCTTGGCCAATATCCAGATAATACCACGTCGCTGGGATCGACTTCCGGGCAAAGTACGCGTCTGTTTCCGCGCGTTCCGCTTTTTGCCAGAATCCCCAGTCCAGAATCACATCCGTTCCGCTGCCGACGATTTCCGCCGCCTTTTGCAGCAGATACGCCTTGACTTTCATGGACACGGCGGCGTAAGCCTCGTCCCCCTCAGGCTGAGGAAACAGCGTCATGATCTCGTCGCAGGACAGGATCACGGCGCTTTTTTCGTTCGCCAGCGCATGGGCAAACGTGGACTTCCCCACGCAGGTTTTTCCGCAGATCAGATGAACCGCAGCCATGGAATCACGCTCCCTTTGTATCCCGCAGCGCTTCGGCCAGGGTCAGCACGTCCTGTTCATACACCGGCGCCAGTGCGCGGCGATAGAGGATGGACGCAGGATGATACAGCGCAAACAGCGGCACGCCCGCCCGGCTTTCCAGCCATTGACCGTGGCAGTCGCCCACACTGTTTTTGTTTTCAGTGAGCGCTTTTAAAGGCACATTGCCCAGCGTGACGAGATACCGCGGGTTCACGGCCTGGATTTCCTTCATCAGCCAGGGAATGAATAACGACAGCTCCTCTTTGTTCGGCGCGCGGTTGCGGGTGCGGCCGGTGGGGCCGATCTCCGTGGGGCGGATTTTCACCGCGTTGGACACGAAAATGTCCTCCCGGTTCAGCCGTGCCAGGGTTAAAAATTCATCCAGATTTTTGCCCGCCTTGCCCACGAAGGGGCGGCGCTTGATGACCTCTGTCTCTCCCGGCGCTTCGCCGATGAGCATGAGGACGGGATTCATGTCTTTTCCTTCGCCCAGCACCAGGGGTTTGTCCTCCCCCGGCCAGAGAGGCTTGAAAAACGCCTGCATCTCCTGATACACCGTCTGCACAGTGGGCACGGTTTTCACCACTTTTCGTTGTCGATATGATTCCATAGGGCACTTTAATTCACTAAGTGAAACGAAGCAGGGGCCTGTGCGGCCCCCGTACCCCCGCACCAGGAGATTTCTCACGGGGCTGCCGCCCGGCCTACGCTGACAATGATCCACTGGATCATTGTCCGGGCGCTTCGGCCCTCCTGGACCTCAATAGC
>CADCJO010000052.1 GCA_902801765.1 uncultured Eubacteriales bacterium
CATCTCCTGGTTCAGGGGTACAGGGGGCTGAACAAGCCCCCTGCCTCGTCTTTGTTTTTCACCCTTCACAACATGACTGTTAGACGAGAAATAGTATCATTTTGCTTTTGAATATAAAGAATTTAAAAAGTGGAACAGGAAACGCCATCGACAGCCGCTGCCAGAGATGAAGGAGAACGACAGCGGCGCATTACCCCCTCTTTTCCATGATTTTTATTCTGCTTTTGCATGGATAACGCTTGATTTCCGAGGATGAATGTGCGAAAATAATAGAAAGAAAAGTCTGTCAGAAGAATTTGGAAAGGATGGAATCGGTACATGAAGAAACAAGCGTTCAATCCCTATCTTCCCTCCTGGGAATATATTCCAGACGGCGAACCCTACGTATTCGGCGGCCGGGTGTACGTGTACGGTTCCCATGACTTTTTCAACGGCTGTGTTTTCTGCATGGGCGATTATATGGGCTGGTCAGCCCCGGTGGACGACCTTTCCGACTGGCGGTGCGAGGGCGTGATATATCCCCGCGACGCGGACCCCTGCAACGCGGATGGCAGCATGTGCCTCTATGCGCCAGACGTGACGAAAGGCCCCGATGGACGCTACTATCTGTATTACGTGTATGACAAGGTGGGCTTCGTGTCCGTGGCCGTGTGCGATTCCCCGGCGGGACGTTTCAAATTCCTGGGGTATGTGAAGGACAACAACGGTGTGCGCCTGGGCGAGCGGCCCGGCGACGAGCCGCAGTTTGATCCCGGCGTGCTGACCGAGGGTGACAAAACCTATCTGTATACCGGCTTTGCCGGGCATGGGGATCAATCCCGCCACGGAGCGATGTGCACCGTGCTGGGGCCGGATATGCTGACCATCGAAGAAGAACCCATCTTTATCGCGCCCGGCGATATGTATGACGAGGGCACCGGGTTTGAGGGCCACGCGTTTTTCGAGGCGTCCTCCATCCGCAAGCGGGGAGATATTTATTACTTCGTGTATTCCTCCGAGCTGATGCATGAATTGTGCTACGCCACGTCGAAGAATCCCCGCGGCCCCTTTACCTATGGCGGCACGATCGTAAGCAACGTGGACGCGGGGATCGGCACCTACAAGCCCGCCGACCGCCCGGCGGCCATCGGCGGCAACAACCACGGCAGCATCGTGGAAATCAACGGCCAATGGTACGTCTTTTACCACCGCCAGACCAACGCTTCCTGGTTCAGCCGTCAGGGCTGCGCCGAGCCGATCTTTTTTGATGAACAGGGGAAGATCAGGCAGGCGGAGATAACCTCCTGCGGATTGAACGGCGGGCCGCTCCGCGGCGAGGGAGAATATCCCGCCCATATCGCCTGCCACCTGTTTGACAAAAACCATCTGGAATTGTATTCCGGCAATCCCGCTCTGCCCAAAGTGACCCAGGAGGGCGGCGATAACGACAAACGGCCTGCATATATCGCCAACATCCACGACGGCGTAACCATTGGCTTCAAATACTTTGATTGCCGGGCGGTGAAGCGCGTATACATCAAGTGCCGCGCCTATGCTTCCGGACGGTTTGAAATCCGCAGCGCGTTCGACGGCCCCGTGCTGACCGAGATTCCGTTGCACAACGCCAACGTGTGGGAACGCTTTGCCGCCGACGTGGACTTCCCCGACGGCCGGCAATGCCTGTACCTCACCTACCGCGGGCCAGGCAATCCGCAATTGGGCTGGATCGGCTTTGAAAAGTGAGAGTCGGACAACCGATAAGCAATCGATCAAGGAGCAAACCAAATGAAACGGTTCAAAAATCTGGTAATCGGCGGCATTCAGAACAAAATTGTGAATCTGATCCTCATCACCGTCCTCCTGCTGACAGCAGCTTTCGTGGCGGTATCGAGTTACAACAGCAATATGCTGTCTCAGCTCGCCGGAGAATCAAGCAGGAAACAGCGCGCGTCGATAACAGAGATCACCTCGACGGTTATGGATCGGGTGGTCATACGCAGCATGGAGCGCACTGTCGGCATGCAGGTGGACGCGGTAGACCATATGTTCAGCGAAGTGCGCGACCGGGTGGCTTTTCTGGCGGACTGCGCTTCCCGGCTGTTTGCCCATCCTGAAAACTATGCCCCCCAGGCTTATGCCGGACCGGACGCAAACCAGGACGGCATTTGGGCGGCCAAGGTGATTTACGCCGACGGCGTGGACCCGGCTGATCCTGACGTCGCCGCCAAATTGGGACTGGTGGCCAATCTGGAGGATACGATGATTTCCCTGTGCCCTTCTCTGGGCGCGTCCACCATGTACATCGGACTGCCGGAAGGCGCGCATTTTTCGGTGAGCAATTCCTCCAGCAGCTGGCTGAGGGATGGGGCGGTGCGCAGCTATGATCCCCGGCAGCGGGGCTGGTATCAGCAGGCAGCGCAGACCGGAAAGCTGATTTTTACCGATGGGGAATATGACGCCAATACCGGCGCTTACTGCGTGGAATGCGCCATGCCGGTTTACAGCCCCGACGGTCAATTGCAGGCGGTCATCGGCACCGACTTATTCCTTGACGAAGTGGAAACATATCTGCGCAAGTCCCAAGTTGAGGGAGAGTCGCTTTTGCTGGTGGATCAGAACGGCCATGCGGCAATCGCCCCCCTGGTGGAACGCTTTCCCATGGCGGAGGCGGACTGGACGGGCGATTTGCGGGCCTCACAGACGGAGCTGCTGGCCGCCATCGTGAGCGATGCGCTGGAAGGAAAAGAGACCGGCGTCCAGCAGGGCCAGCTGCTGAATGGAGCATACTATATCTCCGCCGCGCCGATCAAAACCACTGGCTGGATCTTGGTCACAGCGTACAGCAAGGAGATGGCCAGCCAGCCTGTTGCGATGCTCCAGCAGAGCTATTCGCAGATTGAAGAAGAAACGACCTTGGCCTACCGCAGCAGCACGAACCGATCCCGCCAGACCGCTATTGTGCTGCTGCTGGTCGTGGCCGGACTGATGCTGACCGGCTCCATTATCCTGGGAACGCGCATTGTCAAGCCGCTGAACACGATTACCCGCAGGATTTCACAGCTGAGCGAAGACAACCTTGAATTCAAGATGGAGGATGCTTACCGCACCGGCGACGAGGTGGAGGAGCTGGCCCGGTCCTTCGCCGCCATTTCCCATAAGACGGTGGAATACCTGGATACCGTGCAGCGCGTTACCGCCGAAAAGGAACGCCTCGGGACGGAGCTCTCCCTGGCGACCCAGATTCAGGCGGCCATGCTGCCCCATATCGTGCCCGCTTTCCCGGATCGCAAGGATTTCGACGTGATCGGCAGCATGGACCCCGCCAAGGAAGTGGGCGGCGATTTCTACGACTATTTCCTGGTGGATGATGATCATTTGTGCCTGGTGATTGCCGACGTATCCGGCAAGGGCGTGCCCGCGGCGCTGTTCATGATGGCGTCCAAAATCATCCTGCAAAGCGTGGCCATGCTGGGGGGCTCACCCGCGGAGATTCTGACAAAGACCAACGAAGCGATCTGCTCCAACAACGAGGCGCAGATGTTTGTAACGGTTTGGGTTGGCATCTTGGAGCTTTCCACCGGCAAGCTGACCTGCTCCAGCGCGGGCCATGAATACCCTGTTATCAAGCGCGCAGACGGTCAGTTTGAGCTCTACAAAGATAAACACGGGTTTGTCATTGGCGGTATGGATGGCCTGCGCTATCAGGAATACGTGCTTCAGATCCATCCTGGCGACAAGGTGTTTGTTTACACGGACGGCGTGCCGGAGGCTACGAACGCCGACAAGGAGCTGTTCGGCACAGAACGCTTGGTTGACGCGCTGAATGAGCAGCCCCAGAGCGCGCCGTTCGACATCTTGAAAAACGTTCGCCGGGCGGTGGACGATTTTGTGCAGGAGGCTGAGCAATTCGACGATCTGACCATGCTGTGCTTGGAATATAAGGGAAGGTAAGAGGTGCGCCGTCATGAAGGAAATTACGCTCAAAGCGGTTATCGAGAGTATTCCCCAGGCTACATCTTTCGTGGATGAACAGCTGGAAGCCATCGAATGCCCCATGAAGGCGCAGATGCAGCTTGATGTGGCGATCGACGAGCTGTTCTGCAATATCGCCAGCTACGCTTACGGCGCGGGAGAGGGCAAAGCGACCATTCGCTTTGATTACGATCCTGCGGCGCGGCGGGTGATTTTGTCCTTCATCGACGAGGGTGTCCCCTTTAATCCCCTGGAAAGCGATGAACCGGATGTGTCGCTGAGCGCGGAGGAACGCGCTATCGGCGGTCTGGGGATTTTCCTGGTGAAAAAGACCATGGACAGCATCAAGTACCGATATGAGAATGGGCAAAACATCCTGACCATTGAGAAACAAATCTGAGCGGTTTCACGGGAAGCCTGTCCTGACGGGCAGATTGGCGCCGCGGAACAGCAGGAAAAACAGGACGAAAAAGAATACGGTCAGGAACCGGGAGAGCCGTTTTCGTATCCGCTGCCGGATCGCCCAGGCGCCGGCCGGCAGACCGAAGCCGATGCTGCCGAGCAAGATCAGGAAAGACGGAAAGGGAGACTGGCTTCCGCCGAGCAGCCAGCTTCCCGCCGTTCCTAAAGCGGAAAAGCAGAAAATGGAAAAAGAATACCCCAAAAACAGCTGACGGAATTGTATCCGCCGCTGTTTGGGGTAAAGCCGAATCCGGCCTTTTTTCCCGGACAGCAGCAGGCCGAGTCCCATCCACAGGGCCAGCCCCGCCGCCGCGCCGCCCACGCCGAAGAAAAGCCCGGACAGCGCCGTCGCTGGCGCTGCCCAGAGCATCCATCTCCGTGCGCGGGCGGCATTTTCTATCATTCGGAATACACCGTCAGCTGCTTGAGCATATCCTCTGCTTTGGTGTTCACGTCGTCCAGCGAGGACGCGCCTTTCAGCGTTTCGGCCAGCGCCTGGATGGCGGTGACCAGCGCGGCGCTGTCCGTCACGGCCACCTTCGTGACCGCCTTGTCCACGCTCTGCACCCGGGTCAGCACCATCTTTTTCAGCCGGTCATCGGCTCCGCCCTGGTATTGGCTGTCGAATTTTACGCCCACCAGCGCGGTGTCGCCCATGGGCACCACCCAGGCTTCGTCCACCTCGCTCAGCTTGATGACGGCTTCCTTCATCGCCTGAGCCGCCTGCTGCGCGTTTTCCACCGTCATGGTGTTCCCGTTGTTCAGGGGCTGCGCGGTGCCGTTGGGCATGGTAGTGGTTCCCGTGTTCATGCCGTTATTGCCGTTCATGTCTGGAACCAACGGCTGAATGGTGACGTTGTTGGTTCCCGGCGTGGGGGACGGCAGGGTGTCCGCGCTGCTGGCGCAGCCGGTCAGCAGCAGCGCCGCCGCCACAGTCAGCATCAGAATCAAAAGCATCTTTTTCATAGCAAATCGCCTCCTCGCGGCTATTGTGCGCAGGGAGGCGATGATTTATCAAAGGGAATTTTTTGTTGATTTATGAAGGGAAGTCTATCGTTTAGCTGATCGTTTTTTCTTGTCAGTAATCGAGCCGGTAATACCAGAAATAATCACAGATTTTTTCCGTATAATACTCGTTGTCTCCACCAGGCGACACGCTTTTCTCTCTCCAGATAAAGCCGTTCTCTTCCGGTTCCAGATACTGGATCAATTCTTTTCCGGAGATGGATAAATATGCAGCCCAAGGCGGCTCGATCCCGGCAACAGGCGCAGGGCCGTCCCAGGGGACATAATAGAATCCTGCATACGCTGTGGACGGCCCAAATCCTGAACCGATACAGTCAAAGAATACGCAGCCTTCTTCCCGCAGCATGTCGGGCTTATCCTTAGAATCATCGAATAAGGCGAGTGTCTGAGAATAATCGTTATTTTGGATATCTGCCGTGATTGTATCCGCGTGATTCTGAACGATGGAAAAAATATGCTCTTTATTCACCGCTTGCTGTCTTGCATTCACTGCTTTGGCGATGGAAACAGCTAATAGAAGCGCTAAGACAACAGTGACAACCGCATAGAAAAGAACGATAAACGAATGCAGGAATCCTGATTTCTTTTTCATATATTCTCACTGATAGAGCGTGCACCCGCCGATAAATTCCCGCAGCAGCGACAGCGGGGGAATGTCGCGCATGGCTTCGTCGGTGGCGGGAAGAATGTAATGCAGGATTTTCAGCAGCCGCCGGGAGCTTAAATACACCGGGTTTTCGGGCGGGATTTCCTTTAATAATTCGTAGGCGTAGCGTTTGAGCACGGCCAGTTCGTAATGCAGCGCGGAATTGAACACGAAGTCCGCCTGCTCCTGATAAGGAAAAATCCATTTTTCCTCGCCCCGGCGCACGCTGTTCCACATCTCCAGCGTTTCCTCCGGCGGCGTGGCGCGGAACTGGTGGTCGCGCACGATGCGGCGCAGCAGCCGCACGTCGGTGGTGCGGATGCGGTTGTGGTGATCCAGGTTCAGGCAGGCCAATTCGCTGATATAGACCTTGCAGATCAGGCTCGGATCGAAGCCCGCATGCAGCGCGGGATTCAGGCCGTGAATGCCCTCCATGACAAGAACCGTGTCCTCCTGCAATTTCAGGGGATACAATTTTTCTTTCCGCTTGCTGACGGTAAAGTCAAACTGCGGCATCATCACGCTTTCGCCCCGCAAAAGCCCAGCCACACAGCTTCGCAGCAGCTCCACGTCCAGAGCGGACAGCGCTTCCAGATCGGGCTTTCCGTTTTCCTCCAAAGGCAGCAAATCCCGATCCAGATAAAAATCATCCAGCGATACCAGCACAGGCTTTAGGCCCAGCACCCGCAGATGGATGCACAGCCGGTTGGAAAAGGTGGTTTTCCCGCTGGAGGACGGCCCGGCCACAAACACCGCCTTGGCTTTCCGCTGAAACACGCCTTCGGCGATGTCGCCGATGGACTGGTCGTGCAGCGCTTCGTTGACGCGGATGAATTGGGGCAGTTCGCCGCACACCGTCAGGTCGTTCAGATCGGAGGCGTTCATGACGTTCAGAATGTCGCACCAGCGGTTGGACTGGGCAAAGCAATCCAGAAATTTGGGCCGCGATACGAACGGCGCTGGCCGCGCGGGGTCCTTGGGCGATGGCATTTGCAGCACCATCCCTGTTCCTTGCAAGCGCAGACGGAAAGCAGACACATACCCGGTGGAGGGCAGCATCACCCCGTAAAAGTATTCCGCGATGCCGCCGCACAGATACATGGGGAAATAATCATAGGGGCGGTACGCCAGCAGGCGGGTTTTGTCCTCATGGCCCGTTTGCAGGAAATACTGAATCGCTCTGTCCCGGCTCCAACGCTCGCGGACGAAGGGCAGGTTTTCCTGAACGATCGCTTCCATTTCCGCCTGCAGCGCGTCCACAATCTGCTGGTCGGCGTCCCGGTCCAGCAAACGCATATACACCCCATAGCCGATGGAATGCTCGATGCGTATGTCGGATTCCGGCAGTACCCGGTGCAGCGCCAGCAGTAGCACGAAACGGAGGGAGCGCTCGTAAATCCGGCGGCCCTCCTCGTTTTGGAAGGTGATGGGGTGCAGGGAGCAGCTCTCGGAAACGGTCTCGTTCAGCTCCAGCGCTTTTCCGCCGCAGAAGCAGCCCAGGGCGGTCTTTTCGTATTCCGGGGCCATCGCCGCAATGATTTGCTGTACGGTTGCGGGAGCGGAAAAGGCTTGCTCCTTTTCCAGCATGGAAATGATCATAAATGGAACTCCTTTCAGAAATTGAGAACGAAGCCAATATAGGATGCTTTTCTATGGCTTTCTCGGAAAGGGGTGCGGGGGAAACCGCTCTTTGTCCTACAAAGAGCGGTTTCCCCCGCATTACTTATTCTTCGTTTCCCTGCTGTGCCGCCACCTTCTGCGCCCACTGCAAATGCTTGGTGTGGACGTAGGCGGGGCTCTGCTCGTCGGCCAGGGAGGAGGCGCGGGTCATGATGCGCTTGCCCTCGTCGTTCTTGCCGAAGGTCAGCTTCACAAAGGCCAGGCCGTGCTGGGGACAGTCGGCCAGGGCTATGTATTGGTCGTTGCGCTGGAGCACGTAGCCCTCCGGCACCTCCATGCGCTTGCCGCAGATGGGGCAGGGCGGGTTCATGGCGGCGGCGCTCTTTAAAGCGTCCTTCATGGAGCGGACGCGCAGGATGGAGGTAGCTTCCCGCTTGGCCCGGTCCAGATGCTGCAGCTTGCGGGGGGACTGGGGATAGTCCAGCACCTTGGCGGGGTTGGGCATCTTGGCGAACACCAGGGCGGTGTAATAGGCGTCGTTTACGGCGTTATGGAAGGGCATGGCTTCCTCGTCGGGTACGATTTCCAGCTGCTCCATGGCGGCCCTTAAGCCCTTGCGCTCCTTCGCATTGCCGGTTACTTCGCCGAACAATTGCTGGGCGTCGTAAAACTTGGGCAGCTCCGTTTCACACTTGAAAAAGGTCATGTTCTGGTACAGCACGGAAATGTCGTCGCAGCCCCAAGTGAGCAGCACGTAATCCTCCCCGCACCATTTGGCGAACGCGGCCATGGCCTCGTTAAAGTCCGGGGCGTCGGCCAGGTCGTCCTGGGTAATGTGGGTGATGCGGGAAATGCGGGGATGCAGGCGGATGTAGTGCTGCGGCTGGATCAGCTGGGAAAAGGAATCCACCACCTGGAAGCTTTCATCCACCTTCACCGCGCCGATCTGAATCATTTCAAACAGCAGCTTGGCGCCTACGCTTTTGAAGGCGGGGGAGTGGTAGGAGATGGGCTGGTTCCATTCCAGGTCCAGGACGATGTATTGCATGGGAAAAGACTCCTTTGGTTGATGCGCAATCAGGGATTGAGCTTGTATTTTTCAAACGCTTTCTCGGGATTGATATGAAAATCGCGGAAAACCAGGAACAGCATCGCGGCGATGGCGGCGACGAACGCCGGCCAGCCCAGGACAAGACACAGGGCAGCCCCGACGAAAACCACGATGGTGAGCGTCCGGAACAGCTTGAAGTAATCGCGGACCAGCCGCGCTTTGTCATACTGCGCCTGCTGGGCTTCGGTAAAAAAGTTGAAGCCGCTGATGAGCTTACAGGCCTTTTCCTTCCTGACGGCAAAAATGACGGCGAAGATCAGGAAAATCAGGCCCATGAAACAAAGATCCAGCGCTAACGGGATGCTCATGGGTTTCCCTCCTTCTGTGCCGCCGCGGCGCTTTTGCCCGCCAGGGCCCCGGTGCTCCAGGCAATTTGCAGGTTGTACCCGCCGGTGTGGGCGTCCACGTCCAGCACTTCTCCGGCGAAGTACAGGCCCTTTACTGCCTTGCTTTCCAGGGTGTTGGGGCTGACGCCCTTCACGTCCACGCCGCCCCGGGTGACGACGGCTTCGTCGATGGGCCGGGTGCCGACGATCGTCAGGGGCAGGGCTTGCAGATGATCGGCAATCGTCTTGCGCATTTTAGCCGACACCTGGCTGCACGGTGTTTTTCCGTCCAGGCCGCACAGGGCCGGAAACAGCGCGGCAAAGCGCTGAGGCAGCAGGGTCTGCATCACGGTGGACAATTGTTTTTTTCCGGCAGCGGAAAGCTCCCGGGTCAGGCGCTGGTCCAGCTGTTCCGGGGTCAGGCCGGGCTTTAAGTTCAGCGTGGCTTCGGCTTTCCCGCTTTCGGGCAGGTGAGAAGACAGCGTCAGCGCCAAAGGCCCGGAAATGCCGAAGTGAGTGAACAGCAATTCACCCAACTCCGAATAAATCATTTTATCACAGGAATACCCATTTAGGCAAATATTTTTTAGCGTCAGTCCCTGGAGCTCGGCGGGCCAGGCTTCCTTCGTCCGCAGGCCCACCAGGGACGGCAGCGTGGGGGAAACGTTCAGCCCCAATTCCTTCGCCCATTTCAGTCCGTCCCCGGTGGAGCCGGTGGAAGGATAGCTGAGCCCCCCGGCGCACACGATCACGGCAGCGGAGGAAAGGACACGCCCATCAGCGAGCAGCGCGCCGGTGACGCGGCTTTCTTCCGTCAGAATCCGCTTCACTTCGCTATGGAGACGAATCTCCACCCCTGCCTGGCGCAGGCTCTTTTCCAGCGCTTTGGTCACGTCGCTGGCGTGGTCGGACACGGGAAAGGCCCGCCGCCCCCGCTCGATCTTCGTTTCGCAACCCAAATCGGACAACAGCGACAGCATGTCAAACGGCCCGAAATGCCGCAGCGCGCTGTACAAAAACCGGGGGTTCCGGGGCACCTCCCGCAAGAATTCGTCCACATCCTCGCAGGCATTGGTCACGTTGCAGCGGCCTTTCCCGGTGATGTAAACCTTTTTCCCCAGCTTTTCGTTTTTTTCCAGCAGCGTCACCCTCGCGCCGCCCCGGGCGGCAAACAGCGCCGCCATCATCCCCGCCGCGCCGCCGCCGATCACAACGATATCTGAATTCATTTTTCAGGCTCCAGGAATGGTTTCAGCGTATCCCCGCATTCCCGGTTATAGTCGATAAAGTCTCCCAGGAAGGTGCAGGTCATATAGCCCCGGCGCAGCCAATAATAATCGCTGCCTTCCTCGGGCTGCTCCATGGGCACCTCGGAGGTATCGCTGGCGGTGAGCCAGAAATAGGTCTGACCCAGGGGACTGACCCGTTTTTCGTAACCGTCCACGTAATAAGCCTTGCTGAGGGGACAGAGCTTTACGCCCTTGAGTTCCTCCGGAGGAATGGCCGGGGCGTTCAGGTTGACGAGGCCAAAACGAGGCAGCTTGATCTGCTGATAGTGTTCCGCCATCCGCACGGCCAGGTCAGCCAGGTTTTCACGCATCGCTTCATCCGCGTTACGCATGATGGACACGGCCATAGAGGGAATGTAGCACATGGCGGCTTCCCGAGCGGCGGCGACGGTGCCGCTGTAATACACCGCGCTGCCCGCGTTTTCGCCGTTATTGATGCCGGACAAACAATAATCAAACTTTTCATCTACAATAAACGGCGCGATGCGGGCGCAGTCCGTGGGCGTGCCTTCCACAGCATAAGCGCGCGCTCCCTCCCAGGGAATTTCGTGCACAAGCAGCGGCGCGGTCAGGGTGATGTGCTGGCTGTTGGCGCTGCACTGGCTGTTGGGGCCTGTGACAGTCACCTTGTGCCCCCGCCGGATCGCCGCATCGGCCAGGGCCTTGATGCCCGCGGAATGGATGCCGTCGTCGTTCGTAACCAGAATATGCAAAATAACGCCTCCTTTATGGGGGTTCGTGCATGCATTGGCAGAATAAAGGAATGGCGGCAACCGCCAAATCCTCATTTTCCATTATACCGGAAATATTCCTTCCGCGCAAGCATAGGATTGAAAAGAAGGAGGGAAGAAAAGAAGTTAATGGGCACTTTAATTCACTAAGGGAAACGAAGCAGGGGCCTGTGCGGCCCCCGAACCCCCGCACCAGGGGACTTCGCCCCCTGGACCCATTTAGTGGATAC
>CADCJO010000053.1 GCA_902801765.1 uncultured Eubacteriales bacterium
CTTTGCAAAACAATTTGTAATCTCACCAATGATATGGTCAAAAGTATCACTTGCAGGCAATGGATTGTTGATGCGTTTTTAATTTGAGTTTAGTATAAATCACGTTCAAAGCAGCGGACATAGGGTTAACCTCCTTGCTGGGTAAAGTTGATCAGGTTCAGGTCATACGGCGTCTCCTGGTAGACCTCGTAGTTCAGCCAGTTGGAAAACAGCAGGTAGGCGTGGGCCTTCCATTGGAAAATCGGCTCCTGCTCCGGGTCGTCCTCGGCGAAATAACGGCGGGGAATGGCGGGGTCGATGCCCTTCTTCACGTCGCGGAAATACTCGTGGGCCAGCGTCAAGCGGCTGTATTCCGGATGGCCTGTGATGAAGATTTTTCCATGCCGCTTGTCCTGGATGATGTAAGGCCCTGCAAGCTCGGAATCGGCCAGGATGGTCAGGCTGGGATTGGCTTCGATATCCGCCCGGTCGATGCCGGTATAGCGGGAATGGGGCGCGTGGAAAATGTCGTTGAAGCCCCGGGTCAGGCTTTCCTGGCGGTACAGCGTCCGGTGGCTGTAAATGCCCGACAGCTTTTGCGGCAGAGGATGCTTCTGGATGCCGTAGTGGAAGTACAGTCCGGCCTGCGCCGCCCAGCAGATGTGGATGGTGGAAGTGACGTGGGTGTTGCTCCAGGCGAAGATTTCGCTGATTTCCTGCCAGTAGTCCACTTCCTCAAAGGGCAGGTTTTCCACCGGCGCGCCGGTGATGATCAGGCCGTCAAAGCACCGGTCCTTCACTGCGGAAAAGGCGCGGTAATAGCGGCTTAAATAATCCTCCGGCGTATGCTTATAGCGGTGGGAGTCCAGCCGCAAAAAGGTGGGCCGCACCTGCAAGGGCGAGTTTGACAGCAGCCGCAGCAATTGCAGTTCGGTATCCTCTTTATTCGGCATGATATTCAAAATGGCGATTTCCAGTTCACGAATATCTTGCGTCGCCGCCCGACTTTCGGGCATCACGAAAATCTGCTCCTCCCGCAGGCGCTGCACCACGGGCATCGCTTCGTTGATTCTGATGGGCATAGCGTTCCTCCTCGTTTAACGCTTGGCGTGCTCCCATTCGAGGCCCGCCGAGACGCGCAACCGTCCCTTTTGGCCGGTTCGCTCGTTTAAACAGTTTCAAAAGAAAAGCGAACCAAAGCGGTTCGCTTTTTCTTCCGCGCAGGGTTTATTATACCGGCGCGGGCAGGATTTGTCCAATACGATTCTTAAATGCGGACTTATAGGAAAAAGTTATAGCAAAGCGAAAACAGCCTTACTTGTCCAAATTCAGCTTGGGCCGATGGAAGAAATGGTGAATCAGACGTCCCAGACCTCGATGCCAATGGCCGTTGGCCATGAAGCGGATGTCGTCAGCCATCTGCATGGACAGCATGCCGCCCATCATTTTCGCCATGCCGCGGAAGGGCTCATTGTAGATGAACAGAGTGTTCAGGTCGGGTTTACCGTCCAGGATGGCCTTGTCGATCTTCTTTTTGAAGAACTTCGCCACCAGCCGCATGATGGGATTCTTTGCATAGGCCATCTGGGCGAAAGCGTCGTTCATTTCCAGGGGCTTATGCCGATCCCACAGCTTCTGCGGGATCGGACAGCCCAGCAGGGCTTCGAACTCCGCGTCGCTCACATCCTGCACCGCGCCGAACCGGTAGCTGGCAAACGCCTGATCAGGATAGGGATTGGGGGCGTCGGTGCCTGCCACGTCGAAGGTGCACTTCAACCGGATTTTCTCGCTCGACGAGCCGATGAGGATATCATACGTGCCGCTTTCAATTTCAAACTTGTTGGTCTTGACGTTGAAATAGCGGAAGGTGTATTCGTCGAAGGGGATAGAAACGCGCTTCTTTTCGCCTGCCGCCAGGCTCACGCGGATAAAGCCCTTTAGCTCCCGTTCGGGCCGGAAGATTTTCGCCTCCGGCAGGCGCACGTACAGCTGGGCGATTTCGTCGCCGTCGCACTTGCCGATGTTGGTGATATCGAATTCCACGCCGTCCTTGGTCACGGTCAGGTCATCGTAGGCGAATTGCGTGTAACTCAGCCCGAAGCCGAAGGGGAAGCGCACGGGTTTTTTTGCGGTGACGAAATAGCGATAGCCCACGAACAAGCCCTCGCGGTATTCGCTGGTGTATTCGGTGCCGGGGTAATACTTGCTGACGGGGATGTCGTCGTAGGTCAGGGCAAAGGTTTCCGCCAGCTTGCCGCCGGGGTTCACTTGGCCGCTGAGCACGCGCAGTATGGCAGCCGCCGCCGCTTCGCCGCCCAGACAACCATACACCAGGGCCTGGCACTTGTCGATCCAGGGCATTTCCACCGCGCTGCCCGCGGAGAGCACCACGATGATATTCTGGTTCACGCCATACAGCTTGTTGATCAGGTTCACCTGGTTGTCCGGCAGGCGCATATGGGTGCGGTCCAGGCCCTCGGTTTCAAAGCCCTCCGGCAGGCCCAGATACAGCAGCACCACGTCGGCCTTCCGGGCCAGCAGCGCCGCATCGTCGGCCAGGGCGTCGTTGGGCTTATCCAGGCGTTCAAAGCCCTGAGCATAGCCGATGTACTCGGGGAAGTACTCCTTCATCAGGGGCAGGGTTTCTTCCACTTCCACTGCATTGACCATGCTGCTGCCCGCGCCTTGATACCGGGCGTGCGCCGCGAAATCGCCGATCACCGCCACCCGAGCGGCGGGATTGACGGGCAGGGCATGCCCTTCATTCTTTAATAATACGATGCTCTTTTCCGCCGCCGCTCGGGCCGCTTCGTGCTGGGCCTTGGGGTCGGCGCTGGGGTTCTCGGGCTTGGGGAACAGGATGGCGTCCAGCAGCTCGTCCACTCGTTGGTTGACGGTTTCCTCGTCGATGCGGCCTTCCTTCACGGCCCGGATGAGCTGGCAGGGGCTGTCGTCGCCCGCGGCGGGCATTTCCAGGTTCATGCCGGCCCGCACGCCCTCGGTAAAGTCGTTGCTGCCGCCCCAGTCGGTGACCACCATGCCGTCGTAGCCCCATTCGCCCCGGAGGATTTCTTTCAGCAGATGCTCGTTCTCGTTGGTGTAGGTGCCGTTCAGCCGGTTGTAGCTGGTCATGAGGCAGCGGGGCTGGCCCTCTTTGATCGCAATTTCAAAGTTGGTCAGGTACAGCTCCCGCAGCGTCCGTTCGTCCATCACCGAATCATTGTGCATCCGCAGCATTTCCTGGCTGTTGGCGGCGAAGTGCTTGGCGCAGGCGGACACGCCCTGGCTCTGCACGCCCTGGATGAACCCGGCGGCCAGCTTGCCCGCCAGGTACGGGTCTTCGGAATAGTATTCAAAGCTGCGTCCGCAGAGGGGGCTGCGCTTGGTGTTCAGGCCCGGCCCCAGCAGGATGTCCACCTTCTGGGCCGCGGCGTCCGCGCCCGCGCAGGCGCCCATGGCCTTTGCGGTTTCCGGGTCCCAGCTGTTGGCCAGGGTGGCGGCGGAAGGAATGCAGGTGGCCTTGGTGGAGGCGTTCAGTCCCAGATGGTCGCCCTCGCCCGCTTGCTTGCGCAGGCCGCTGGGCCCGTCGGACAGCGTCATCGCGGGGATGCCCAGCCGGTCAATCGCCCGGGTGTGCCACACGTCTTTGCCGGACAGCAGCGCCGCTTTTTCCTCCAACGTCAGTTTTTCAATCAATTCCTGATGTTTCATGGAACCGTTCCTTTCTGTAGAAAATGTCAGTATGATTTATATAATAAAAGTATATCATTTTTTCCCAGATATGACAAGCGCTTTTCCAATATATTATTCTTTCGTCAATTCAATCGCGAACTCAAACGCTGATTTTTCCCATCACGACGGGGTGCTTCGCGCCGGTGACGGAGGGAACGTTATTCGACTCGCCGTGGACGCATTCATTGGCGAGGATGGCGAAGGCGACGGCTTCCTTGGCTTCGCTGTCAAAGCCCAAATCCTCGTTGACCAGGACCGGGATGGGCAGGGTTCTGCGGATGTCCCACATCAGCGTGGGATTGCGGCTGCCGCCGCCGCCGATGATCAGATAATCCGGCAGAACGGGGCAGAAGGATGCAATGGCGATGCGGATGCATTCCGCGGTGAAGCGGCAGGCGGTGGCGACCATGTCTTCAGGCTTCATGCCCACTGCCTGGGCCAGCAGCGCGTCCACATACGCTTTTCCGTAATCCTCCCGCCCGGTGGTTTTGGGCGGGGCTTTTTTCAGGTACGGGTCTTGCAGCATCCAGGACAGCAGCGCTTCGTCGCATTCCCCTTTTGCGGCAAACGCGCCGTTTTCGTCGTAGCGCATCTTGCCGCCGGTGAAGCGCTCCATCAGCTGATCCATCACCATGTTGCCGGGGCCGGTGTCGAAGGCGAAGGTGTCCTGGGGTGTGCCGCCCTGGGGCAGAACAGTGATGTTCCCGATGCCGCCGATGTTTTGCAGGGCGACGGTTTGACCCTCTTTGCGATAGAGCAGGTATTCCGCATACGGCACCAGCGGCGCGCCCTGGCCGCCTGCCGCCATGTCCCGCACCCGGAAATCGCTGACCACGGGGCAGCTCAGCCCTTCGCAGATCACCGACGCTTCGCCCAATTGCAGCGTGCCGCGGACAGGATAGCCCAAATATTCCTCCGCCCTGGGGACATGCCACAGGGTCTGGCCGTGGCTGCCCACCAAATCCACGGAAGCGGGAGAGACGCCCGCCTGCTCGCATACCGCCCGGCAGGCGTCCAGCGACAGCTGGCCCAGCAGGAAGCTGAACAGGCACAGGTCGTGACTGCCGCCCGCTGTGCCAGAGGCCAGGCGTAGGATTTCATTTCTGACCTTTGCCGGATACGGAACGGATACAAAGCCCAGAGTGGTCACTTTCGTGGATAAGCCATAGCCGGATATATCCACCAGCGCCGCGTCCAACCCGTCCGCCGAGGTGCCGCTCATCAGGCCGATCACGCGCAGGGTTTCTTTTTGCCAAAGGCGTTTTAGTTGTTCCATTTTTTTCAACCTTTCATCGATTCACTCTATTGCCTACTGCCTATTGCCTCTATTTACCCCTTTACGCCCCCCAGCGCGATTCCCTCCACAAACTGCTTTTGCAGGAAGATGTAGAGGATGAAGGGGAACAGGAATGTCAATGTAGCGCCGGCCATCACCATGCCGTAGTTGGTGGTGGAGTTGCTGGCCAAGGTGGACATGGTGACGGGCAGCACGCGCATTTCCGATCGGGTGTTGATGATCAGCGGCCAGAGGAAATTGTTCCACGCGGCGTTAAAGGTGAAAATGGTCAGGGTAATCAGCGCGGGTTGCACCAGCGGAATCACGATGGTCACGAACCGGCGTATCTCCCCGCAGCCGTCTATCTCCGCTGCTTCCAGCAGTTCATTGGGCACCGCCACCATGAACTGGCGCATCAGGAAAATGCCGAAGGCCCCCACCATGGGCAGGATCAGGGCGGCGTAGGAGTTGGTCAGGCCCGCCCGGTTGATCATCACGAACATGGGAATCAGCACCACTTGGCCGGGAATCATCATGGTGGCCAGATACCCCTGGAACAGCGCTTCCTTGCCGGGCACGGGCTTTTTCTCAAATCCATACGCCGCCATGGCGGAAGCGACGTCCACCAGCAGGCAGGAGCCCACCACGGTGATGATGCTGTTTTTCAGGGCGGTGCCAAAGTCCCGCTTCACGATGGCGTACCAGTAATTGTACAGGCTGGGCCGCAGGTCTTTCAGTTTGATATACAGCGTTTCCGAATCGGTGAAGGACACGGCCACCATGTAAATCAGCGGCAGCACGCACAGCACCGCGAACAGCGTGACCAGCACGACGCCCACGATCACCCAGGGCGAAATCGTTTTCTTTTTCATCAGTCCTTCTCCTTGAAAAACAGCGTCTGAATCAGGTGAATGAACAGAATCACGATCAGCAGGCAGATGGCCACCGCGCTGGCGTAGCCGTAGTTTTTATCCTGGAACGCGAAGGTGTAGATCACATACGCCACCGTGTACGTGGAGCGTCCCGGCCCACCGCCAGTCATTTTGTACACCAGGTCAAACACCTGGAAGGAGCCGATGATGCCCAGGGTCACGATCATATAGGTAATGGGCTTTAAGATGGGCAGGATGATGTACCAGAACCGCTGGATGGGCGTGGCCCCGTCCACGATGGCGGCCTCCCGCACGTCGGAGGGCACGTTCATCACGCCCGCGTAGTAAATCACCATGTAATACCCCGTGCCCTTCCAGATAGCAACCGCCGCCACGCTGGGCAGGGCATTGGCCTTTTTACCCAGGAAGTTCACGGAATCCAGGCCCAGAAAATTCAGAAATTGGTTGATGATGCCGCCCTTGGGCTGGTACATGATGTTCCACACCGTGGCGGACGCGATCAAAGAAACGATGACCGGAATGAAAATCACGCTGCGCATGAAGGAGCCGTAACGGTTCTTCATGTTTTCGGCGATGAACACGGCGATCAAAAGAGATAAAATGGTCTGCGCGGGCACGGTGATCAGCACGTATTTGACCGTGTTGCTCAGCGCTTCGGTCAGCACCCGGTTGCCAAACAGCTTGGCGTAATTCTCCAGGCCGATCCATACCGGGGGCGAAGCCATGTTGTATTTCGTGAACGAAAAATAGGCCGACAGGAAAATCGGCGTCACGTTGAAAATCATCATCAGGATGAAGCTGGGCGCGATGTATCCGGCCCCGATCAATGCCTGCTTTCGTGTGCGCGGGCTCATTTTTCGCTTGACGGAGGGAGCGGTGGTCACCAAGTGACACCTCCTTGCAATGTATGGAAAGGGCGTCTTACTTATCTATATAATATAACGATTTCTGTTTCATCATCGTCAACAAGAAACATTCAGCCATGGGCAGTTCACACAAATTTGATTGTGAAATTACCGTCGGATTTTACCCAGGATAACGCCTAAGATAAGGCAAATGATTCCACCATAGAGGAAAATTGGCTCAAGCGTTTTCTGCGTTTCTGTCTGGACAATCATTGATGCCTCAGCCGGATAACGCAATCCGATGATTAAATCGTATTGTTCGTATTGGGCCAATGCTTCATCATAACCGTCATAAGTAGAATAAGCAGATTTTAAATCTGTTAAGCGGCCATACAGTTTCTGGGGGAATCCCCATCTTTTCAAGTTCATATACGTATAGGGGTTATCGTATTTATCAGCATAAACGAATCGATTCCCTGCATCATCCTTGGCCAGATAAAATGTTGTATAATCATTTTGAGTTAAAGAACTACCTTTGTTAAAAGTTGTCTTGGAATGATATTGCCCTGTAGCAATCTCATCCAGTTCTACAGCCGATAATTGCACCCAACCATTGTATAAATCCTGGTTCGCACTCTTATATTTGGGAAATGTGCTTTTGGCAATTATTTCTGATTTGGGTTTCAGAAAAAAACCTTGCACAACCAAAAGTACAATGCCTAACAGAAATAGTACCGTGGATAGTTTCTTCATTTTTACCCCTCTTTTCAGGCGGATCTGACGGATAATGAAAAAGCGGCAGCCGCAGATTAGCCGTTTTTTTATGTATATATGAATGAAAAATGAAGGGACTCCTGCGTCGAAGCCGCAGGAGTCCCGGAATTACGCTTACTGCTTGATCTGTTCAGCGTAATACTGCATGGTATTGTCCAGCACTTCCTGGGGAGTCAGGTCGCCCATGAACATCATCTGGATATTGGCCTGCAGTTCCTTTTCAAAGGAAGCCTTGCCCTCGAATTCGCTGACGACGTACACATTGTCGATGTGCTCGCTGGTCAGGGCGTAGAGCTTTTCGTCCTTGACGAAGGTGGCGTCCTTGGTGAAGGGAGGCAGATAGAACACTTCGCTGTGGAACTTGTCCATCACCGCGCCGCTGGTGATGAGCGCCAGGGCCTTGGCAGCCAGCTCGTCGTTGCCGCGTTCCTTGGCTTTGGCGGCGATGGCGAAGGAGTCAGTGGCGGTGCGGGCGCCGTAACCGGCGGGGCCCTTCAGGGAGAAGAAGTATTCCCAGTTGACGCCATTCTTGGTGAAGGAGCCGCCCTTGTTCAGGTCAGCCACAACGAAAGCCAGTTCGCCGTTGGCAAACTTGTCGATGGACTCGCCTTCGGACACGATGGTTTCGTCAAAGATGCCCTCGTCGGCAAACTTCTTGAGGAATTCCAGGGTTTTGAGGCCCGCTTCGTTGTTGATGGCGATGTTGCCGTCAGCGTCCAGCATCACGCCGCCCGCCTGGAAGTAGTAGGGCCAGAACGCCAGCATCAGCGCGCTGGTGCCGGTGGTAGCGCCCCAGTTCTGCAGGAAGCCCTGCTTACCGGTCTTTTCCTGGATGGTCTTGCAGGCGTCGATGAAAGCGTCCCAATCCTCGGGGAAGGCTTCGATGCCGGCTTCGGCCAGGATGTCGGTGTTGTAGTAGCCGATGGCCACGCCGTCGTCCATGGGCACGATCACGTGCTCACCGTTGGCGTCCACGGGGCCGGTGGTCCAAAGCAGGTAGTTGTCCTTCTGCTCCTGGGTCAGGTAGCCTTCCAGGCCCAGCAGTAGGCCGGCCTTGATCAGGTCATAGTTGTCGGTGACGTACACCACGTCGGGGCCGTCGTTGTTGAGCAGGCCGGTGTAGATGGTGGTGTTGTAGTCGCTCCAGGAGAGGATCTCCACCTTGACTTCGCAGTTGTTTTCTTCCTCGAAGGGATCAAACACGCCGTCCCAGAAATCCTGGTCGGAGATGCCGTCGCCAAACTGGTACTGGGGAATCCATACGGTCAGGGTCTTTTTCTCGTCCGCCGCGGCCAGGCTCACGCAGGACAGGAGCAACGCGCAGGCCAGCAGAACTGCCAGAAAACGTTTCATGGGTCATACTTCCTTTCATGTATTTTTGATGCCTTCCGCATCAATTTTTGTACATTATATCAAAACGTTTCAGATACGTCAACCGCTTTATGGTTTTTCCGCTGCATTCGCGGCCAGGGCGAAGGCGGCTTCATGGAGCACGCGGCGGAATTCCCAGGTGGCGTATTCGTTTTCGTGGGGATAGAACAGTCGGTTGGTGAAGGATACCACGCCGACGTTGTATTCCCGGGAGAAATAGATGCCCGTGCCGGTGAAGCCGGTATGCCCGCAGCCATGGGGATAGCTGAGCCCTGTCTGGAAGCCGATGCCCCGTCCCGGCGCGGCGGGTTGCTCCTGCTGCGCTTCGATCAGCAGCGGAAGGGCGGTTTTCATGTAGTATTGGCACAGGCGCTCATAGGCCAGCGCGTCGGCGAAGATGCCCGCGTGGCCCGATACGCCGTGGAAATAGTAAAAGCAGTTGCCGTCATTGGCTTCGCCCCGCACCGCCTTGCCCAGGGGACGGAAGCCATGAAAGGGAATTCCTCTGTCGGCGCACATTTGCGTTTCAATGGGGTTGCCGTAGCAGGAGGGAACGGTGGAACGGCTTTTTTCGGGCAAATAGGTCATATTCCCCAAGCCCAGCGGCTTCACCAAATCCTGCTGCAGGCAGACTTCCAAAGCCTTTCCCTGAACCTGCTCAATGATCTTCCCCAGCAGCATGAAATTCAGATCGGAATATACCATGCCTTTTGTAGGCTCGGTGTGCCGCAAGGCGTATGATAAGACGGAATAAAAGTCCTCTCCCTGCCGGGAATAGAAGGGATACCAGGCGGGCAGGGTGGAGGTGTGGGTCAGCAGTTGGTACAAGGTGATGCCCTCAAAACGCCGCGCCAGGAACGCGTCGTTTTGCAGCGGGGGCAAGGCGTCCAAAACGAGCGAAAGCAGGGAGAGTTTTCCCGCTTCGATCAGATGCAGGATCTGTGTCGTTGTGGCGATTTTGGTCAGGCTGGCCACATCGAACAGGCTGTTTTCCTCCGCTTCGCCCACGCAGACGCAGGCCAGGGTTTCTTCCCGATTGAACACGCGCACGCAGGCGGAAGGAAAATACCCCGCCGCCTGATACCGCTCGGTGATATCCCGAACCGCGCGCCGCAAACGCCCGTCACACGTCTTGCTCATTGTACGCCCATCTTCTCCATCTTGAATTTCAGAATCCGGTACACGCTTTCGTCAATCCGGCTCTCGGGAATCATGCCGCTTTCCACCGCCCGCACCACGCCGTCGAAGGCTTCGAAGTAATCGTAAGGCATGAGCAGAATATCCACGCCTGCCTGGATACAGCGGATGCAGGCTTCGGAGGAGGAATACTTATCCCGGATCGCCCCCATGGACAGAGCGTCGGTGATGATGAGGCCCTCATAGCCCAGCTCCTGCCGCAGCTTTTCTGTCAGGATGATATAGGACATGGTGGAGGGCTCGTCGGTGCCGGTCACGCTGGGCGCGGCGATGTGGGCGGTCATCACGAAGTCCGTTCCCGCCGCGATGCCCGCCCGGAAGGGGATCATCTCGCATTCGCTGATTTCTTCCCAGGTCTTTTTCGTTTCGGCATAGCCGGTGTGGGTGTCGGTGGCGGTGTCACCGTGGCCAGGGAAGTGTTTGATGCAGGAGGCTGTGCCGCCTTCATGCAGCCCGCGGATGTACGCCTGCACCATGCCCGAGGCTACGGCCGGGTCGTCGCCGAAGGCCCGGTCGCCGATGACGGGGTTCCGGGGATTGGTATTCACATCAGCCACAGGGGCAAAGTCGATGTCCAGGCCGTAGGCTTTCAGATACTGGCCGATGGTCAGGCCCGTTTCAAACGCCAGGGCTTCGTCCCCGGAGGCGGCGATCTCGCCCATGGGCGGGAATTTCTTCACGCCGAAATTCGTTGGGTGGTTGGCGATGCGGGCAATACGGCCGCCTTCCTCGTCAATGCCCAGCATGGGCGTGATTGCGCCGATGCCGTGGAGGTTTTCGGCGAATGTGCGCAGCTGACTGGGGGAAAGGATGTTCTTGCGGAACAGTGCGAATCCGCCGCAGGGATATTGAACATAGTATTTCCGCATATCCTCCGAAACGCGGGTGGTGCTGGGATTGCTGTTTTCTTCCAGCTCGGCGGGACTGTAACGGCCCTCCAGCACGTCGGGGCGAACCATAAACATCTGGCCCACCTTTTCACGCAATGTCATGGTTTTTATCTTTTGCATCATCATGTCCTCCTCCGCTGCGGCAGGCCATATCAGCAGCATGGCCAGCAGCGCCGCCGCCCCACGGTACATCGTTGTTTTTTTCATTCCGGTAAACTCCTTGATATGATAGATTTTGCTTCATGAGCATTATACCACATCGCTTTCCGCTTGACAAGAAAATGGGAGCCCGCGCAGGGCTCCCGGAAGTGTTTTTTTACATTGTTAGACGAGAAATAGATAATATGTAGTGCCCCCGGCATTGTAGCAACGTGGATTTACCTGTATACTTGAAGTGGAAACAAGAAACAGGGATTACCGCATACAAAGGA
>CADCJO010000054.1:0-11371 GCA_902801765.1 uncultured Eubacteriales bacterium
TCAAGCTGCTTCCGCTATTGAGGTCCAGGAGATGAAATCTCCTGGTGCAGGTGCACGAGGGCCGCATAGGCCCTCGCCCCGTAGTGTATTAAAGCGCCCTTTATTGAACCCGACTGAACAGTTACAAGAAAAGAGAAAAAATATCCCCCGGAAAGAGGAGCGCTCCTTCCGGGGGCATTGTTTGTATTTCGGAAACCCGATTACCGGATCAGGGTGATATTGCGGAACACACTGACCAGGGTGTTGGCGACGGTGGACATGGTCTTGATGAAAATGTCCAGCGCCACGCCCACAACGTCCTTGCGGGTGTCGCCCACGGTGTCACCGGTAACAGCGGCCTTATGGGCGGCAGAGCCCTTGCCGTGGCCTTCCAGCGCGCCGGATTCGATGTATTTCTTGGCGTTGTCGAACGCGCCGCCGGAGTTGCCCATGAAGATGGCGCGGGGAATGGCCACGATGGTAGCGCCGATCAGCAGGCCGCCCACGAAGTCCACGCCGAACAGGAAGCCGCCGATGACGGGAATGACCATGGCCAGCACGGAGGGCACCAGCATCTTTTTCAGGGCCTGCTTGGCGGCCAGCTCGATCATGCGGTTGTAGTCGGGGGTCTTCTGACCGGCCAGCACTTCGGGGGTCAGCTGCTTGTCGCCCTCGTCCGCCATCAGCTTGGCGGATTCGATGGTGTTGTCGGTCAGCATGGCGGAGAAGTATTCCACCAGCGCGCCGCCGATGATGGCGCCGGCAACGACCACGAAGGAAGCGATGTTCAGGGTCATTTCAGCGGAGTAGTTGCCCACGTAGGAAACGATCAGGGACACGGTGGCGAAGGCGGCGGAGCCGATGGCAAAGCCCTTGCCCACGGCAGCGGTGGTGTTGCCCACGGCGTCCAGCTTATCGGTGATGACGCGCACGTTGGCATCCAGGTGGCAGCTCTCGGCCAGGCCGCCCGCGTTGTCCGCGATGGGGCCGAAGGCATCGATGGAAACGGTCGCGCCGACGAAGGCCAGCATACCCAGGGCGGCGGTGGCAACGCCATAGATGCCCGCCAGCTTGCCGGACACGAACAGCGCGATGCCAATCACCAGCACGGGCAGCAGCACGCTGCGGGAACCCACGGCGTCGCCCTTGGTGACCACGAAGGCTTCTCCTTCGGGGGCCATTTCGGCCAGCTTGCGGGTGGGCTTATAGTCGGTGGAGGTGTAGTATTCGGTGATGGAGCCGATGGCCACGCCGCTCAGGATGCCCAGCACGGTGCAGATCCAGGGAGACACCCAGCCAGCGGCCCAGCCGTACACTTCTTTAATCGCAGCGCCGTCGGCACCGGCGAAGGAAATCGCCGTGACCGCGAAGCCCAGCACGATGGTCAGACCCGCGGAGATCCAGGTGGCCAGGTTCAGCTCGCGGGAGGGGTTGTCGCTCATCTTCTTGCGGTCGGCGTAGAACAGGCCCAGCAGGCAGCTGAGCAGGCCCACGCCCGCCATCAGGATGGGGAAGAGGATGGTGCCGTTGAAGACGCCTTCCAGCACGGCCATGCTCTCGGCGAAGTGGCCTTCATACTGCTGGAACAGGATGACGGCGATCATCAGGGACGCGGAGATGGTGGCCACAAAGGACTCCAGCAGGTCGGAGCAGTTGCCGGCAATGTCGTTCACGTTGTCGCCGATGAAGTCGGCAATCACGTTGGGTACGCGGGAGTCGTCCTCGGGCAGGTCGTTGCGCACCTTCGCCAGGATGTCGGCGGAGATGTCGGCGGCTTTGGTGTAGTTGCCGCCTGCCACACGGTTGAACATGGCGACCAGGGAGCAGCCCAGGGAATAGGTGGAAATGCGCATGATGGTGGGGTTCACGCCCGCGAGGGAGGTGATGTAGCCGCCGCCGGTCACGTCATGGCGCACATTGCCGAAGATGATCAGCACGGCTACCAGGCCCAGCAGGCCCAGACCCTGCACGCACAGGCCGGAGATGGAGCCGCCGCAGAGGGCGACCTTCACGGTTTCGCCGATGGACAGGCTTTCGCGGGCTTTATTGGCGGTGCGTACGTTGGCGTAGGTAGCGGACCGCATACCCACCACGCAGGCACAGGAGCTCATCAGCGCGCCGAAGAGGAACGTGATGCCGCTGGTCTTTTCAACAAACAGGCTGAACACCGCCGCCAGCAGGATCACCACGATAATGATGGTGCGGTATTCGGTTTTCATGAAGGTGTTCGCGCCGGAACGGATGATCCCGGCCATTTCCGCCATTTCCGCGGTGCCTTCCGGCATCTTGCGGATGCGCTGGTAGTTGTACACCACGTACGCGATGGCCGCGGCGACCACGCACAGAACCAGTATGTACCAAACCACGGACATAAGAGGTAACCTCCCATTCTGTAAATGATGATGCGGGCTCCCGCCGCAGGATAGCACGGCAGAGCCTTTTTTCTTTCCTATTATATATTTCTGACTTCCTGACGTCAATAGCAAAGCGGTGAAAGAATCGAATTTTGTCGGCTGCTTTTGCGCGGGGCATCAGGAAAGGATTGACGGACGGGTGAAATCGCGGTATAATGCCCCTTGTGGCAAAGGCGGCTGAATGGCCGCAGGCCCCCAAAGGGCATGAGGAAAGTCCGGGCACCGCAGGGCAGGATGCCTGCTAACGGCAGGTGGAGGCGACTCCAAGGCAAGTGCAACAGAGAGATACCGCCGGGGGAGACCCCGGTAAGGGTGGAAAGGTGCGGCAAGAGCGCACCGGCGGCCTGGCGACTGTACCGTCATGTAAACCCCATCCGGTGCAAGATGTAGGGAACGCACAGGGCTGCCCGCTCTGTTCCCGCAGTATCGCTTGAGCGCGTTGGCGACTTCGCGTCTGGATAGATGGCCATTCTCGACAGAACCCGGCTTACAGGCCGCGCTTTGCCGCACATGAAAACCGACCGGAACAAATCCGATCGGTTTTTTCTATATGTCTTCTGTTTTATCTTGTCGGTTTATAATTTCCGTTATACACCCGGTACACCGCGACCACCAGGCCCAGGATGGTGACCTCCCGGGCATAAATGGGGCGCATCCGGGGGTTTTCGGGCTGGAGCCGAATGCGGTCGGGCTCTTTGAAATAGCGCTTGCAGGTGGCGTCGTCCTCGATCATGGCGATCACGATTTCGCCGTTCTTGGCGGTGGACTGCTTTTTGACCACCACAAAATCGCCATTCATGATGCCCGCGTTGATCATGCTGTCGCCGCGGATCTCCAGGATAAAATGTTCGCCGGAGCCCACCATGCTGTCGGGCAGCTGCATATACCCCTCGGCGTCCTCCTCCGCCAGGATGGGCACGCCCGCCGCCACGCGCCCCAGCAGCGGCACCTTCAGCATCTGCGGCTTGTCGTCCCGCGTCACGTCAATGGTGCGGGGCTTCATGGCCTTGCGGTGCAAAAGGCCTTTCTTTTCCAGGCGGTTCAGGTGGCCGTGCACGGTGGACGTGGATTTCAAATCCACCGCCTCGCCGATTTCGCGCACGGAAGGGGGATAGCCGTTTTGGTCGATATAGCTTTCAATATATTCCAGAATCCGCTGCTGCGTGTCGCCGTTGGGCCGTCTGGGCATGGCTGAAGCACCGTCCGTTCTGTTGAAAATGCGAGGGCATTTTGATTGCCGTATTTATTATATCATGCAAACGTGTGTTTGGCAATAGCCGAACGCAAAGAAAAGATAGAAAAAAATGAATTGGGCACATGTCATGAACTGCGGGAAAATTGCCGAATTTTCGATTGACAAAC
The DNA here is from genome assembly GCA_902801765.1 of uncultured Eubacteriales bacterium. Classification (GTDB taxonomy): domain Bacteria; phylum Bacillota; class Clostridia; order Christensenellales; family Aristaeellaceae; genus RUG563. The sequence continues at coordinate 3,756 of CADCJO010000054.1, forward strand.
GTCAAGAATGTACGGTATAATTTTTTAAATATTTTGAGAGGGGTTGGGAGAAAATGCTTCAAAAAGTCGTAAGAGAAGGACTGACGTTTGACGATGTGCTGCTGGTGCCCCGCCGCAGTGAAGTGCTGCCCAAGGATGTGTCTTTGGCGGTACAGCTGACGCCCAAAATCAAATTGAATATTCCCCTGCTCTCCGCCGCGATGGACACCGTGACGGACTCCCGCCTTGCAATCGCCATTGCCCGCGAAGGCGGTCTGGGCGTGATTCACAAGAATATGTCCATCGAGGAACAGGCCGCCCAGGTGGATAAGGTCAAGCGCAGCGAGCATGGCGTGATCACCGATCCCTTCTACCTCTCTCCCCAGCACCTCATTTCCGACGCCAAGGCCCTCATGGCCCGCTACCGCATCAGCGGCGTGCCCATCACCGAGGGCACCAAGCTGGTAGGCATCCTGACCAACCGCGACCTGCGCTTTGAAAAGGACGACAGCCGCCCCATCGGCGAAGTAATGACCAAAGACAACCTGATCACCGCCAACGTTGGCACCACCCTGGACAATGCCGAAGCCACCCTGGCGGAGCACCGCATTGAAAAGCTGCCCCTGGTGGACAGCGAAGGCAATCTGCGCGGGCTGATCACTATCAAAGATATTGAAAAAGCTACGAAATACCCCAATAGCGCCAAGGATGAAAACGGCCGCCTGCTCTGCGCCGCCGCCGTGGGCGTGAGCCACGACGTGATGGAGCGCATTGAAGCGCTGGTCGCCGCCAAGGTGGACGTGATTTCTATCGACACCGCCCACGGCCACAGCATGGGCGTGCTGCATACCATCGAAAAGATCCGTGCGAAATATCCGAACATTCAGCTCTTCGCCGGCAATGTCGCCACCGCCGCCGCCACCCACGATCTGATCGCTGCGGGCGTGGACTGCGTGAAGGTGGGCATCGGCCCCGGCTCCATCTGCACCACCCGCGTGGTGGCGGGCATCGGCGTGCCCCAGATCACCGCCGTGGCCGACTGTGCCGAGGAAGCGGACAAGTACAATATCCCCATCATCTCCGACGGCGGCATCAAGTATTCCGGTGATATCGCCAAGGCCATCGGCGCGGGCGCCAAGGCCGTCATGCTGGGCAGTCTGTTCGCCGGCACCGAGGAAGCCCCCGGCGAAATGGAAATCTACCAGGGCCGCTCCTTCAAGACCTACCGCGGCATGGGCTCCCTGGCCGCCATGGCCAACGGCAGCAAGGACCGCTACTTCCAGGAGGACGCCAAGAAGCTGGTACCCGAAGGCGTTGAAGGCCGCGTGCCTTACAAGGGACCGCTTTCCGACACCGTATTCCAGCTGATGGGCGGCCTGCGCTCCTCCATGGGCTACTGCGGAACGCCCACCATCGAGGATATGCGCCGCGACGCCGAATTCATCCGCATCACCGGCGCAGGCCTGACCGAGAGCCATCCCCACGATATTTACATCACCAAGGAAGCGCCCAACTATTCCAGGATGGATCGGTAAGTACATCAAACAAACAGGGCATGAGGCAAAACGGTCTCATGCCTTTTTTGCTTTCCAACCATTTTTGGCAATCTTTTCTTCACATATTTGTGTCCTATATTTAGTGGAATTGTAAATTATTTGACCAAGATATTGAAACTTTTGTGATTTTATACTATAATAATACATGCTTCAAGAAAACAAAGGAAGTGCAGGTGAAACCAATGCGTAAGATTTGCGACAGAACCGTTGCCATGCTGCTGGCAATCGTTCTTTTGATCAGTATGATGCCCGAGGCGCTTGCGGCCTCCTATAGCGGAACAATCAACGAGGACAAAGTGTTTTTCCGCATGAAGCCCAACACCAGCTCCGATTACCATACGCTGCTGAAAAAGGGCACCAAGGTCACCGTGACCGGCACCAGCGGAAACTTTTACGCCGTGTCGTATGGTGGGAACAAGGGTTACGTCATGAAGAAATTCGTTACCCTGTCCAAAGCAGCCCTGAAAGCCCTGAACGGCACTACGGATGCCTCCGGCAGCAGCAGCAAGTACGCTTCCGCGAAATCCATTTCCGCCCTTGGTACCCCGCCAGATTACACCCAGAAGGGCTCCTCCGGCGACAGCGTGGAAAAGCTGCAGCAGGCCTTGAAAATCAAAGGGTATTTTAATAGCGTTGTGGATGGCAAATACGGTGACCTCACGGTGAATGCCGTGAAAGCTTATCAGAAAGCTATGGGTCTGAGCCAGACCGGCAGGGCGGATTATGCCACCATCATGAAGCTGTTTGGCAAGGTGCTTTACACCACCGTCGCCAACGATCCCCAGATGAAGGGTATCACCAAAATCTCCCAGATCGCCGTGCCCGCCACCTCCGAAAAGGGCAACAGCGGCAAAAACGTTCTGGCTTTGCAGCAGGCGCTGAAAATCAAAGGTTTTTATAAGCCCCCGATCGACAGCAAGTACGGCGATCAGACCGTGGCGGCGGTGAGAGCCTTCCAGAAATCCAGGGGCCTGACGCAGGACGGCAAGGCGGGCAACGACACCATCAAAGCGCTGTTTGGCAAGAACGCTTCCAATTATACCTATGTGACCGAGCGCCTCGACTGGTTCAGCAAGGGTGTGAACGTGTTTACCGGCCAGTGTGTATACACCGTCAAGGACGTGAATACGGGCAAAACCTTCCGTGCCCGCCGCCGCTTCGGCAGCAACCACCTGGACAGCGAACCGCTGACCGCCTCCGATACCGCGGTGCTTAAGTCCCTGTATGGCGGGGAATGGAGCTGGAACCGCCGGGCCATCCTGGTGCTGTACAACGGCCATGTGTACGCCGCCTCCATGAATGGCATGCCCCATGGCACATCCTCCATCACCAACAATAATTTTGACGGCCACTTCTGCATCCATTTCTACAAGAGCCGTACCCACGAAACCAACCGTGTGGATGAAGCCCATCAGAACTGCGTATCCCGCGCGATGAGCGCAACTTGGTAAACGGGCTTTCCCTGTGAAGAACCTTCGGCTGTTTGGCCGAAGGTTCTTTCGCTTGATTGTTTTTATTGCATTCAAAGATAAATCACGTTATAATATATAAGATGCAGAAAAAAGGAGGTGGCAGCCGTGAACTTGCCGCAGTTATTGGAAAAGCTGAAAGCAGACCCTTACTTTATGGAAAACGTGACGGCCTGGCGCACGGTGCCACCCCGGGCCGCCCGATATGTTCCCTGGCCGGAGGGCATTGATCCAAGACTTCCCAGCGCGCTGGCAAAGCACGGCGTGCAGCAGCTATACACCCACCAGGCGGAATGCTTCGCCGCGTCCCAGCAGGGCGTGGATTACGTGGTGGTGACGCCCACCGCCTCCGGGAAAACGCTTTGCTACAATCTGCCCGTGCTGGCCGAGATCCTCAAGAACCCCGACGCCCGGGCGCTCTATCTGTTCCCGACGAAGGCGCTATCCGCCGATCAGGTGGCGGAGTTGTATGAGCTGATCGAACTGCTGGGCGTGGACATCAAAACCTTTACCTATGACGGCGACACCCCCGCCGCTGCCCGCCGCGCGGTGCGCCAGGCCGGGCATGTGGTAGTCACCAATCCCGATATGCTCCACAGCGGCATCCTGCCCCAGCATACCAAATGGGTGAAGCTGTTTGAGAATTTAAAGTATATCGTTGTCGACGAAATCCACACCTATCGCGGCGTGTTCGGCAGCAACCTGGCCAACGTGCTGCGGCGGCTTCTTCGCCTGTGTGAATTTTATGGCAGCCATCCCCAGTTCATCCTTTGCAGCGCCACGATTCAGAATCCCCAGGAATTGGCCGAAACGCTGATCGGCCGTCCTGTGCACCTGATCGACAACAACGGCGCGCCGGCAGGCGAAAAGCATTACATTTTCTATAATCCCCCGGTGGTGAACCGACAGCTGGGCATCCGCAAGGGCGTGCTGCCCGAAACGCGGAAAATCGCTTCCATGCTGGTGAACAACGGCGTGCAGAGCATCGTGTTCGCCAAGAGCCGCCTGCAAGTGGAAGTCATGACCCGGCAATTAAAAGAGCTGGTGTCCGACCCCATCGGCAACAGCGGCAAGGTGCGGGGTTACCGGGGCGGCTATCTGCCCTCCGAACGCCGGGAGATCGAGCAGGGCTTGCGCAACGGCAATATCCAGGCGGTGGTCAGCACCAACGCGCTGGAGCTTGGCATCGACATCGGTGCCCTGGAAGCCTGCGTGCTCTGCGGCTACCCCGGCACCATTGCCAGCACCTGGCAGCAGTCTGGACGCGCCGGGCGGCGGCACGGGGTCAGCGCCACCTTCATGGTGGCGTCCTCCAACGCCCTGGATCAGTTTATCGTCACCCACCCCGATTACTTCTTTACGCAGCCCGCCGAAAATGCCCTGCTGAACCCGGACAACCTGTATATCCTGCTGAGCCACTTCAAGTGCGCGGCTTATGAATTGCCCTTCAAAGCGGGAGAAACCCTGGGCAACGCCGCGGGTGGGGACGAAATGCTGGAATACCTGGAGGAGAGCAATATCCTGCACCGGGTAGGGGACACCTACCACTGGATGGCGGAGGATTTCCCCGCCAGCGAAATGAGCCTGCGCACGGCGATGACGGAAAACTTCCTCATCAACGATATTACCGACCCGGCTCACCCCCGCATCGTGGGGGAAATGGACCGGTTCACCGCGCCGATGCTGCTGCATCCCAACGCCATTTACATGCACGAGGGCCAGACCTACCAGGTGGACAAGCTGGATTTTGACGCCTGCAAGGCCTTCATCCGCAAGGTGACGGTGGATTATTACACCGATGCCGACCTGAACGTGAGCCTGACGCTGCTGGACGTGGAAAAGGAAGAGGACAACGCGGCGCTGGGCGAAGTGAAGGTGGTAGCGCTGGTGAAAATCTTCAAGAAGATGCGTTTCGACAACAATGAAAACGTGGGCTTCGGCCCGGTGCGCCTGCCCGAAACCGAAATGCACACCACCGCCGCCTGGCGCACGGTGCCGGATCATATCGCGGAGAAATATGAAAAGGACGATTTGCAAAGCGGGATGCTGGGCATCGCCAACCTTTTGCGCATTCTGGCCCCGCTGTACCTCATGTGCTCGCCCCGGGACATCGCCGTCAGCTACCAGGTGAAGTGCACCTGGACGGAAAAGCCGACGCTGATCCTGTACGACAACTGCCCCGGCGGCGTGGGCCTGGCTGAAAAGGCCTTCCGGATGCGGGACATTCTGTTCACCCACGCCCTGACCCTGGTCAACGACTGCGACTGCCCGAATGGCTGTCCTTCCTGCGTGGGGCCGGTGGGCGAAGTCGGGGAGCGCGGCAAGGAAATGGCCAAGCGATTGCTGGAGGATATGCTCCATGACCATCCATGAATTGGTAGAACTGCAAAGGACGGCGCTGATGACTGCCGGCCCCCGGCACGTGGAGGAGCGCATTGACCAACTGGATACGCTGCACGCTACCATCCGCCAGCGGGAAAACCTGATCTGCGACGCTTTGCAGGCCGATTTGGGCAAGCGGCCCGAGGAAGCCTACATGACCGAAATCGGCATGGTGCTGAGCGAAATCTCCTTCATCATCAACCATCTGAAGCGCTGGGCAAGGCCCAAGCGAGTGCACACGCCCCTGGTCCAGTTTCCCAGCCGCAGCTACATCCTGAAGGAGCCTTATGGCGTGGTGCTGGTGATGGCCCCCTGGAACTATCCCTTCCAGCTCACCATGAACCCGCTGGTCGGCGCGCTGGCGGCGGGCAACCATGTGATCGTGAAGCCCAGCGCTTACGCTCCCGCCACCGCGCAGGCAATCGAAAGCCTGGTGTCGGCCTGCTTCCCGCCTGAACAGGCAACCGTGATTTTAGGCGGCAGAGCAGAAAACCAGGCGCTGCTGGAGGAGCGGTTCGATTACATCTTCTTTACCGGCGGCGTGAACGTGGGCAAGATGGTGCTGGAAAAGGCCGCCCGGTTTGTGACGCCCGTCACCCTAGAGCTGGGCGGCAAAAGCCCCTGCATCGTGGACGCCACGGCGGACATTCCCGTGGCTGCCCGGCGCATCGCGTTCGGCAAGGGCATCAACTCGGGACAAACCTGCGTGGCCCCTGACTATCTGCTGGTGCAGGAAAAGGTAAAGGACAAGCTACTGTCCCGCATCCGCGCCGCGTGGGAGGAGTTTTACGGCGAAGCGCTGAACGGCCTGCAATGGCCCAAGATGATCAACGAAAAGCATTACAGCCGCGTGCTGAGCCTGATGGCGGGGGAAAAGGTCTACTGCGGCGGAACCGGCGACGGGCAGCATATCGAACCGACGATCCTGACGGACATCACCTGGGATTCCCCCATCATGCAGGAAGAAATCTTCGGGCCTGTGCTGCCGGTCATCACGTTTAAGGAGATCGATGAAATCATTCCGATGATCAACAGCCGGGAAAAGCCGCTGGCCCTGTATCTTTTCACCCGAAGCGGCAGAAACAAAGAAAAGATTTTGCAGTCCGTGCCCTTTGGCGGCGGCTGCGTCAACGACACCGTCATCCACCTGGCCAGCAGCCGCCTACCCTTCGGCGGCGTGGGCCAGAGCGGCATGGGCCATTACCACGGCAAGTATTCCTTCGACACCTTCACCCACGAAAAATCCGTGGTGGTGAAGGGCAACTGGCTGGACCTGCAAATGCGCTATCCGCCCTATGATAATAAAAAACTCAACCTGATTCGTATCTTCTTAAAATAGCTGCCGTTATTAAGAGTGAACAGAGTTCAGAGTGCAGAGTACAGATGATTTTGTTTTTGCTCTGTTCATGATTTCTGACTGACAAAAATATCTGCACTCTGTACTCTCCATTTTGCTGTAACGATCTTGGAGGATTGACGCAATGCCCTCTCTTGAAGCCTATCGCCGTGACCTGGATTATTCCTACGCCCCGGGGCTGTTTCCCTCTTTGGAATGCATGACCAAGCGGCCCGAAATCGCCCGGCGCCTGCTCCTTTCCAGCAAGGGACAGGACAGCGTGGGCGTGAAAAAGCTGACCGCCCTGGCGGAAGAACACCGGGTTCGCGTGGAAATAGCCGACAAGGCCCTGTCCCGGGTTTCGGGAAAGGACAACTGCTTTGCGGCAGTGGTGTTTGAAAAGCGGCCCCGGCCTTTGGACGCGGCGGGCGACCATGTGGTGCTCCACCACATTTCCGACCAGGGCAACCTTGGCACAATTTTACGGACCGCTTTGGGCTTTGGGTATCACGACATTGCGGTGATCCGCCCCGCTGCCGACGTGTACGACCCGAAGGTCGTCCGCGCCAGCATGGGCGCCATCTTCTCCCTGCGGGTCATGGAGTACGACGGCTTTTCACCCTACCGGCAGGAATTTGCAAACCATGCGGCGTATCCTTTCATGCTGGACGGCTCCGTGCAAATGGACGACGCCGCGGCAAGTACCCCGCATCCCTGCGCCCTGATCTTCGGCAACGAGGGCAGCGGCCTGCCGCCGGAATTCCAGCGCGTGGGCCAGCCCGTGCGCATCCCCAGCAGCGACGAGGTGGATTCCCTGAACCTGGCCATCGCCGCAGCCATCGGTATGTACGCTTTCAGACGAAGATAACGAAGGCAGGGGGAACCATTCTTTGG
>CADCJO010000054.1:11387-15895 GCA_902801765.1 uncultured Eubacteriales bacterium
GAACAAATCATCCGCGCCCAGGTGACGAAAGCGATTCTGGATCTGGCGAAAGCAGGAAATTTGCAGCCCGGCGCGCAGCTCGTGATCGGCTGCTCCACCAGCGAAATCGCGGGCGGGCAAATCGGCAAGGCCAGCGTCCCGGAGATCGGGGAATGGGTGGCGGCGGCGGTGCTGAACGTGTGTCGTCAGCAGGAGTTCATTCCCATTTTTCAGTGCTGCGAGCATTTGAACCGGTCGGTGGTGATGCCGCTTTCCGCCGCGAAGGAATGCCGCTATGTCCGGGTCAACGCAATTCCCCAGCCCAAGGCGGGGGGCAGCGTGCCCGCGGCGGCGTGGAAGCTGCTGGAGGAGCCCTGCCTGGTGATGAATGTCCAGGCTGACGCGGGGCTGGACATCGGCGATACCCTGATCGGGATGCACCTGCGGCCTGTGGCGGTGCCCTATCGCGGCGAAATCCGGCAAATCGGCCACGCGAACCTGGTGTGCGCTTATTCCCGTCTGCCCTATGTGGGTGGAGAAAGGGCAGTGTATCACGTATGATCCGCGAAGCGAAGGAAAGCGACCTGCTGCCGCTGCTTGAATTGTATCTGCATCTGCATGAAAAACAGGTGCCGGAGCAAAATGAACACTTGACGGCAGTATGGCAGGGCATTTTGCAGGACAAAAACCATCACCTGATCGTCTGCGAGGAGGACGGACAAATCGTTTCTTCCTGCGTGTGCGTGGTGATTCTGAACCTGACCAGGAACGCGCGGCCTTATGCGCTGATTGAAAACGTGGTCACCCACCCGGATTACCGCCAGCACGGTCTGGCATTGGCCTGCCTGGACTATGCAAGACAAATCGCGCAAAAAGAAAACTGCTATAAAATCATGCTGCTCACCGGCGCGAAGGACGAAGCAACGTTGCATATTTACCGGAAAGCCGGGTATAACAGCAACGATAAAACGGCATTTATCCAGTGGCTCTAATTTGGGAACTGGCACACGGAGACAGGGACGGTTATTTCCCCCTATGGTTTTCTCGGAAGGGGTCTGGGGGGATAGACCTCATCCGGCGCTTCGCGCCACCTTCCCCTGCGAGGGGAAGGCTCTCTTTTGTCTCCAAAGAGCGGTTTTTCCAGAAAACTTAGGAGGTACCCTTGGCAGATATTGTGGTAATCGGCGCGGGGCACGCGGGCTGTGAAGCGGCGCTGTGCGGCGCGCGCATGGGGTTGGATACATTATTATTGACGCTGAATTTGGAGTCCGTGGCCTTGATGCCCTGCAACCCGTCTATCGGCGGCACGGGCAAAGGCCACCTGGTGCGGGAAGTGGACGCCCTGGGCGGCGAAATGGGCTTGGCGGCGGACGATATTACGCTGCAATCCCGGATGCTGAACCGGGGGAAAGGCCCCGCGGTGCATTCCCTCCGCATCCAGGCGGACAAGCGGGCGTATCACCTGCGGATGTTGAAAACGCTGTTCAACCAGGAACGCCTGACCATCCGCCAGGGGGAAGCGGCTGAAATCTTAACGCAAAACGGCAAGGTGTCCGGGGTCAAGACCCTGACCGGCGACGTGATTCCCTGCCGGGCGGTGGTGGTGTGCACGGGCGTGTACCTGAAAAGCCGCATCATCATCGGCGAAGCGGAATGGGACGCCGGGCCTCAGGGCCTGATGCCCGCCAACTATTTAAGCAAATCACTTGCTGACCTGGGCTTTTCCCTGCGGCGGTTCAAGACCGGCACCCCGGCCCGAGTGGCGGAAAACAGCATCGACTTTGACAAAATGGACGTGCAGCCCGGCGACGAGCCGGTGACGCCCTTTTCCTTCCTGACGGACACTCCGCCTACCAACAAAATCAACTGCTACCTCACCTGGACGAACGAGGAAACCCATCGCATCATCCGGGAAAACCTGCATCGCGCGCCCATGTTCACCGGGCAGATCAACGGCACCGGGGCGCGGTATTGCCCCTCCATCGAAACCAAGATCGTGCGCTTTGCCGACAAAGACCGGCACCAGATTTTCCTGGAGCCGGAGGGGGACGGCTACCCCGAATGGTATGTGCAGGGCATGAGTTCCTCCATGCCGGAGGATGTGCAATGGGCCATGTACCGGACGATTCCGGGGCTGGAGCACTGCGTGCTGACCCGGCTGGCCTATGCCATTGAATACGACTGCATCGACCCGCTGGCCCTGACCCCGCACTTGGGCGCGCGGCACATTCCAGGCCTGTACCTGGCGGGGCAGATCAACGGCACCTCCGGTTACGAAGAAGCTGCGGCCCAGGGCATCTATGCCGCCATCAACGCAGGCCTGTACTGCCAGGAGAAGGAACCCTTCCTGCTCACCCGCGATCAGGCGTATATCGGCGTGCTGGCCGACGACCTGACCACCAAGGGCACGGACGAGCCTTACCGCATGATGACCAGCCGGGCCGAACACCGTCTGTTTCTGCGGCAGGACAACGCGGATTTACGCCTCACCTTCCGGGCCCGGGACTTCGGCCTGATTTCGGACGAACGTCTGCGCCGCACGGAACGCAAGCAAAGGGAAACGGAAGAACTGATCAAGCGCCTGACCGACGAGGGAAAGGCAAAGGAGCTGCGCCACCCCGAAGCGAAGCTGACCCTGCCCGAGGGCTGGGATTACTGCGAAGGCGCGCGGGAGCAGGCGGAAATTCAAATCAAGTACGAGGGCTATCTCCAAAAAGAAATGGCGCAGATTAAACAAGCCCGCGCCATGGAGGAAACCAAAATTCCCGCTGATACCGATTATCTCTCCATCGACGCCCTGCGCCTGGAAGCCCGGGAGAAGTTACAGGTTCAGCAGCCTGTCTCTCTGGGTCAGGCCAGCCGTATTCCCGGCGTAAACCCCGCCGATATCGCCGTGCTGATGGTGTGGCTGAAACGGCAGGAAAACAATTGATTTTTGCGGGGAAACCACTCTTTGCATGACCTCATCCGGCCCTTCGGGCCACCTTCCCCTAAAAGGGGAAGGCATAAAGCGGTTTTCCCCACCCCCCTTCCGAGAAAGCCATAAAAGGGCAGTATCCATCAAACAATGGAACAACAAACGGAGGCTATCATGTATAAAACGTATCAGGAAGAAATTGTGCTGCGCAGCTGCGACTGTGATTTCATGGGCACGTGGCGGCCCAGCGCGATCATGCAGACCATGCAGGAAATCTCCGGCACCCATTCCGAACTCCTGGGCTGCGGCAGGAATGCTTTGATTCAGCAGAACATGGTGTGGGTGCTGACCCGGGCCGAAATTCACATGGACAGGTATCCCAAGATCGGCGACAGAATCACCGCGGAGACCTTTCCTACCGCCAACCGCCGCTGGTTCTTCCCCCGCTATTATTTCTTCCGGGACGAGCGCGGCGAAGCGCTGGGCTATGCCGCCACCCTGTGGGCGCTGATGGATATCAACGACCGGCGCATGCTGCCGCCCGGCGACGTGGCGCGGGTGCTGCCGGACAATTCCGATCTGCCGCTGCCTATGGGCCTGCCCGCCACGGTGGACACGGTGAACGGCGAGGAAAACGTGATGCGCCGCGTGCCCATGTACTTTGACCTGGACGTGAATCAGCATGTGAACAATACCCGCTATGCAGACTGGGCCTGCGACGCCCTGGGTGTGGACGTGATGCACAAGTATTGCCTGGAAACGCTGCTGGTCAATCTCTCCGCCGAAGTCCGGCCCGATCAGACCATCATGCTGCATACTGCGGTCAGCGAAAACCAGTTCCGCGTCGCGGGCTATCATGAGGACAAAATGCACTTTGAGCTGGGCGGGAAACTGCGAGAGAGGGAAACAGTATAATTGCTGCATACAAAACAGGCACGGAACATAAACTGTTCCGCGCCTGTTTTAGTTTTCTATTACATTCGTTCTATCTTGGAAGAATAAAAAATAATGCTGATCGCGTCAGACAGCGTGATGTGTGTTGGCCCTTGCGGAAGTATCCAGCGGAGGGGTATGGTTAAAAAAGTGGGGTAGAAAGTTACTATCTACCTGTGAAAACTTGTAGAAGTGGTGGAAAAGATAAAATAAATGACGTTAATGTACAAAAAAGTGGTAAATAGCAAGAATAATAAAGAAGGGATTCATAATGGAAAAGATGTCAGATGAATAACTGGAACTGACTGTCGGATCAGAAATGAAAGGCAGAGCGTATGGACAATTGGTTAAGAAAAAAGAAGCAATCCTTTCGGATTGCTTCTTTTTATCATCAGCTTTGTTTGAAATCAAACTCTGCTGAATTGTTCTGGATTAGAACTGGCCGTCGAACAGTTCGATGCCAACGATCTTGCCAGCGCGGTTGTAGTACACAGCCCATTCGCCCTGCACGGTCATGTAAGCGGTCTGATCGGGAGTGGCGATCACGGTCTGGATGCTTTCGGGATCGATGCCGTCATATTCTTCAATCAGCTGGATGTAGCCGGGAATATACTCGCCGTTGAGGATAGTGGGAAGCTGGATGTCGTAGTAGCCATCAAAGGTGGGATAGTCTTTCTTA
>CADCJO010000055.1 GCA_902801765.1 uncultured Eubacteriales bacterium
CGGCCACCAGGTTCCCCTTGCCGTCGTCGACTACCTTGATCGTAATGGTCTTGTCGGCCGTATCGTAGGCGACGCCGTCAATGGTCTCGCCCTTGTGGGCCTCGGAAACGGTCCACTTGTAGGTGCCGGCCTTGGTGAAGGTCACCTTGCCGAAGCTCTCCGTGTAGCCGGCGCTGTCCTTGGTAACTGTCACTGTGGAAGTCGGGAACGCCGGGGCGCTGCCGATCGGGGTGATCGTGAACTCGAAGGAATCATCGGTCGTCCAGTCACGGCCCTCGAGAATCTTCTGAGCCTTGGCTTCGCCCTCGCCCTTCGCGGCGTAGGTATTGGTAACGGTCAGACTATTCTCAAGCGCCGCACCGTACTTAATCACCGGGGTCTTGAGCTGGCCCGTGGTGCTGTCAGCTTCAACCACTATCTGTACCGGATACTCAGTATCTGTATAGGTAACGCCATCCTTCTGGATACCCTCAGTTGTGGGATCGTCATCTTCCGGGACAACCTCTTTGATGGTGTAGTTATACGTTCCGGGCGCCTCAAAGGTGATCGTTCCGAAGATAGCTGGGCTTGTTGTGCTCGTGGCGCTCGCATTCTCTCCGCCACTTGCTGGCATGGGAGTCGTCACGCCGGCATCATTCGTTCCAGCTGTGAGCGTGAAGTCGAAGGATGTCACGCTCTCCGGCCACACGTTGATCGCCTTGCTGACTTCGGGCGCGGCTTCCACGTGCTTGTAATCGTTCGTGATGGTCGCAATCACCGTCGCGTCACCGGTCTTGCCGGCTTCGACGGTCACCGTCACCGGATTGGTTACCGGAGAAGGATTGCTCGTGGTGGGTGAGGTTTCCTTTATATAGTACATGCCCGCGGGGATATCCGTAATCTCGTCGCTCGTTACGGACGAACCGTCAGCCGGAATCGTGAGGGTTACCGTGACATCCACGCTATCCTTTTGCAGGGGGATCGTGCAGTTTTCATCGGTATACACGATAAACGTGTAGTCGCCCGCAAGCTTGGCCTTCGCGGCATCGGAAAGCGTGGACGACCCGTTCTCGGTCACGGTCTTCTGGATCTTGAGACTGCCCTTTCCGCCCTTGGTATTCGTGAAGACGATGGTCTCGGTGCTCTGAGTCAGCGTACCTGAATGAGAAGCGCCGGCCTCCGTCTTGTGGTCGATGACTTCGCCTTCATCATCAAAGATGTCATAGCCCACTTCAACGGTGAACTCGTTTCCATCCCCGTCAGTGAAGACCTCTTCAACTTTATATTTGGTTCCCTTCTGAAAGCCCCAGAACATCTTCTGTTCGTTGTGCTTGAGCATGAAATCGGCTACGCCATTTTCGAATTGGTCGTCGCCGTTCTTCTCGTTGTAGTCAGTGTTGACAGTGCCGTCATCGTTGAGGATGTAGACCTTGAAATTGTAGTTTCTGTCGAGGTCCTCATCTTCCTCGCTCTCGACCTGCTTCTCGACGACCAGGCCTTCCAGCGGCCAGTTCTTGATCTGCATGGTATCGGAATAATAGTAGATATAAGCGCCATAGTCAACCAGTCTCATGTTGTTGGTCAGAGTGACAAGATAATCAAAGCCGATCTTTCCGTAATCCTCAGGTTCTTCTATCTCCTGAACATGATATACTTCATTGAAATAGAAATCATAATCTTCCCCATCGAAGCTGATCTCGCCGTTTCCATCTGTCACAAGTTCGATTTCTTTTGCATGATTGGCGTTTTCCCCAAAGTCGAGATCCGGATTTTCAGCAAAGACCTTGAACCTAACACCTGATAGTTTCTTGTTGGCATTATAGCCGTCTACTTTGACTATTTTGAAAGAAGCAACCGCACCTTCGCCTTCGCTGGCAGATCCGTAATCGTGTGTATTTTCTTCCGTCTCATCATAGCCGTTTATCGAAACTTTGTTGACAATCTTCTGGGACCCGTTGCCGCGAACCTCGGCATCGTAAGTGATCGTTACCGTCGTAGCATCCGGGATGGTATAGGTCGCCACGGTCGTTCCGTCAGGATTTCCTAGTTCATCCTTGCCGCCACTGATTGAATAAGGAACTTCTGCGCCGGCCGGATCCGTAGTGATCTGTACAGAACTGTAATCCAGACTCAGGTTGGCGCTCAGTACATCCTTCATCTCCATAGGCTCGCCGCCGTTGAGCGTCGCCTTGGCAGAATTGAACGTGATCTTATACTGCGCGGTACGGCTTGTTCCTCCCAGTTCTCCCGCATTCAGCAGTTTCTTGTCGAGGGCATCGTACACCACCTCGTAATCAAATTCCTTCTCATGATCCCCCCAGGTAGCTGTATTGATGACATGGTATTCACCGCCGTTTGCGATCGCGAGCTGCTCAAGATCGACGCCTTCCTTTAAACGGAGGTAATATATCATCTTGTAGTACGGATAGTAGATACCATTCCCTTCCATAGGCACCGAGTTGGCCGTGAGGATAAGACCTTGGTCTGTTTCGGAATACGAAATGGGCATCCCACCAGCGCTCTGGTCGTACTGGTTGCCACCCCAAATCTTCAAATCGTCCCATGTGTTTACTTTTGTAGGATCAATCTCGAGCAAACTGGTGTCGAACGTATCGAGCACGCTCACGGGCGTTTCTGACACGCCGGAAAGAATAACTGTGTATTTGAAGGAACCTCCTCCCAGAGATTCTCCCTTCTTTTCAATACCGGGCTTTCCGAAGGTGACCGTTGCCGTATCTGACTTGCCATTGAGGTCAATTTTATTTACGTGATCCTTAAAATAATTTGGATTATTAGGGTCGTAACCATACTGCAGCCACTCTTGATTGACCGTTGTGGTCAGCCTGACCGTGATGGTATGCCCGCCAGGGCATACCTGGAGACCGGTCTGAGTCTTCTCAGCGTCCTTAAAGAAGGTGATCTTCACCTTCCCCTCTTCACTTGTATCAACCGTATAGCTCTCGCCAGGCAGGAGTCCCGTTATCGAAAGCGTTCCGTCCTTATAAAAGTCAAAGTGGTTTGCGTTGTTGAACCAAACAACTGGAAGTGTGTCGGTCACTACAGCCTGGCTCAGCCCAGTTTCAGGGATGTTGAGTGTCGACACCCAATTGATCTCTTCGGTCGTGAAGGACTCGACATCCTTTGTTACACCGACCTCCGCGGTCGGTCCCACAGCGGCGCTGCCTCCGTCCCCATTGCCATCGTTATTCAGGGTTATCGGCACGCCACCATCGTTGACCTTTTGCATGTCAACCACGGTCTGGTAGGTGATGTGGTAGCTGTACGGCGTGGTGTCGGTGGAGGGGATGGTGTAGGTCCAGCTCGAGCCGCTATGAGCCGTCAGATCTTCATAGGCAATGTTGTTTGTTCTCACAAGGTTTCCGTTCTTGTCGCGGACCTCTACCGTGATGCCATCACCGTAGTACTTCATGTAGTCGGCGGAACCTGCTGAAATCGTATCCGTGATGGTGTCGCGCGCCGCGGCGGCGAGAGCCAGCTGGTTGTAGTCGATGGACCACTGGATGATCTTGTCGCCATCTGCCGTAGTTCCCGCCTCGGTACCGTCGCTCTTGACGGTGGTTTTGAAGTCAATCTCGCGGGAGTACTCACTGCTGTGCGGTTCGCCGTTCTCGGGCTTCACGGTGATGGTGTTCTTGGTCTGGTCGGCCGTGATCTTGCCGTCGCCATCATTGTCCTTCCCAAAATTCACCTTGGCATCATATTTGATCGTTATTACTTCGCTCTCAGTCATGGACGGGAAGGTATAGTCAAACCCAGTGCATTCACGAGACGCGTTGTAGGTCGCTCCCCCCGTGGGCTGCGTGGAATTGCCATTGATCACGATGGAATTCGGGTCAACGATGAGAGCGTCGCCGAGGACGGCGTCTTTGACATTCACATTGGTAACGTCCCCGGTTGCTGTTACGGTAATCGTGTAATGGAATGTACCGGTGGTCTCGTCGTAAATAGCTTTCTTTTCCGCGTAGGCCTGTCCCGGTTCCGGCTCATTGAAAACGATGTCACGTTCAACATCGTCCGAGAACTTGATTTTGTCCTCACTGCCATCAAATTGGGCCTGATAGGTGAATCTGAAGCTGACATTGGTGGACTCTTCCAGTCTCGGATAGTCCGGATCCGTCTGGTCGAACTTGATGCTCAGCTGACCATCTGTGGTAAGGTCATAAGTAGCATCCACCTGATAGGTTTTGCCCTTATATACGATATTGATCTTCATCGGGCCGGTCTGCCGCTCAATGATCTTGATGCCGTCCGGCATCTGATAGGTCAGGTTTCCATCGTTGTCAAACTGATAGCTCGAACTCTCTGCAAAAGAAAGAATGATAGAATAGTCTACGCCTTGTTCTACTACATACTTCCCTTGTTCATTCTGGGTCGCGCCAACAATTACGGCGTTTGTCAGGAAATTGGAAAGATCGTCACTCTCCTGCACGTCCGCGACTCTGACCCCGATTACCGATCCGCTTTTCATGGGGATGGTCAGCGCTTCCTCGCTACTGAACGGAGCAAGCGAATTGAGCACCCATCCATCATGAGCGCTCTGCTGGATCTTCAGAAGGTCTTCGTTGCTGAACTGCACATCCGCAACATTGCTGATGAATTCATCCGCTTTTTCCGGCGCAGTGATGCCGAGGATGACCGCGAGCTCCTTCAGGGTGATCGAGCCGGCGCCTTCCAGATTATAGGTATATCGTTTCCCTGTCTCGGGATTAGTATACTCGAAGTCGACTGTATATGCCAAGCCTGATAAATCGCTTGCAGTAGACGATATTGCTTTATCCCCAACGTTCACCGAAGCACCTAACGGCTGTACGTCAATACCGGCCGCTTCATTCGGCCCGTCCGCAAAGGCGGTGACGCTGATCCCGCCGCAAACCGAGAGTATCATCGTCAGGACGAGTAAGACACGGATTCCTCTTTTCAAAATATCCATTTACTCCTCTTTCTCCCAGCAAATCAATAAGACACTTTTTTGACGAAGCCGTTTATGCTGGGTTTCGTGCTTTAAAAACGGCTCCAGCTTCCTCTTCGGGTGCGCTTCGAATACAATTCGAATAGTACTTTACTAAATAATTATACACAAAAAAACCCCCATTGTAAATAGGATTGAAATTTTCATTTTCAAGTAGGTTGAAATTTTCATTTTCAAGTAGGCTAAGTACGCCGAGATCATGTTTTCCCAGCTGCAACGTTCGTTTCATTGCTGTCAACGACGGCGTGGATTCAGACAAGGGCCAGGACGATTTCACCCCGATCTGGAATGTATTCAACGATTTCTGCGCGCGCGACACCAGCAAAAAAAGTACGGGCGGTGTCAAAAGCGAAGGGCACCAGCGGAGAGCACATGAATCGTCCGCCCTATGGGTATCTGGAGACCCGATGCGGAAAGGGCATTGGATCATCGACCCGGAAACGGCCCCAGTGGTGAAGCGTATCTTCGATCTGGCCCTGGCGGGAAACGGGCCGATGCGGATCGCCAACCTTCTGGAGAAAGACCAGGTTCCCACGGCCAAAGCAATTTATGCCAAGCGCCGTGGGAAACCGCTGCCGCCCTTATGTTTCAAGCCTTTTCTTGTGATTTGTTGAACCAAACGATACAATTTGATAACGCCGATTCAATTGACACACTGAACGGAGGCTATTGCAAACGCCCTCGATAACGCGCGAAAAGAGGCAAAATAAAAGGGTGTGGTCAACAAATGCCCGAAAAACCGTTGCTTTTTACATAACGAAAAAGCCCTGAAACGCTTATGTTTCAAGGCTTTTCTTGTGGCGCGCCCTGGGGGATTCGAACCCACGACCTTTTGATTCGTAGTCAAACACTCTATCCAGCTGAGCTAAGGGCGCTCATCGTTTGAATGCCATTCTTTCAAACAGCTTGATTATCATATCACAAGTATTCGAAAAAATCAAGGGTTTTTTCAAAAAAACTCAAATTATTTGAACGCCTTTTTATATCCTTTTCTTTTCTTTACAGAAAACGGGTTCCCGTGATATAATAGCCAAGTGAAATATAAAGCTCAATCGAGCGTTGTGAAATTAAGGAGGAAAACCATTATGGCACGGAATCAATTTGCCGGTTTCGGCGGCGGTCCCAACATTCAGCAGCTGATGCGCCAGGCCCAGAAAATGCAGGAGCAGATGGCCAAGGCCCAGGAAGAGCTGGACGAAAAGGTATATGAAGCCAGCGCGGGCGGCGGCATGGTGACCTGCAAGGTTTCCGGCAAGCGCGAATTGCTGGAGCTGACCATCAAGCCCGAAGCCGTGGACCCCGACGACATGGAAATGCTCCAGGACATGATCATGGCCGCGGTGAACGAAGCGCTGCGCACCGGCGAACAAACCCGCGAGGAAACCATGGAAAAGATGGCCCCCGCCGGCATGGGCATGGGCAGGATGTTCTGAGATGGCGGAAGCGAATGATCCCATCGCCCGCATGGCGCTGCAATTATCGCGCCTGCCGGGCATCGGGCAAAAAAGTGCCCAGCGCCTGGCCTACTATATCGCCGGGATGCCGCTGGACGATGTGAAGGAGCTGGCCGCCGCCCTGTGGCAGGGGCGGAAGGCCCTTCGTTTCTGTGCCCGCTGCGGCAACTATACGCAGGAAGAATTCTGCCCCATCTGCATGAACGAGGAGCGCCACAACGGACAAATCTGCGTGGTGCGCGACGCCCGGGACGTGGCCGCTGTGGAGCGGATGCGGGACTTTAAGGGCCTCTACCACGTGCTGGGCGGCACCCTCTCCCCCATGAACGGCATCGGGCCGGACGACATCCGCATCAAGGAATTGCTGCAAAGGCTGTCCACCGAGGACGTGCAGGAAGTGATCCTGGCCACCAACCCGGATATCGAGGGCGAAGCCACCGCCGCCTATCTCGCCCGGCTCATCAAGCCCATGGGCGTGAAGGTGAGCCGTATATCCTATGGCGTGCCAGTGGGCAGCGACCTGGAATACGCGGACGAAGTAACGCTGGCCAAGGCGATGGAAGGACGGCGGGAACTGTAATGCTTCATTTTTATCATGGCGTGATGGGCTCCAGCAAAACGGCACAGCTGCTGATGCAGCGCTATAACTACATGCAGCTGGGCTTGAAGGTGGCGCTGGTCAAGCCCGCCGTGGATACGCGCATCTCCGTGAACACGGTGTATTCCCGCGTAGGGCTCCAGGCCGAAGCCGACCTGGTGCTGGAGGCGGGCCACAGCTTTCGGGAGCAGGTAAACTGGCTGGCCGTGCAGCACGCGCATTCGGATTTTCAGTACGTGTTCGTGGACGAGGCGCAGTTTCTGACCGAAGACCAGGTGCAGGAAATGGCCGACATGGCTGACGATCTGGAAATCTTCTGCTACGGCCTGAAGACCGACTTCATGGGCCAGTTCTTTCCCGGCTCGGCGGCATTGCTGCGCCTGGCGGAGGACATTCAGGAGGTCACCGGGTCGCTGTGCTGGTGCGGCAAAAAAGCCACCATGAACACCCGCGTGGACGGAAAAGGAAACGTGATTAAGCAAGGCGCTCAGGTATTGATCGACAACCAGAACGAAATCCGCTACATCGGCCTGTGCTATCAGCACTGGCGGGATGGAATCTCTCACGGATGATTTATGAAGGAGTGTGAACAGGATGCAGATCGGTTTTTGCGCCAAAATCGACCGTATCGGCGAAATCGCCGCCGCGGGATACGATTATATTGAATTGCCTGTCAGCGCCGCCGCGGCCTGGACGGAAGAAGAATTTGCCCGGAATCTGGATATTCTCCGGGCGGCGAAGCTTCCGGCGCCCGCGTTCAACGTGCTGTTTCCCGGAGACATCGCACTGCTTTCTCCTGACACGAAGGACGAAGCAATCACCAATTATCTGCATCTTGCGCTTTCCCGCGCACAGGCGATGGGCGGAAAAACCGTGGTGTTCGGCAGCGGCAAAAGCCGCATGCGGCCGGAGGAAGTATCCTATGACGCGGCGTTCCGCCGCCTGACTGACGTGACACGCCTGATCGGCGACGCGGCGGCAAAGCATGGGATCACCATCGTAATCGAGCCCTTGAACCGAAGCGAAACCAACATGATCAATTCCGTGGCCGAAGGCGCGTGCCTGCGGGCAGCGGCGAACCATCCGAACGTGCAGCTGCTGGCGGATTATTTCCATATTGCCAAGGAGGGCCACGACCCCGCCGACCTTGCCCGCCTCGGCGGCATCGCCCATTGCCACATCGCCACCCTGGAAGGCCGCCAAGCGCCGCTTCAAGCGGATGAAGGCTTCACGAAGCTCTTTGCCGCCATGAAGCAGACGGGGTATCAGGGCCTTGTCAGCGTGGAAGGCCGCTGCGACGACCTGCCCAAGGACGGCCCCGTCACCGTGGCGCTGCTCAAAGGGCTGTGGAATGAGGCGTAATCTTTCTTTTTCATGCCGCGAACAGCCTGACTTTCAGGGAAGATGCGCGGTTCCGCATCCTCGTCGTTTCTTTCACCCGTCACAGCATGACTGTTAAACACCATAAAACCGCCGCACGGCATCGGGCATCGTTCAAAAGAACGGTGCCTTTTCCCTTCTTATTTCCGGCAGTATGAAGCGGTCGGCAGACTGCAAAAAAAGCTTGCTGTTTCATGCGCAATCCGTATAATAGGAAGGGAGAAAGCAGGAAAGGAACGGTGAAAGCGCGTATGACGGCGCAGGAAGTATTGACGGCGCTGGCGGCCATCCGCGCGCCGCAGACCCAGGATGAATACGACCTCCACGGGCTGGTGGCCGATGCGTTGCAGCAAGCGGACATTGACTTTCGCCACGAAGCGCCGCTGGCCCCCCGGTGCAGGATCGATTTCCTGTGCGGCACCGTGGGCATTGAGATCAAGCGCGGGCGGCCCGACGTGAACGCGGTGAGCAGGCAGCTCAAGCGCTACGCCGATTCTGGGAAGCTGAGCGCTATCATCCTGCTGTCTGAGAAAACCGCGCCGTCCCTGCCGGGGTTCGTGTCGGGCATCCCCGTGTATCCCGTCAGCCTGCAAAAGCTGTGGGGCATCGCCATTGGGGTGGGGGAGGAAGAATCGTTATCCTCCTCTTCCTGTGCTGAACAAATAGCAAACCCTTCTTTTGATATTCAGTCGGCCCCCATTGTCATCCCGAGCGAAGCGGAACGGGAGCGAAGCGGAGTCGAGGGACCTGAGATTCCATCTTCAACAGAGAAACCCATTCCCGTAGGGGCGGATATCATCCGCCCCTACAACGAAGCGTCTCCCTCCTCCTTCGGTTTGGAGGACCGCATTCTCCGCGACCTTTCCAACGAGGATGTGCCGCCCTTCCTGCGGGAAGGAGAACCAGCCTCCTATTACTACGGCACGCTGTCCTACAACGCGCGGCGCAAATGCTGGACCATCAAAGGCGACCCCGCCGTGACGGAGCTGGCCAAGCGCCTGTTCCCCGGCAGCGACGCCAAGCGGGGCGAGGCCCGGTTCACCGCCCACCGGCGCATCATCGGGGACGTGAACTGGCTGATGCTGCGCTACCCGTTGCAGGTGGCGGAGCGGGATAAACAGCGTTGGAAACAAGCCTTGAACCAGGCCCGGGATTATTACCGGGAGCGGGAAAAGGCGAAGATCCTGACCCTGGCCCCTCAGCCCTCCCCGGCGGTGTTCAGCGGCGAGCTGCGGCCCTTCCAGCAGCAGGGCTTAAACTGGCTGCTGCTGACGCCCCGGGCGCTGCTGGCGGATGAAATGGGCCTGGGCAAAACGGTGCAGGCCCTGGCCTGCGCGGCGATGGAGGGCATCTTCCCCCTGCTCATCGTGCCGCCGCCCCACCTGGCGCGGAACTGGCTGGCGGAAACCAAGCGCTTCCTGCGGGTCAACGGCAAAGAACCCCGGGTGCATATCATCAAGGGCCTGACGCCCTACCCTCTGCCCGAAGCGGACGTGTATATCCTGCATTATCTTTTGCTGCGCGGCTGGAAAAAGGCCCTGCCGGACATGAATTTCCACACCGTGATTTTCGACGAGGTACAGGAGCTTCGCCGCACCGGCACGGAAAAATACAGCGCGGCCAGCCTGCTGTCGGAAAGCTGCCAGCGGGTGATCGGCCTTTCAGGCACGCCTATTTACAACTACGGCAGCGAAATCTGGAACGTGATCAACATTCTCGATTACCACTTTTTGGGCGATTGGGAAACCTTCACCCGGGAATGGTGCTCGGGTTACGGCAACCGCATCGTGTCCAAGCCGGAATTATTGGGCGACCACCTGCGAAGGGAGGGTCTGATGCTGCGCCGCACGAAGCAGGAGGTGCTGCCGGAGCTGCCGGAAAAGCGGCGGCTGGTGCAGGAAATCGACGCGGACGACGCGCTGTATGTGCACCTGATGGCTCCCGTATGGGAAAAGCTGTATCGCTGGCGGCAGGATCAGGCCCTATCCGCTTCGGCGCGGGCGCTGCTGGAGGACCAGATTTCCCAGGAGGCGCGGCAGGCCACGGGCTTGGCGAAGGCACCCTATGTGTGCCAGTTCGTAAAAGCGCTGGTGAACGCAGGGGAAAAAGTGCTGCTGTTTGCCCATCATCACGCGGTCATGGATATTTACAAGAAAGAATTAAAACAGGAAAGGCCCGCGTTCATTACGGGCCGGGAGTCCGCCGCCCAGAAGGAGGACGCGGTGGACCGGTTCATGCTGGGCAAAACGGACTTGTGCGTCATTTCCCTCCGGGCGGCCAGCGGTCTCAATTTGCAGCGGGCCACCTGCGTGGTGTTCGGGGAACTGGACTGGAGCCCCGCCGTCCATTCCCAGGCCGAGGACCGGGCCCACCGCATCGGGCAGAAGGATTCCCTGCTGTGCTACTACCTCGTCTCCCCCGGCGGCAGCGACCAGGATATGCAGGAAGCGCTGGGCCTGAAGGTGAGCCAGTTCCAACTGCTCATGGGCGACGCCGCCGAATCCCAGGCGCAGGCCCAAGCCCAGGCCAACTTCGCCCGGAAGCATGTGGAGAAGCTGGTTTTGAAGTTGAAAGATTGAATGGGCACTTTAATACACTTGGGGGTTACGCTGGGGCTGTTCGCCCCAGACCCCAACCAGGGTCCTGAGGACCCTGGACCCACACCTGGCGAAATAACGTT
>CADCJO010000056.1 GCA_902801765.1 uncultured Eubacteriales bacterium
GGCGGCGGTCAGGGTGGTCTTGCCGTGGTCAACGTGGCCGATGGTGCCGATGTTTACGTGCGGCTTATTGCGCTCAAATTTTTCCTTTGCCATGGGAATCTCCTCCGTTTCTGAATGAAAAGTTGATGCCGGGCTAACAGCCGGGCGAACCTGGGAAAGCCGGCATATCCAGCCGGTGGGTCTCCTCCATGCCTTGGAAATCAGGCATAGCAGTGGAGCGGGTGATGGGAATCGAACCCACGTGGTCAGCTTGGGAAGCTGAAGTTCTGCCATTGAACTACACCCGCACGCAATGAGTATTGTACCTAATTTTTCTTTTCTTGTCAACACTTCCGCCTAAAATTTTATAAGAATATCCATGACGTCTGCCGGATTTTCTTTCCCGCCCGGGTTTTACAAGTCTGCTTTATTGTTGCTGTTTAAAATTGCCATATGAAATCTGAATGAAGAAAGCTGGGAACAAGTGTGTTATTCCGTCGCAGGGTTGACATGGATCATAATGTGCTTCACCTTGGGGAACTGCTGTTCAATTTCGTTATGCACGCCCTCGGCAATGTTGTGGGCGTCGGTAAGGTTCATGCTCCCGTCCACGGAGATTTCCATTTCCACATAGATCCTGCTGCCAAACTTTCGCGTCATCAATCGGTCGATGCTCTGCACGCCGGGATGCGCCAGCGCGCAGGCGCGAAGCGCGTTTTCCGTTTGTTCGTCCACGCTTTCATCCACCATTTTATTAACGGCGTCGCGGAAAATTTCATAAGCGGCCTTGGCAATAAACAGACAGATGACCAAGCTGGCGATCGGGTCCAGGATCGGGAAGCCGAGCCGCGCGCCGCCGATGCCGACCAGCGCGCCGACAGAACTGAGGGCGTCGGACCGATGATGCCAGGCATCAGCCATCAGCGCGTCGGAGTCGATTTGCTTTGCGGCTTTGCGGGTGTGCTGAAACATGGCTTCCTTCACCGCAATGGACAGCACGGCCGCGGCAAGCGCCAGCAGGCCGGGCGCCTGCAGCTCCTCGGGATGCAGGATGTTCTGTACACCGGAATATCCGATCATCAGCCCGGTCGCCAGCAACACGCCTGCCAGCACGATGGCCGCCACACATTCCATCCGTTCATGACCATACGGGTGTTCCTTGTCCGATTCCTTTCCGGCCAGGTGTACGCCGATCATCACGATAAAGGTGCTGAATACGTCGGAAATCGAGTGCACCGCGTCGGATATCATCGCGCCGGAATGAGCGGCCAGCCCCGCCAGGAGCTTTACGGCGGATAATGCGGCATTGGCGTAAATAGAGACACGCGAAACCTGAAAAGCGATTTTGGTGGTATTTTCCATCAATATCAACTCCTGTTCCTGTTCCCGGAATATAAAAACGGGAACAAGCAATTCTATGCCTGTCCCGCAGAAAATATACGTCCTGCTGCCGCCTGCACGGCCCGGCTCCCAAGGGCCTGATCACATAACAGCATTATACTCTGCTTTGTAAAATATTGCAAGTCTTACTTTTATCAGGAATTTGATAATAAAGAAATAACAAATACACCTTGAAAGAAATGGTAAGTTTCGATATAATGAAAATACATTCATCATAGGCTTTCATAAGGAGGGAATCCCATGCAGACCGCAAAAGCCGGAAAGCAAAAGCGCTTTACTGTAAAGGAATGGAGCTGGATCATGTACGACTGGGCCAACTCCATTTACGCCACCAACATCATGGCAGCCATCTTTCCCACGATTTTCGTCTCCATCGCGGGCGACGCGGGCGATATCTGGTGGGGCTATGGCACCTCCATCGCCACCTTCATCGTCGCCATTCTTGCCCCGATACTGGGGGCGGTGGCGGACTACAAGGGCATGAAGAAAAAGCTGTTCACGGCGTCCATGCTGGTGGGCGTGGTGTTTACCTTCGTGATTGCGCTGGTGATGAACAACTGGCGGCTCATGCTGGTGGGCTACATTTTGAGCCGCATCGGGTTCTCCGCCTCCTGCCTGTTCTACGATTCCTTCCTCACCGACGTGACCACCGACGAGCGGATGGACAAGGTAAGCTCCTGGGGCTACGCCATGGGCTACATCGGCGGCAGCACCATCCCCTTCGTGATCTCCATCGCGGTGCTGCTGATCCTGGGCTATGGCAGTCCCATCGCCCAGAAGTTTTCCATCATCATCGTCAGCGTGTGGTGGCTGGTGTTCTCCATTCCGTTTCTCAAAAACGTGGAGCAGACCCATTACATTGAGCGCACGCCGGATACCTCCATCGGTCAGATTTTCCGCAACATCGCCAGCACCGCCAAAGCCATTTTCCAGCGCAAGGGATTATTTCTGTTCGTGGTGGCTTACTTCTTCTATATCGACGGCGTGGGCACCATCATCAGCATTTCCACGGCTTACGGAACCGTGCTGGGCCTGGGCACGGTGGGCATGATCCTGGCCCTGCTGGTAACCCAGATCGTGGCCATGCCCTGCTCCATCTGGTTTGCCAACATCGCCCAGAAGATCACCGCCCGCAAAGCGCTGATCGGGGCCATCATCATTTATACCCTGATCTGCTGCGTGGGCTTCTACATGGGCTTCTCCCTGGAACCCCACCAGCAAGCCTACGAAACGGCCCTGAAAGCCGATTACACCGAGCAGCTTTCCGACCTGACCGACGAAAACGCCATTGCCCTGCGCGACGCGGGAGCCAAGTATTTCACCGATAAAAACGCCCAGGAGAAGCTGAACGCGGAGGTGGCCAAGCTCACTTTCGAGCAGCAGCAATCGCCTGAAATGAGCCGGGTAGTGGGCACGTTCGCGTTGTTTATCGGCCAGCATATAGACACCATCCAGAAGTTCCAGACCGCCGTTTCCTTCTCCACCATCCTGTTCTGGGCCATGGCCTTTATGGTGGGTACCGTCCAGGGCGGCATCCAGGCCGTTTCCCGCAGCTACTTTGGCAAGCTGATCCCCAAGGAGCGCAGCAACGAGTTCTTCGGCTTCTTTGACATCTTCGGCAAGTTTGCCTCCGTCATGGGGCCGTTCCTCTACGCCACCATTGGCGCGTGGACGGGCCGCAGCTCCTATGGCGTGCTGGCGCTGATCTGCCTGTTCCTGGTGGGTCTGGTGATCATGATGCGCGGCAAAAAGGAATTGGACGCGCTGGAAAGCCGCAGCGCGGATTGATAAATAAGACACGGTATAGAAAAAAGGCTGTCACCTTCAAACGGGCGACAGCCTTGTTTTTATGCTTTGCAAAGGATGATCAATTATGATTCTGCAAATGATGACCGACAACATCCATTGTCATCCCGACCGAAGCGGAGCGATAGCGACGCGGAGTGGAGGGACCTGAGAGAAAGAAAACCAACCAAGCAATGCTAAATCAATCTCTCAGGTCCCTCGGCTGCGCCTCACCTCTGGTTCGGCTTCGCTCGGGATGACAATGTTAGTTGATTGAAAAACTGCTTATCCTTCGCTTTCAAAGCACAAGTATATCATCTTAACGCTTTACGCTTTGACAATCAGAACAGCCCAGTGATCTTCCCCTCGGCGTCCACGTCGATCTTTTCCGCGGCGGGAACCTTGGGCAGGCCGGGCATGGTCATGATGTCGCCGGTGAGGGCCACGATGAAGCCGGCCCCGGCGGAAACCCGAAGGTTGCGCACGGTGACAGTAAAGCCCTTGGGCGCGCCGAGAAGCGCCGGGTCGTCGGAGAAGGAATACTGGGTCTTCGCCATGCAGACAGGCATGCCGCCGAAGCCCAGTTTTTCCAGCTGCGCGGCCTGCTTTTTGGCGTTGGGCGTCAGCATCACGCCGTCGCCGTGGTAGACGTTCTTGACGATCAGGCTGATCTTTTCCTCAATGGAAAGGTCGAGGGGATAGCTGAATCGGAAATGGTTCTCTTCTTCGCACAGGCGCACCACTTCCTCCGCCAGCTTCACACCGCCCTCGCCGCCTTTGCCCCACACTTCGCTGAGAGCCACGTTCACGCCCAGAGCCTTGCATTCGTCTTCGATCAGTTGGAGTTCCGCTTCCGTGTCCAGGGGGAAGCGGTTGATGGCCACCACGCAGGGCAGCCCGTACACCTGGGTCATGTTGCCCACATGCTGGAGCAGGTTGGGAAGGCCCTTTTTGAGGGCGTCCAGATCCTCATGGTTCAGGTCGTTCTTGGGCAGGCCACCATGCATTTTCAGCGCGCGCACGGTGGCGACTACAACGACGGCGTCCGGGGTCAGGCCGTTGACGCGGCACTTGATATCCAGGAATTTTTCCGCGCCCAGGTCCGCTCCGAAGCCCGCTTCTGTGACGATGTAATCACCCAGTTTCAAAGCTGTGCGGGTGGCCATAATGGAGTTGCAGCCGTGGGCAATGTTAGCGAACGGACCGCCGTGCACCAGCGCGGGGGTGCCCTCCAGGGTCTGCACCAGGTTGGGCTTGATGGCGTCCTTGAGCAGGGCGGTCATGGCTCCGGCGGCTTTCAGTTGGCCCGCGGTGACGGGCTGCTCGTCGTAGGTGTAGGCCACCACCATGCGGGAGAGGCGCTCCTTGAGGTCGGTCAGGCTGTCGGCCAGGCACAGCACGGCCATGATTTCGGAAGCCACGGTGATGTCGTAGCCATCCTCCCGGGGCACGCCGTTGACGCGGCCGCCCAGGCCGTCCACGATATTGCGCAGCTGCCGGTCGTTCATGTCCACACAGCGCCGCCACACGATGCGGCGGGGATCGATATTCAGGCTGTTGCCCTGATGGATATGGTTATCCAGCATGGCGGCCAGCAGGTTGTTGGCCGCGCCGATGGCGTGGAAGTCGCCGGTGAAATGCAGGTTAATATCCTCCATGGGCACCACCTGGGCGTACCCGCCGCCAGCCGCGCCGCCCTTAATGCCGAAGACAGGGCCCAGGGAAGGCTCCCGCAGGGCCACGATGGACTTTTTGCCGATCTTCCGCAGCCCGTCGGCCAGGCCGATGGTGGTGGTGGTTTTGCCTTCACCCGCGGGGGTGGGGGTGATGGCCGTGACCAGGATCAGCTTGCCGTCCGGATTCGTCTGATTCCGGATAGCCCTTGCGTCCAGCTTCGCTTTATATTTACCGTAAGGCTCCAGTAATTCTTCGTCAATGCCCGCGTTCCGGGCGATCTCGTAAATAGGTTTGAGGGGCGTAGCCTGAGCGATTTCGATGTCAGTCAGCATGATTGTCCTCCCGTTGATCATTCGGATTCTTCGACATTATAAATGATAAACCGTATTTTTACAATCTTCTTTTTGGTAAGAAACCGATAAAAGTCGAACATTTTTAGAATGATCGTCATAAACATCCATATTTCGATGCAGGAACCTATACATATTATCCAGAAAACAGAAAGCCGTATGTACAATCAGGAGGGATCAGCATGGAGTATGAACGAAAAAAAGGCACCATAACGGTGCACCTTACAGGAGAATTGGACCATTGCAGCGCCCAGAGCATCCGCCGGGAGCTGGACGCGCTGATCGCGGAACCGGGCGTGAAAACGCTGGTATTGGATTTGCAGGACATGCCGTTTATGGATTCATCGGGCATCGGCGTGATTCTGGGGCGGTATCGCACGCTGCGGGAGCGCGGCGGCGGCGTGGCGGTGAAAAACATGAATCCCCAGGTGGAAAAGGTGTTCACCCTGTCCGGGATGCGGCAAGTGATACAGACTTTATCATAACGGAGGAAAACCGATGGATATTATCAATCAGATGGAATTGAGATTTTTAAGCGTGCCGGAAAACGAGGGCTTCGCCCGGGTCGCGGTGAGCGCTTTTGCCGTGCAATTGAATCCTACGCTGGACGTGCTGGCGGACATCAAAACCGCTGTCAGCGAAGCGGTGACCAATGCCATCGTGCATGGATACGAGGACGAAACGGGACTAATCGTCATCACCGCCGCGCTGCGGGACGACGGTATCCTGGAGGTGAGCGTCACTGACACCGGCAAGGGCATCGAAGATATTTCCCGCGCCATGCAGCCCTTCTTCACTACCCAGCCGGAAAAAGAACGCTCCGGTATGGGCTTTTCTGTGATGCAGACGTTTATGGACAAGGTGACGGTGGAATCCGTTTCGGGCCGGGGCACGACCGTGCGAATGCAGAAGCGCCTGCGGGAAGCATGAGCCTGTTTGCCTTGGCCCAGGCGGGCGACCCGGATGCGCTGGCCGCGCTGGTGCGGCAGCATATCCCGCTGGTACAGGCGTTATACAGTCGGTTCTCCTGGAATGAGGACGCGTTCCAGCAGGGGTGCATGGGCCTGGTGAAAGCCATTCGGCATTTCCGCGAGGACAGCGGGAACCAGTTCTCCACCTATGCCGTGCCGGTTATCCTGGGTGAAATGCGCAGGGCTTATTGTCATACCTTGGGCTGGCGCGGCCGGGCGGTGCTGAACCGGGCAAAGGCGTACCAGGAACAGCGGATGCGTTTGACCGGAGAGAATCCACCGATTCAGGAAATCGCCGCCCACGCGGGCATCGCCCCGGAGGAACTGACGCTGCTGATCGAACAGGAAAAAGGCCCGGTCTATGATGAAGCCGGTACCTTCTTTTCATCGCTTCCAGATCCGCTGGGGGAAAACTGGCTGTTGCGGTTCTGCATCCTGGATACGCTGTCACGCCTTCCGAAGGAAGAAAGCTGGCTGATCCGGCAGCGTTTTATCGCAGACAGAAGTCAAACAGAATTGGCTAAGAAGCTGGATACCACCCAATCCACCGTTTCCCGATGGGAAAAAACGGCGCGCAGACATTTTATACAAGCATGGCGGGAGGAAGAAGGATAAAAACGCTCGCACGCTTATTCCCTGATCGTTTCCTCTTCCTCAAAATCCGGGTCAGCCTCCGGCATCCGCTGGCAGCAATAGATGAAGGCGTCCTCGCCGTTATTCTCGTAATACCTTTTGCGCAGGCCTACGTACTCAAAGCCCAGGGACTTATACAGTTTCTGGGCAATTTCGTTGCTTCTGCGCACCTCCAGCGTGGCGTACACCACGCCCAGGTTGGCGGCGTATTGCAGCAGCGCCTGGGTCAGCGCCCGGCCGATGCCCCGGCCCCGGCGGGATTGCGTCACGGCGATGTTGGTGATGTGGGCCTCGTCCAGCACGATCCACGCCCCGGCGAAGCCGATGATCTCCCCCGCTTCCTCCGCCACCAGGTAGCGCGCACAGGCGTTCTGGGTCATTTCCTTTACGAAGTCCTCCCGGCTCCAGGGCTTGGGGAAGGACGCCATTTCGATGGCATGCACGCCGTCAACGTCTGCCAGGGTCATCCGACGGATGGTGTAAGGCGCAGTTGATTGGTCTGTCATGGTGCTTCAACCTCTCCGGCGCTTCGCGCCACCTCCCCTGATAGGGGAGGCAAAATAAGGCTCCCCTATCAGGGATAGCAGTCGCGCCGTTGCGCTATGCGCAGGCGCGACCAGCCCGCGCGGAACCTATGGTTCCCAGCGCGGCGCTGCCGCCGCTTCCGCTTTGCGGAATAGCGGCGGTGCGTTAGAGCTGTCGGCGTAGCCGACTTAGGGGTCAAACCCGCTCGCGCAAATTCTTCTGCCGCTCTGCCTGCGGCGGGCGCAGATACAGCGGCGACAGTTTGGTGTATTCCACCGCTTCCTCCTGCTTTTCCCAGGCCAGAAACGCTGCCGACGCGGGGCGCAGGAACGCTAAATGCGGCGGGGCGAAGCGGGCCTTTTCCCCCAGAATCTCCGCGATGCGCTCCCGATGTACCGGCATCCCGTCCCCCAGAAACAGCATGTCCCGGCCAAAGGCCAACGCTTTTTCCAGGTATTCTTCCAGTTTGATTGGCTCGTCGGGCAGCAGGCGCTCCAGCGTCCCGCCCGCGAAAGCCGCGCCGTACACCTGCCCGGCCCGGGCGTCCTGGATGGGACAAATCACGCCGTCAAAGGGCATCACCCCCGCCGCCATGGCTTCCAGAGCATCCACGGCAATGCAGGGCTTGCCCGCCGCGTGCGCCAAGCCTTTCACCGTGCTGACGCCGATGCGCACGCCGGTAAACGACCCCGGCCCCACCGTCACGGCAAAATAATCAGTTTGGCCCACCTCCAGACCGGTATGGTGGAACGCTTCCTCCGTCATGGGCAGGATGGACTGGGAATGGGTGAACTTGTTCACCGCCATGGCTTCGTACCGCACGGCGCCGTCCTGGATGATCGCCACCCCCGCCACCGGCCCCGACGTGTCCAGACAAAACAAAATCATAACAGCATTTCCTCCCCGAACGGGAACCCGCCCAGGGGCTCCACCGTGATTTCCCGCGTAGATTCATCTACCGTGTGGATACTTATTTCCAGCGCCCGATCAGGCACATAATCCGGCGCTTGTTCGCTCCATTCGATCAGCGCAACGCCGTCGCCGCCGATCTGTTCCTCAAACCCCATCTCCCCGATCTCGTCGGGGTCGTGGATTCGGTACCAGTCGAAATGGTACAGGGGAATTCGTCCTTCGTCGTACATATTCAGGATGGTGAAGGATGGGCTTGGCACTGGACCTTGAATGCCCAGCCCCCGCGCCACGCCCCGGGCGAACTCGCTCTTCCCCGCGCCAAGGTCGCCCCGCAAAAGCACCACGTCTCCCCGCCGCAGCTGCGCGGCCAGCTTCGCGCCCAAGGCCCTGGTTTCTTCCGCAGAATGTGTTGTGATCACTGATCGTTGACCTCCCGGTCATTTGTTTGTTCGTTCTCGGCTGCTCGTTTTCTGGTTCAGTCAGCTGCATCAATCAATGGAAGCCGCGTTTCAGAATTGTCATCTGACAGCTCATTCTACTCCGCCCGGCCCTGCCCTGTCAATCACATGATGGCATAACCGCGCAGGTAGAGAAGGCTGTAAAGGAAAAACAGCAGTCCAGCGCAAAGGAGAAGAAAACGGCGCGGCAGACCGTCCTTCAGCTTGGAAAGAACGAT
This sequence comes from uncultured Eubacteriales bacterium, assembly GCA_902801765.1. GTDB lineage: Bacteria > Bacillota > Clostridia > Christensenellales > Aristaeellaceae > RUG563. The sequence continues at coordinate 8,910 of CADCJO010000056.1, forward strand.
GTATACCGGCACACAGCAAAGCATGTAGCGTCCACCGCTGATCATCCAGCCGGAAAGAAAGGTAAAGCCCAGGTATACGCCGCCATACAGCAGATAGGCCATACGCTCTTTTTGGCAGACGCCCCAGCCCAGAGTGGCAAGGGTAAAGAAATAAAGCGCGATCTGCACGGAATAAATGATCCAGGACAAACCGGGATACTGATGAGCCAGGTTGTACTGCAAGGCAATGTTCCGGCTGATCCATTCGGTGCTCTGATACCAGGGCTCCCCCGCTTCGAAGGTCAAGAATTGAAAGAAGTTTCCATACAGCGCCCCGTTGATGCAAAGGTACACCCCGAAGCCCGCTGGGATGAGCAGCAGAAACGCGTCCAGCCAGCGGGGCTTTTCTTTCTTTGGCCCGAACCGCAGGCTTATCCATTCGTAAACCGCCGGGAAAAACAGCAGCATGCCCTGCGTGCGGGTAAGCGCTGCGAGGAAGCCCAGAAAGCCTGCGGTCATGAAGCTGTGCTTTCGCAGGGCGTACAGGCAGCCGATGGACAGCGCCAGGAAAATACCTTCCGTAAATACGCCCAGGGCGAACATGGAAAAAGGATACAGCGCCATCAGCAGGACGCCGTCCAAAGCGTTGCGCCGGTCTCCATCCATCAGGATCAGTTCATACAAAAGGATGGAGGCGGCGCAGTACCCAACGTGGGAAATGATGACGCCTGAGAGCGGCAGGCTGAAGGTCAGCCACCCCAGCCAACGCATTAAAAGAGGATACAGTGGGTAGAACACCAGGTTGATGGCATTCTCCCCTTGGGTCACATAGCCGTGCTGAGCGATGTCAATGTAGCGCGTGGCGTCGCCCGGCTCCATCAGCCGCTGTGAAATCAATTCGCCCAGTGCGGAAAAGGAAAAAGCCCCGTTGCTGAGAAACAGATGCAGCACCATCACAAGGTAGTGAAGGCTCAGAGAGGCCGCAGCGATCAGCAGCCAGTCCCGGCCGCGTTGTGTCAATTTCATCGCTTCACCCCCGTCAGCCCAGCTTGCCTTCCGCCAGACAGACCACCACGGCGGCGGACAGCACGGCGCATACAGACAGCAGCCAGCCGTAACCAGTCGGCGTCAGGCGCTTGTTCCATGGTTTCAATCGTTTTCCAAACAGATAAAAGAGTATGGCACATATCAGCAGGCACACCGGCGCGGCCCCCGGCAGCAGAAAAAACACGCTTCCCGGCAGGCACAGCAGCAGGAACGCCGCGTCCCGAGCCTGAGTATCATCAGCGATTATCCGAAGCCGAAGCTGTAATAAAAACAGACTGCCCATGGTCATCAGCCAAGCCAGTACAATGCCGCAGAACACGAATTGGCCAAAAAACACCTTCCCGAGCGCAAAGCCAAGCCAGGCGAATACCGCAGATACCGGCCCCACGCCCCGGGGTTCTTCCAATGCGGACAGCATCGAGCGGACATAAGGACCATGAAATACTGTGTCCAAAGTCAGCTCTCCTTCAATTCTGCCGTACACAGCCAATTCAAAGATGAGTGCGGTCCCCAGGTACAGTGCGCCTGCTCCGCAGACCATTCCTGCACTGCGGCCCAGCAAATGCGCCGTGGCGCGGCTGATCCATCCCATTTGCCGCAGGAACACCGCAATCAGCGCGCCAACCAGCGCCAGTATCCCGGCTCCGGCTAAAAAGCCCAGTATTTCCGCCATTCGGATGTCCTTTCATCAATCGTTCTGATACTATTTCTCGTCTAAACCATTGAATCTTCGGGCATCTTTTCCGTCCTGGCTGTGCTTCATTCCGGTCAACGTAGCGCTGCTTTGCCGCAGCCTCAATCGTCGCAACGCCGCAAAGCGGTGATTGCTCGTTTCG
>CADCJO010000057.1 GCA_902801765.1 uncultured Eubacteriales bacterium
AAAAACAAAGACGAGGCGAGGGCCTGTGCGGCCCTCGTGCACCTGCACCAGGAGATTTCATCTCCTGGACCTCAATAGCGGATATTGCTTGATTTGTAGCATCTGCTTGGTTCCCGCTGATGCTGGGAGAAACGCGGAAGATGGACTTGGTTCCGTTGTGCTTCTGGCCCGGCGGCGAAGCCGCCAGCCCGGATGCTTCGCATCCGCGGAAAGCCAGGGAATCATCCGAGGGAGAAAGTTTACTTTCCCCCTCGGATGTTCCCGGGCTTTCTTGGGCCAGAAGCCCTCAAACTTTTCGTCATCCCAGCGCACCAGGCGGAACTTGTCTGCTTATCCCAACAAAACTATTTTGCCAGTTGTGGGTCCAGGGTCCTCAGGACCCTGGCGCAGGTCTGGGGGCGCGCAGCCCCCAGCATTCCCTTTTGTTAGGTTTGAAAAGCGTCCTTGAGAACACGAATGTTAGTATTTTAGAATATAATTGCTATTTCCACATTCATTTTTATCCTATACGCATAGACGCAAAGAATACAGGGGAAAAACAGCGTTTCCCTTGCAAGCCAAAAGAAAGTGTGATAAGCTATGCATGAATTTTGAAGGAGGATTCTTTTCATGCTGAACTATGCGGCGGCTTACTTTTATTTTCGCTTTACCGGTTTTCACAGGTAAGGCGTGCTTCCGCATGAAAAGAAACTGAGAAAGATTCAGGGCCTTGCGGTGCGTGCCATCGCGGGGCCCTTTTCATTACAACGAAATCATCGTTACACAGAACGACGGGAGGAAGACGCAATGATTATTCTGCTGAAAAACAAGGCCGACCAAAAGCAGGTGGACAACCTGACCGCGTGGCTCAAATCCATGGGTTTCAACATTCACATGTCCGTCGGCGAAAGCCAGACCATCATGGGTCTGATCGGCGACACGTCCCGGGTGGATATCGACGTGATCAAGAGCCTGGAAATCGTGGAGAACGTGCAGCGGGTGCAGGAACCCTACAAGAACGCCAACCGCAAATTCCACGCCGAGGACACGGTGGTGGACATCGGCGGCAAGGCGAAGATCGGCGGCGGACATTTCGCCATCATCGCCGGGCCTTGTTCCGTGGAGAATGAAAACCAGATCGTGTATGTGGCCAAGCGGGTCAAGGAGGCTGGAGCCGAACTGCTGCGGGGCGGCGCGTTCAAGCCCCGCACGTCGCCGTATGCTTTCCAGGGCCTGCATGAGGAGGGCATCCGCCTGCTGCTGCTGGCGAAGCAGGAAACGGGCCTGCCCATCGTGACGGAAATCATGGACGTGAACCACCTGCCGCTGTTTGAGGACGTGGACGTGATTCAGGTGGGCGCCCGGAACATGCAGAACTTTGAGCTGCTCAAGGAGTTGGGGCAGATTCGCAAGCCCATTCTTTTGAAGCGCGGCCTGGCCAACACCATCCAGGAATGGCTGATGAGCGCGGAATACATCATGGCGGGCGGCAACGATCAGGTGATCCTGTGCGAGCGCGGCATCCGCACCTTTGAAACCGCCACCCGGAACACGCTGGATCTGGCCGCCGTGCCGGTGCTGCACAAGCTGACCCACCTGCCCGTGGTCGTCGATCCCAGCCACGCCACCGGCTACGCGCATCTGGTCAAGCCCATGGCCGTGGCCGCCACCGCCGCCGGGGCCGACGGCCTGATGATCGAAGTGCACAACGACCCGCCCCACGCCCTCTCCGACGGCGCCCAGTCCCTGACCCCCGACGCCTTCGACGACGTGGCGAAAACCGTGTTCGCCGTCCGGCCCTTCGCGTGCCGATGAGGGGGACGTGTACTTTCCTGGAGCCCAGGAAAGTACCAAAGGAGGCGTAAGGGTCTGCTTTCATATCGGGATTTTCAGGGTATTTGGCCTCAAAGGAGCTTCCGAATACGAGGAATGAAACAAGCATGAATAAAATACGGTTTTCCGCTGATCCGGAGATCAACTATATTTTCCATATGCTGTCTGTGGCAAAGTGCGGTTATGACAATGCCTATGGCGAAAAATACCGAAACAGGTATGATTCTGCCGATTTACAATGCCTCAAGGATCAGGAGCGCCACCTGACGGTCCGTGGCGGTGAGCATTGCGGTGACTGGTACGGTCCTATGGTCTGCGAACCAGTACGAAGCAAAATGTCCGTGAAAAAATACTATGAAGAAACGATTGCCTGGATCGAATCCGGCCATCTGAAATTGCCGGATGATGAACTTCATTCAATCATTCGTGTATGCCGGATCATGATTCGCTATTATGATGATTTCATGGAAACCATTTGGCCCATAGAGAGGGAAAGAATCACAGAATACATCAACACCATGCATACAGTTTTTGAAGAGAGTGATTTCACAGCGCAGGCGGAAGAATTCGTTGGCGTTTCCTTGCCGCCGCCCGGATTTACAGCTGTTCTTGTTTCATCCGTTGCGGGAGGTGCGGAAGCGATCGATATAACCGATACGCAGGATGTATTCGGAATTGATCGCAGCGCAGAAGCGGAGAAAGCATTTATATCCCATGAATTTATCATCTATCTCTTGAAAATTGCCTTGAAGGATGAAAATGCTTTTCAGTCGTTTGAAAACTGGACTTTGATCGAAGGGTTGGCAGAATATTACCTTCAGAAGATTGAAAGGGATGCAAGAACCTTTCAGTCCTGCCAGAAACAGGCAGATATATACCGGCAGCTTGAAAGCGTGTGCGGTACGGATGCTGTAACGCTGTATCGGGAAGCATCGAAGCGATACTTCCATGGAAAAATTAAGGGATTGGAAACAGATGGACTCCAAATCATCCATGTCATCAAAAGGCATGACGAATGAATCCGGGAGTTCAAGATCAAGACTTCCAATTTATACAACTGAAAGGAGGCATCCCGCATGGTGTTCGGGATCGTGGGCCTGGGGCTGATCGGCGGTTCCCTGGCCCGGAGCATCAAGTTTCATTCCAGGCATACGGTGTACGGTTGCGACCTGAAAGAAACGGCGATTTTACAGGCCAAAATGGTGGGAGCCATCGACGGGGAACTGACGGAAGAAAACCTATCCGATTGTGATGTCTTGCTGGTGGCCCTGTATCCCAAGGATGCGGTGGACTGGACGCTGAACCACATGGAAGCGTTCAAGCCCGGCGCGCTGGTGATCGACTGCTGCGGCGTGAAGCGCTTCGTGTGCGACCGGCTGTACCCTGCCTTTGAAGGGAAGCAGGCCATCTTTATGGGCGGCCATCCCATGGCGGGCCGGGAGCGCAGCGGCTTCACCTACGCCCAGGACGACCTGTTTGAAAACGCCTCCATGATCCTGGCCCCCGCGCCGGGCACGGACATCGAAACCATCCGCCGCGCCAAGGAAATTTTCCTCTCCATCGGCTTTGCCAAAGTGCGGTTCACCACGCCTCAGGAACACGACGAGATGATCGCGTTCACCTCCCAATTGGCCCACGTGGTTTCCAGCGCTTACGTGAAAACGCCGCTGGCCCCCAAGCACAAGGGCTTTTCCGCCGGCAGCTTCCGGGACATGACCCGCGTCGCCCGGCTGAACGAGGACATGTGGACGGAATTGTTCCTGGAGAACGACGACCTGCTGCTGACCCAGGTGGAAGCCCTGATCAAAAACATGCAGGAGTATTACGACGCCCTGAAAGACCGGGACGAGGAGCGGCTTCGCTTTCTGCTTCGGGAAGGCCGGGAAATCAAGGAAGCATTGGAGGAGTGACCATGGAACGGGTGCGGATTGAAGCGTCAGGCAGCTACGACGTGCTGATCGGCCCGGGGCTGATGGCAAGGGCCGGGGAGGAAATCGCCAAGGTGGTGAAGCCCTGCAAAGCGGCGGTCATCACCGACGACACCGTGCGCATTCTGTACGGCGAAGCGGTGATGGACAGCCTGGCCGCCGCCGGGTTTGCGCCGGAGATTTGGGCCTTCCCCCACGGAGAACAGCACAAAACCATGGACACCCTCAGCGCCGCGCTGGAATGGCTGGGCGAGATTCAGCTGTCCCGATCCGATTTGGTGGTCGCCCTGGGCGGCGGCGTGCCGGGGGATTTGGCGGGCTTCGCCGCGGCGGTGTACAGCCGGGGCACGCGCTTCGTCCAGATTCCCACCACGCTGCTGGCCGCCGTGGATTCCTCCGTTGGCGGCAAAACGGCGGTAGATCTGCGGGCAGGCAAGAACATGGCCGGGGCCTTTCACCAGCCCGAAATCGTGCTCTGCGATACCGACGTGATCCGGGATTTGCCCGCCGAATTAAAACGCGACGGCCTGGCCGAAATGCTGAAATACGGCGTGCTGTGCGACCCGGACTTATTCGCCTTCCTGCGCACCAGCGCCTGGGAAAGCCGGATGGAGCAGGTCATCGCCCGGTGCGTTGCCATCAAGCGGGACTATGTAGCGGGGGACGAAATGGACAACGGACAGCGCCAATTTCTGAACCTGGGCCACACCTTCGGCCACGCGGTGGAGAAGTGCTCAGGCTTCACCCTGACCCACGGCCAGGGTGTGGGCGTGGGCATGGTGATGGCGGCGAAGGCGGCAGGCATCGACCCCACCCCCATCGAGGACGCCTGCCTGGCCTGCGGCCTGCCCATCCGCGTGCCCTATTCCGCGGAGCAACTGGCCGCGGCGGCGCTCCACGACAAAAAACGCCGGGGCGGAAGCATCACCCTGGTGCTGCCGGAGGCCGTTGGAAAATGCTGCCTCAAAACCATTCCCATTGAGGAATTGCCGTTCTATTTCCAGAAAGCCACAGGAGAAACGCTATGAACATGACCATGATGCCGGGCCGATTGCAGGGCATCGTGACAGCGCCGCCCTCCAAATCCCACGTGCACCGGCTGCTGATCGCCGCCGCGCTGTGCGCAGGGGAAACGGCGATTCACTGTCCCGGCGAGAACGCGGACATTGCCGCCACCGTCCGCTGTCTGCAAAGCTGCGGGGCGGAAATCCGCAGAACCGGGGATGTATTCGCTGTTTCGGGACCGCTGCGAAAACCGCTCCGGACATTGGACTGCGGGGAAAGCGGTTCCACCCTGCGGTTCCTGCTGCCGCTGTGCGCCGTGCTGAACGGAAGCGTCCTCCTAACCGGCTCCGGCCGATTGCCCACCCGCCCCAATGGGCCGCTGCTGGAGGCGCTGCGAGCGCACGGCGCTCAGATCGACGGTGATTTCCTGCCGCTGATGGTGCGCGGCGGACTGCATGCGGGGGACTATGTTCTGCCCGGCAACGTGAGCAGCCAATACTTTACCGGCTTATTGCTTGCCCTGCCGCTGCTGAACGGCGACAGCACACTGATCTATACCTCGCCCCTGGAATCCATGCCTTATGTAGACTTGACGCTTTCTGTGCTGCGTCAGTTCGGCATTACGGTGGAGTCATTGGAAAATGGCTGGCGCATCCCGGGCAATCAGCGTTATCTTTCCCCCGGCGCGGTGGAAGCGGAGGGGGATTGGAGCGCCGCCGCCTTCTGGCTTGGGGCCAACCAACTGGGAAGCGCTGTGACTGTGGATGGACTGAATCCCGCCTCCTGCCAGGGGGACAAGGCAATTCTTGATCTGCTCAAGCAAATCGGCGGGGAAATGGACGTGACCGATACCCCTGACCTGATGCCTATTCTGTCCGCTGTCGCCGCCGCCCTTCCCGGCCAGACCACCCGCATCACCGGCGCGGCCAGGCTGCGGCTGAAGGAGTCGGACAGGCTCAGCGCCATGGCAACCCTTTTGAACGCTTTGGGCGGACAGGTGGAAGAGCTGCCGGACGGTTTAATCATTCACGGAACCAAATTGACGGGCGGCACGGTGGATGGCATGAACGACCACCGGGTGGTGATGAGCGCCGCCGTTGCTGCCACAGCCTGCGCCGGGCCGGTGACGATCCTCGGTGCGGAGGCCGTGAATAAATCCTATCCTCATTTCTGGAAAGACTTTGCAGCGCTGGGAGGACAAACGCATGTCTGATTTCAGCATCGGTGAAAAGCTCAAGGTGACCCTGTTCGGCCAGAGCCACGGCCCTGCCATCGGCTGCGTGATGGAAGGTTTTCCTGCCGGACAGAAAATCGACGGAGATTTCGTTGCCGCCTTCATGGGCCGCCGCGCGCCGGGGCAAAACGCCTGGAGCACCCCGCGAAAGGAAGCCGACCAGCCCGAAATCCTCTCCGGACTGAACGCGGACGGCCTGACATGCGGCGCGCCGATTACCGCCGTCATCCGCAACAGCAACACCCGCTCCGGGGATTATGAAGCGCTGAAAGATGTTCCCCGGCCCGGTCACGCGGATTACACCGCCCGCGTCAAGTATGGCGACGCTTGGGACGGCCGGGGCGGCGGGCAGTTTTCTGCCCGGCTGACCGCTCCGCTGTGCTTTGCCGGGGCGCTGGCAAAGTTATATTTGGAAGAAAAAGGAATCCATATGGCCGCCCACATCGCCCGCATCGGAAGGATCGAGGACGCGAAGCCCGACGCGGTGAATCCTTCGCTTCCCTTTTATAAACCCGGCGCTTTCCCGGTGATTTCTCCTGAACAGGGCGAAGCCATGAGGCAGGAAATCGAAGCGGCCCGAAGCAAAGGCGACAGCGTCGGCGGGGCGGTGGAATGCTTTATTACGGGCCTGCCTGCAGGCCTGGGCGGGCCATATTTCGGCGGGCTGGAAGGGAAGCTGAGCCAGGCGCTGTTCGGCATCCCCGCCGTGAAGGGCCTGCGCTTCGGCGATACCCAAAACTTTGGCAGCGAAAACAACGACGCTTTTTGCATCCGGGATGGCAAGGTACAAACCGTCACCAACCACTGCGGCGGCATTTTAGGCGGCATCACCAACGGCATGCCGGTTTACTTTACGGTAGATTTCAAGCCCACTCCCTCCATCGCCCTGCCGCAAAAGAGCGTCAGCCTGAAAACAATGAAAGAAACCGAGTTTACCGTGCAAGGGCGTCACGACCCCTGCGTCGTTCCCCGGGCCGTGCCCGTGGTGGAAGCGGCGGCGGCGATCATCCTTCTCGACCTAGTACAAGGAGAATAAACGCATGGAACTGAATTTACAGGAAATCCGTGGAAAGCTGGACACCATCGACAGCCAGATGATCGATCTGTTCTGCCAGCGCATGAACCTGGTGAAGGACGTGGCGGCGTACAAGCAGGAACACAATGTACCCATCCTGGACACAGGCCGGGAGCGGGAGATCATCAACCGCGTTTCCCTCATGGCGGGGGAGGATTTGGAGCATTACGCCAAGCTGATTTATCAGACCCTGTTCAGCGTCAGCCGGGCGTACCAGTCAGAACGGCTGCGGGCTGAATCAACGTTGGTGCAGTCCCTGGAAGCCGCCGCCGCGAACGAGCAAAAGATCATGCCCCGGCGGGTGATGGTGGCCTGCCAGGGCACGGAAGGAGCGTATTCCCAGAAGGTGACGGAAAGGATGTTTGAGTTCCCCACCATCCTGTATATGAACACCTTCAACGACGTGTTCAACGCGGTGGAGCGGGGCATGTGCCCCTTCGGCGTGCTGCCCATTGAAAACAGCACCGCCGGGTCCGTCACCCAGGTGTACGACCTGATGGAGAAGCACCACTTCCACATCGTCAAGGCTGCCCGGCAGAAGGTGGATCACCGACTGCTGGCCAAACCCGGCACGCGGCTGGAGGACGTGACGGAGGTCGTTTCCCACGAACAGGCCCTGCGCCAGTGCTCCGCCTTCTTCGCCAGCCATCCGCAGATCAAGGCCACCCCCATGGAAAACACCGCCGTGGCCGCGTCCTTCGCCGCCCGGTCGGATCGAAAGGACATTGCTGCCATCGCCTCCCGGGAATGCGAACAGCTTTACGGCCTGGAAACCCTCTCCGACGCGGTCAGCGATTCCGGCAACAACTTCACCCGCTTCATCTGCATCGCCAAGGATTTGACGGTCTACGAGGGGGCCAGCAAGATTTCCCTCATGCTCAGCGCGGCGCACCGGCCCGGCTCGCTGTACCGGCTGCTGTCGCTGATTTCCGTGATGGGCCTCAACCTGACCAAGCTGGAAAGCCGCCCCATCCCCGGCAAGGATTTTGAGTTCCGCTTCTTCTTCGACATCGAAGCGTCCATCCTGGACCCCGCCGTGCGCAGCCTGATCGGGCAGCTTCAGCAGGAAGCCGATCAGCTGGTGTTCCTGGGCAATTACGAGGAGCTGCGGTGATGGAGTACGGCTTAATCGGCGAACGCCTTGGCCACAGCTATTCCCCGCAGATTCACCGGGCGTTCGGAGACTATGACTATCAATTGTATCCTATGCCGCTTTCGGATGTGGAAACCCTGCTGCGGGAAAAGCGGTTCAAGGGGCTGAACGTCACCATCCCCTACAAGCGGGCGGTACTGCCCTTCTGCGATGCGCTGTCTCCGGCGGTGCGCGAAATCGGCAGCGCCAACACTTTAGTGGTGCGGGACGGAAAGATTTACGCGGACAATACGGACTTGCCCGGCATGCTGTCCATGCTGGACAAGGCGGGCATCGGCCTGACCGGGAAAAAGGTCGTCATCCTGGGCAGCGGCGGCACGTCGCTGACCGCGCAGGGCGCCTGCCGGGTGCGCCAGGCCCGGGAGACGGTAGTGGTATCGCGGAAAGTCCCCGTCACGTACGAGGATTTATACGAAAAGCACACGGACGCGGAGGTCATCATCAATGCCACGCCGGTGGGCATGTACCCCAACAATCTCGTTTCGCCCATCGACCTGGCCCGCTTTCCCAAGGTGCAGGGCGTGGCGGACGTAATCTACAACCCTGCGAAAACGAAGCTGCTGCTGGACGCGGAAGCGGCGGGGATTCCCTGCATCGACGGGCTGTGGATGTTGGCCGCCCAGGCGTGGTACGCGGCGAAGCTGTTCCTGGATGCGGAGCTTCCCGAAGGAAAAATACAGGAAGCCTACCAGTCCGTGCGGCGGGAGTGCCTGAACCTTGTGCTTATCGGGATGCCGGGCTGCGGCAAATCCACCCAGGGACAGCGTGCCGCCCAAGCATTGAGCAGGACATTTGTGGATTTGGACGCGGAAATCGTGAAGCGTTTCGGGCCGATCCCCAAAATTTTTGCAGAACAGGGAGAGGCAGGCTTCCGGAAGCTCGAAAGCGAAATCGTAAAAGAGTTTGGAAAGGAAAGCGGACTGGTGATCGCCACAGGCGGCGGGGCCATCCTGCGGTCTGAAAATGTGGAAGCGCTGCGGCAGAACGGCGCGCTCTGCTGGCTGCGCAGGCCGGTGGAACAGCTCGCCACGGCAGGCCGCCCCTTATCGGGCAATATGGAAAAGCTGAAAGAAATGGAGCAAATTCGCACGCCGCTGTACCGTGCCTGCGCCGACTATGTCATCGACGTACAGCCGGACAGGGCAAGAACCGCAAACGCCATTGTGGAGGGATTTTATGAAGCTGCTGGTGCTGAACGGGCCGAACCTGAACATGCTGGGCATCCGTGAAAAACATCTGTACGGAACGCAGACGTATGCGGATTTGGTCGCTTTTATTGAGGAGAAAGCCAAAGAGCTGAACGTGGACGTGGAAATCTTCCAGAGCAACCACGAAGGGGCGCTGGTGGACAAAATCCAGGCAGCCTATGGGAACGTGGACGGCATCGTGATCAACCCCGCCGCCTACACCCACACCTCCGTGGCCATTCTGGATGCGCTGAAAGCCGTCAGTATTCCCGCCGCCGAGGTACATTTGACCGACGTGACCAAGCGCGAGCCCTTCCGACAGATCAGCTACGCGGGCATGGCCTGCCAGGCGCACTTCATCGGTTTGGGTTTTGAAGGCTATGCGAAAGCCATGGAATGGCATGTGCATAAAACTGCGTAATACAAGATTTTCCTGACTGTTCCGCCGCCGCAGGCGGCTTTTTGTTTTATTGTGCTTGACAAAATAATAAATATTATTTAATATAGTATTGAAAACTATATTAAAAGATATTTGTTATTATATGGAGGAGTATTGAGATCATGCCAGATCATAACAAAACGCGCGGCATTACAATTCCAAATTACAGCCTGGGCGAGGAAATCTTCAATGCCATTTCCCACGGCGTCGGGGGATTGCTGAGCGCAGCGGCGCTGATTCTGATGCTGGTGAAGGCGAAAACCCCGCTGGCGGTGGTGAGCGTGTCCGTCTTCGGGTTCGCCATGATCATGCTGTATGTGATTTCCTGCGTTTACCACGCCCTGAGCAGGCGGGTAAAGGGCAAAAAGGTGCTGCGGGTGATCGACCACTGCAATGTGTTTTTCCTGGTGCTGGGCACCTATGTGCCGGTGTCGCTGTTGGGCGTGGGCGGCTGGCTGGGCTGGACGCTGCTGGGATTGGTGTCCGTCTTCGCGGTTACGGGCATTTCCCTGAACGGGGTAAATGTGGATAAATACAAAGTGGCCAGCGTGATTTGCCATCTGGTGTGCGGCTGGTCGATCCTGTTCGGTGTCCCAGCGCTGCTGGAAACGATGGGCCGCGCGGGCGTGTATTGGCTGATTGGCGGCGGGGCGGCGTACACCGTCGGTTCCATCCTGTATGGGATTGGCGCAAAGAAAAAATGTATCCACTGCGTGTTCCACGTTTTCTGCCTGATCGGCACCTTCTGCCACTTCTGGGCAGTGTACAGCTATTTGCTGTGAGATTGATTTTCTCTCCAAGAATCGGTATAATGATTTTTGGGAAGGAAAGGACGCTTTAATACACTTGGGGGTTACGCTGGGGCTGTTCGCCCCAGACCCCAACCAGGGTCCTGAGGACCCTGGACCCACAACTGGCGAAATAACGTTGTTGG